>JBJEJE010000037.1:0-19852 GCA_051877755.1 Lachnospiraceae bacterium | reverse complement strand
AAACAGGGATTTAATTTTTATACATACGGTTTCAAGTGTAGCACAAAGATTACAGGCTTTCAAGAAAATTTCTATAAAAGAAACGCGAAAAAATGCCGATATTTCGTAGCATTTCTTCGCGTTTCTTGTGAATTTGCACATGATGGTTCTATCATCTTTTTATGAAGTAGAAACATTCTGCAATTTTATATGTATGAAATTATTTCTCTGTTTTCTTTGCCACCGGTTTATTAGAAACCGTTCTCTTTGTCTTTGCTGCCGGTTTCTTCGCCGGTGCACTCTTGGGAAGAGCCTTTGCTGTCGTCTTCTTTGGTGCCGGCTCCTTATAATCATACTTAAATACACAAACAGATAATGGTGGCAGATGCATGGTAATGGAATGATCTCTTCCATTCCATGGCTCATCCGAAGCCTTGAGCGGTACAGCATTTAATCGGCCAAGACCTCCAAATTCTTCGGAGTCAGAGTTCAGTATCTCTGTATACTTGCCGGCACATGGAACTCCCACAATAAATCCATCTCTGTCAACCGGTGTAAAGTTACATACAAAGATTAATTGATTCTTTGCAGTAGAACCACGACGGATGAAAGATACGATACTGCTTTGTGGATCATCACAGCTAATCCATTCAAATCCCATTGGATCCTGATCGTTAAAATACATTGCATCATAATCATGATACAGCTTATTCAGGGCTTTTACATAATTCTGCATGCCCTTATGGCTTTTTGCATCTTCTCCGTCCATCAGGAACCAGTCAAGGCTTCTTGCCTCACTCCACTCACGAAGCTGGGCAAATTCCTGTCCCATAAATAATAACTTCTTACCCGGATGACCATACATGAAACCATAAGCCGTACGCAGATTAGCAAATTTATCATCATGAAGTCCAGGCATCTTATTGATCATGGAACACTTCAAATGTACCACTTCATCATGGGATATTACCAGAATGAAGTTCTCTGAATATGCATACATCAAACTAAAGGTCAGGCGGTTATGATTAAACTGTCTAAAATATGGGTCTAATTTCATATATTCCAGAAAATCATTCATCCAGCCCATATTCCACTTAAACAGGAAGCCCAGGCCATCCATGGATACCGGAGCAGTCACACCTGCCCAGGCGGTAGATTCCTCTGCAATAACAAATACACCCGGCTCCAGTTCTTCCACTGTCTTATTCAGCTTCATCAGCATCTTAATTGCATCATAATTCTCATTACCGCCATCTTCATTTGGAAGCCAGTTACCATCCTGTTTGCCATAATCCAAATACAGCATGGATGCAACCGCATCTACACGAAGAGCATCTACATGATACTCCTTTGCCCAAAATATAGCATTTGCAATCAGGAAATTGGATACTTCATTGCGTCCAAAATCAAAGATGTAGGTTCCCCAATCCGGGTGTTCCCCACGTCTGGAATCCGGATGTTCATAAAGCGGCATACCATCAAACTTTCCAAGACCATGCGCGTCTCTTGGGAAATGAGCCGGAACCCAGTCCAGAATCACACTAATTCCATTTCTATGCATATAATCTACAAAATACATAAAATCTTCCGGATCACCATACCGTCTAGTCGGTGCATAATAACTTGTAACCTGATATCCCCAGGAACCGTCAAACGGATATTCCGCAATACCCATCAACTCAATATGAGTATATCCCATCTCTTTCACATAATCTGCAACCATAGGCGCGAGTTCCCTGTATGTAAAAAATCCATTATCGTCATCTTCCACCCGTTTCTTCCAGGAACCAAGATGCATCTCATAAATTGCCATCGGTTTTCTCATGGCATCAGTTCTTGTAACCTTTGCACGATTCTCCATCCATGTGGTATCTTTCCAACGATACTTCGTGATATCCTTTACCACACTGGCATTAGCCGGACGGAACTGACAACAGTTACCGAACGGGTCTGCTTTATAAATCTCTTCCCCATAACGTGTGAGAATATTAAATTTATAAACCGCATCCTCTCCCACATCCGGAATAAACAATTCATAAATCCCTGATGTACCCATCATATGCATCGGATGAAGTGCACCATCCCACATATTGAAATCTCCTACAACAGAAACCCGTCTTGCATGAGGTGCCCATACTGCAAAATAAGTACCGGACACACCGTCAATTTTCATCGGATGTGCTCCTAATTTCTTATAGATTTCCCAATGATTCCCCTCTGAGAACAGATGAATATCAAAAGAACCAATCTGACTTTCAAAGCTATATGGATCAGCAGAAATCACTGTAGAACCATCCTGATAATTGGTCACCAGACGGTATTTGTTTCCAGCAAATTTCTTCTTCGGCAGATATAGAGCATAAAATCCCTTATCATCCAGTTTCTCCATCTCATACTCCGTTTTACCCGTAGGTGCAATCACCTTACAACTTACAGAATGCGGCTTAAATGCTGTAATCATCTGACCTTCTCCGTAATCATGATTACCAAGCAAATGCTTCGGGGCATTAATCTTGCCCTCCATCAACTCATCATAAAGTATCCAGTTCATCCACTGTTCAATCTTTACGTTCATAAAAACCTCCCTTAAGTATTATTTCATAACTACTCTGTAGATTATCATAACACTTTTGAAGCCATCTGTAAATGAATATTCCAGAGTTTTTAGACAAACGTCTATTGTTTTTTTCTTGTCTTAGACGCTTTAATATTATATAATTAAATAAAATCATGTCACATAAGGAGGGTCAACACTTGGAAGAAAACAAAAAATCAAACAAGACAGGAATTTTTATTATCGAATTAAAAGCTCCTTATCCTATATTGGAGTGTGACAAACATTTTTTAAGTATGATGCATCTAAGCATCTCAGATATTAAGAACAGTATCCGTCTGCTCAGCAACCTCATCTTTCCTGATGATTATGAAGACCTGGTCGCTTCCCTTTCCTACCAGTTAAAGCGTTCTAATTTTACCAGTGACCGTGTCCGTTTTGTCAAAGGCAGTGGACGAATTTTTCAGGTACTGATGAATGGACAGGTTTTCTCTTTAAAGGATGGCAGAGAAGTTTTGCAGTGCAGCTGCACGGATATTTCTTCCTTAGAAACAGCCGCCCTGGCAAGTGAGCATGCACTTTCGGATCTGGAGATATTTTCCCAGTCTGTCCGGTGTGGATTAAGTAAGCACATTTGTGACAATGCCCTTACTTTGGTCTGGGCAAATGACTACTTTTATAAACTTTTTGGATATAATCAGGAAGAATACCAGTCTCTTTATGGTGAAACCCTGATCCCTATGATTTACGAAGAGGATCTGCCTCTCGTGGTCAACAGTATAACCAGTCTTGTGGAAGACCATGAAATTGATATTACGTTCCGTATCAAACATAAATCCATGCCTTTCCGCTGGGTGAATCTGGTGGCTGCCAGCCTGGACAACGCAGATTCTGAAGATTTCCCACTTGCTAATTTTGTATTAAATGACGTGACCAATTTAAAAACTGCAGAAATGAAAGCAGACTTGGAAGCCAGAAAATATGAAATTATTTCTGATATATCAGAAGAGATACCATTTGAGTATGAAATCAAGACGGACACCATCACTTATGCCAAGAAATATGAGACAATATTTGGACGTAAAAGCATCTATAAGAATCCACAAAAAAAATTTATAGATGCAGGCTATGTTTCAGAAGACACTGTCACCAGCTTTTCCGGTATTTTTGATGCTGCCAGACGTGGAGATTCCATTCACAGTACCGAATATAAATTACGCAATAAAACCGGCAGTTATGAATGGCACTACTCCACATTTTCTCTGATTTACGGACAGAATAATGAACCTCTCCGGGCGGTGGGGATTTTGCGTAACATTGATTCCATGAAAAAAGAACAGGAATCTCTTTTAAAACGTGCACAGACCGATTCCATGACAGGGCTTCTCAACAAAGCCACAACAGAAACATTTGTACGGGAGCACTTGAAAGAAATCCAGTCCGGAGCCTATGATATTGTAATATTGGTGGATATTGATGACTTCAAGAATATCAATGACACATATGGACATCTGACCGGTGACGAAGTTATCATTGATATCGCTCATACCCTGATGCGTTTTACATTTAATGATGGATTTGTTGGTCGAATCGGCGGTGATGAATTTCTTGTATACCTTCCAAATATTTTAGACCCTACTCTTGCATGTGAAAAAGCAGAGAAATATGCAAACGAGCTCCGCAGAAAATATCCGGGAGACAATGGCAAACCAAAAGTCACTTTAAGTATTGGTATTGCCGCTACCGATGTCCCAATTCCATATAGCGATTTAATGGAACAGGCGGACGCTGCTGTTTATCAGGCAAAAATCAATGGAAAGAACGGATATGTCCTCTATGACGACTCCTTAGAGCGGGCCGTCTACCATAACGAGCGAAAAGACAACCAGTCTCATTATAATCCTGTCATTTTAAGCAATGCATTGGGAATATTAAATGAAAATTCAGATACGGTCACCCGTATCCAGAAAGCACTTGATTATGTCGGAAATGCCATGAACATTGACCGCATTGCAATCTGGGAATATCAAAATGACCGCAATTATCTCGATAAAACCTTTGAATGGCAGTCTGCAAGTTATCCCTATGCGGACACCAATACAGAGAAATTAAGTTCTGTCCAATGGGAAGAAGTAGACACACTTTCCATTACCGGAACCTACCATACTGCTAATATAAAAGCAATTAAATTAAACAATTTTGGAAAAGGAACCTTTGCAGGTGTCAAAGAATTTATGCAGAGCAAATTTATATATGAAGGTTCCACCATTGGATACATTGGATATTTTAACTATTCTGATGAAGATGTATGGTCCACAGAAACCATTGAAACCTTTAATCTTTTTACCAAAACATTAAATGGCTATATGCAGTGTAAGTTTTTAGAAGACCGCCATTAGGCGGTCTCCTCAAACTGCGAATTATAAAGTTCTGAGTAAAATCCTCCACGAGCCATCAGTTCTTCATGGTTACCCTGTTCTACAATATCTCCATCTCTCATTACAAGAATGATATCTGCATCCCGGATTGTTGACAACCGATGGGCAATAATGAAACTGGTTCTGCCACGCATCAGATTATCCATTGCTTTCTGGATACGGACCTCTGTTCTGGTATCAACCGAAGAAGTGGCTTCATCTAAGATCAACAGTTTTTTATCTGCCAATATTGCCCTTGCAATGGTAAGCAACTGTTTCTGTCCCTGGGACACATTGGTTGCCTCTTCATTTAATTCCATTTCATAACCACCCGGCAGAGTCTGGATAAAATGATGGGCATGTGCCGCTTTTGCCGCCGCAATGACTTCCTCATCTGTTGCATCCAGTCTTCCATACCGGATATTCTCCATAATTGTCCCCTTAAACAACCATGTATCCTGTAACACCATTCCAAAGGAATTCCGGATTTCTGTCTTATCAAATTCCTTCACATTGATACCATCCATGTAAATGTCCCCGGAATTCAAATCATAGAAACGCATCAGCAGTTTAACCAAAGTGGTCTTGCCGGCACCGGTAGGTCCCACAATCGCAATTTTCTGACCTTCCTTTACCTCGGCAGAAAAATCCTTTAAAATAATCTTATCGGGATAATATCCAAAGCATACATGGGAAAAAGAAATATTTCCTTTAATGTCATCTATATTCTTATCCGTGTGATTTTCAGCCTGGATAACTTCTTCCTCCTCGTCTAAGAAGGTAAAGACACGCTCGGCTGCTGCCATTGTAGACTGCAGCATATTAGACACCTGTGCCACCTGCTGGATTGGCTGGGTAAACTGTTTTACATACTGGATGAAGGACTGAATGTCACCGACTTCTATGGTTCCCTTTATACTCAGATAGCCTCCAATAATAACAACACCCACATAACCGAGATTTCCAACAAATGTCATTACAGGTTGTGCCAGTCCGGAAATAAACTGTGATCTCCATGCGGAGGTATAAAGTTTCTCATTGGTTGCATTAAATTCCTCCAAGACCATTTCTTCCCTTGTAAAAAGTTTCACCACATTATGACCGCCAAAGTTCTCTTCAATCTGTCCGTTGACATCTCCCAGATAATTTTGCTGATCTACAAAATATTTCTGTGAATGACTGACAATCAGCATGATACCAATCGCCGAAATTGGAAGCAGCATTAATGCAACCAGTGTCATCAACGGTGAAATACTCAGCATCATAACCAGAACGCCAATCAAAGTTGCCACAGAAGAAATAAGCTGGGTCACCGACTGGTTTAATCCCTGGGTCAATGTATCCACATCATTGGTTATTCTCGACAATACATCGCCAAAACTGTGCTTGTCATAATAATTCATTGGCAGCCGGTTGATTTTTTCTGAAATCTCTTTTCGCATTTTAAATGCAAGTTTCTGAACAACATTTGTCATAATAAGTCCCTGCGCATATCCCAACAGCATTGATGCCAGGTAAAGACCAATCATAATCAATATAATGTGTTTAATTTTATCAAAATCAATTCCGCTTCCGCCCTGGATTTTACTGATTAGTCCATTAAAGATCTCTGTGGTAGCTTTACCAAGCACCTTCGGTCCTATAATATTAAATACAGTAGAACCCACTGTAAAGACTGCAACTGCGATTAGTGCTGCATGATATCTGGAAATATAGGCAAGCAGTTTCTTCAAAGTACCTTTAAAATCCTTTGCCTTTTCTGCCGGTGCACCCATTCCACCACCATGAGGACCTCTTCTTTTGTTCTGTCGTCTTATATTTTCTGCCATAGCTAACATCCCCTTCCTTCTAAATCCTGTTTTGTCAGCTGGGATTCTGCTATCTGCTGATAAACCTCGTTACCAGCCAGCAGTTCTTCATGGGTTCCCTGACCTACAATCCTGCCTTCCTCTAACACCAGAATATTATCTGCATGCATAATGGTACTGATCCGTTGTGCCACAATGATCACTGTGGCATCACCAACCTTTTCTTTCAAAGCACGCCGGAGTGCCGCATCTGTTTTATAATCCAGAGCCGAGAAACTGTCATCAAATACATAAATCTTTGGATTCTTTGCGATAGCTCTTGCAATGGCAATACGCTGCTTTTGACCACCGGATACATTGTTACCACCCTGTGCCACCTCAGACTCATATTTTTTCTCTTTTTCATCAATGAATTCCGTTGCCTGTGCAATGGAAGCCGCATTCTCCACTTCCTCATCAGATGCATTCACATTTCCAAACCGTATATTGGAAGCAATGGTACCGGAAAACAGGACACCTTTTTGCGGAACAAAACCGATCATTTTCCGAAGTTCTTTCATTTTCATATCCCGGATATCCATACCATCGATTGTCACCTTGCCCTCTGTGACATCAAACAATCTTGGAATCAGATGTACTAATGTGGATTTTCCACAACCGGTACTTCCAATAATGGCTGTAGTCTGCCCTGCTTTTGCAGTAAAATCAATATCCGTAAGGGCATATTCCTTTGCATTAGGATACTGGAAACATACATGGGAAAATGATACTTCTCCTTTTCCCTCCGGAATATCTGCTGCATTTTCTTTATCCAGTATCAAAGTTTCCGAATCCAACACCTCATCAATACGGTCAGCTGCCACTGCTGCTCTTGGAAGCATAATAGATACCATGGAAATCATCAAAAAACTCATTACGATATACATAGTATAGGTAAGAAATGCTATCATTTCTCCCACCTGAATATCACCTGTATCAATCTTGCCGGCTCCTACCCAGATAATCAGAACACTGATACCATTCATGATAAACATCATTGTAGGCATCATCAGTGCCATTGTTCCTGATGTAAACATCTGTGTCTTCATTAATCTTCTGCTGGCCGTTTCAAAACGTTCTTCCTCATATTTTTCCCTGCCAAAAGCACGAATTACAGAAAGACCTGTCAATATCTCACGGGATACCAGATTCAGACCATCGACCAGTTTCTGCATAATTTGAAATTTCGGCATGGCAACTACCATCAGCACCATGATTACCATCAAAACTGCAAGAACCGCTGCCACGATCACCCAAACCATAGAAATGGTCGTATTCAGCACCTTAAAAATCGCACCTAATCCCATAATTGGTGCAAATGCCACCATACGGAATATAATGGTCAGTACCATCTGTATCTGCTGGACATCATTGGTACACCGGGTAATCAGGGAAGACGTAGAGAACCGGTTCATCTCCGCGTTTGAAAAACCCATCACCTTGGAAAATACCTTTCCCCTCAGTTCTTTTGCTGTATGTGCGGCAAGTCTGGAGGACAAAAAACCAACCAAAATACTAACAATCATTGCCAGTACTGCAATAGCAAGCATCTTAACAGCCATCCGTTTTAAATAATCCATCTGATAATCATCCATATCAATATCCAGCTTTTCATATTCTGCTGCTGCAAACTGCACTCCCATGGCCTCTGCCATATAATCCGGATAATCTGCAAGCTTTTCCTTTATGGCAGCCGTCATGTTTTCCCGCTGCTCCGGTTGAAGCGACTTCAAAATCTCCATAATATCTGCATTTTCTACCGGAATTCCCATGGCAGAAATCATCTGTTCCTGCATATTTCTGGCTTCATCGCTGTCACTGGTAAACAGATATACCATCAATTCTGCATTTAAGACAGCATTCTGAAGCTTGGATCGTTCTTCTTTTGACAATCTGTCAAGATTTGCTTCATAGCATTCATCTTTCTTTATGTAATATGTATCAAAAACCGATTGTTCCTGATCTGTCAGAAAAAGACTAAGGTTTTCATAAGTTTCCTCTGTCATCCTCTCCGGCATCGGATATTCTACACCCTGGTTCTGAATACCTACATCCACAATATCAGAAGTATAATCCGGAAGTATAAGCTCACAAAACACCTGTACTACAAGCAATGCAAGTATAACAATCATGACATACCATCGCTTTTTTGCATATTTTAATACCTTAAACACAATTATTCTCCTTTCTGTAATTCCTCTGCTGTCTCCTGCTCCATCTGTTCCATAATATCAAACATTCTATTTACCAGGCACACCATCTGTGCGACATCTTCTACTCCCATACGCTTTATCACTTCCTCGATCCACTCATGCTTCTTTTCTTTTTCCTCTTCACAAATTGCCTTTCCCTGTTCTGTCAGGGTAACATAAACATTCCTTCTGTCTTTATTGGATATATGCCGCTTGAGCAAACCCTTCTTTTCTAATATCGTAATTTTTTTAGAAGCAGCTGACATGGACATATCTGTTTCTCTGATAATATCTCCTAATGTAATACCCTCGTCTTTTTCTTCTGACAAAACAGAAATCCCCATTAAAATAAAAAATTCCACATTGGCAAGTGAACCATGTTTTCTAAATTTAGGTCTGATTGCATGAAACCGATGCACTGCTTTAAAAAGCTCTCCAACTACATTCTCCATCCTGCTCCCTCTTTTCCATAAATAGTTGCCCTAGGCAAGTATCTATTATATGCTAATTTTTTTATTTGTCAACAATTCCCATAATAAAAACATTGAACATTTTATGAACCGACAGTTGTCTGCAAATGAATATAATAAAAATGGGAAAGAACAAGTTCCTATCTCACATTGAATAGAATCTTGATTCTTTCCCGATCTTACATTATTCTCAACCTGTCAGTTATCGCTCTTTATATACAACCTTTTTCTTGTGTTTCTTTTCAATATAAAGATTCGCATCTGCCTCATTTAAGATATGATCCAGATTGGAATCCGCTTCTATGATGAACTCATACGTTCCCACACTCATATTGACATAGAATGGTTTATCACAAGAGGCATTCATATCTCTCAATACAGAATGAATCCGCTCCTTGATTGTATGTGCAAAATTATCATGACTGACAATGGCAAATGCTGCAAACTCGTCACCACCCATTCTACCCACAACATCTGACTGCCGAAAGGACTCAGTCAGTGCCTTTGCAATGGTCTTTAACGAAAAATCACCTTCATCATGCCCAAATTCATCATTGATAATCTTCAGATTATCCATATCCGCATAAACAGCAACCGCCTTTTTCCCATAATTGTGTTCATCTTCCATAATCCGTTTAACGGTATCCAGGAAACCTCGCCGGTTCGAGATTCCGGTAAGCGGATCTGAACGGCTCATCTCATTCAATACTTTATTATTGGCAACTGTCATTGCAAGATTCTTTTCCAATTCTTTCTTCAAAGCACTCTGCTTTTTCAGAATTTCCAGCACTTCAATGGATACACTGACCTGACAGGCAATCTGGGAAGCATACCGGAAATACTCCAACTCCGATTCTGTAAGCAGCAGACCATACTGCTCCGCACCGGAAAACAATGGCATTACCAGCATATCAAACCGCCGGTCAACAGGCATGAACTTGGAAGAAAATACGGTTTCTGGTTTAATTCTCTTCTCTTTCCCCTTATATAAATGTATATCATCCTGATTATGATATGCTTTCACAAAAAAACGTTCCGGCTGTATCCATGTTTCCCCTTTCCGGTGAACAATTCCACGACCATAGGTAAAAATAAAACTGGACGGAAATCCCATTCTTTGAAACTTTTTGATAACCGTTTCGTATTTTTTCTTTTCTTCTCTGGAAAACTGCAGCATATCCCTGGTAATATTGGTAAGTACGATTTCAAACACCTTACTCTTTTCGTCTGATACCAGTTTCTGCTTGGTAATGGAACTCATCAATTCCTGATTAACTGTGGACATTGCCTGTAAAAGCCGGAATCGATCCTGTTCTCCACGAATCATCTTGCTTAAATAACCATGTAAAATGTATCCAATGGACAAAAACTGGTTTAAATCGATATAACCGCTTAAATAAGTCTGGCTGAATTCAATATATCGGTCGGCGAACTCTTCTTCGTCCATCTCCAGCAATCCGTCTTTGGTAACCAGATGCAGATAATAATCAAAATAATCCTCCACGATTTTTTTCATTCGGAGTGTTTCATTACTTTCAAAATAGATGTTAAAATACTTTTCAAACATATCATCTGCCAGATTTTTAATCATACTATCCTGCATCTGCTCTGCCATAATATCTACAGCTCTGTCCACCACCGACATATCTCCACAGCCACAGGATTCCCGGACAATTAATCTGGATTTTACAAACTGATGAACTTCTTTCCCTTTCATCACATTCGCTGATTCCAACACAGCCCGATAAGCTAATTCCTTTGTATCAGCTTTTACCGTTGTTAAATGCGGTTCTAAAAGCATTGCAGCAGGACTATCATCAAATCCTGTTACAAAAATATCCTTACCTGGTTCCAATCCCAGTTTCTTCATGGCATTATAACCGCCTATAGCCATCTGGTCATTGGCAAATACTACTGCTTCAATATCCGGATGACGGGTAAGTAAATCTTCAACAACTTCCTCAGAAAATTCTGAAAAATTCCCATATACAATCCAGTCATCTCCAACAGAAAGATTACGGCTTTCCATGGTTTTCCGGAAAACCTCCAGACGTTCTCTGGCATCCTGATTCGTATCCACCGGACCACTGACAAAACCAATTCTGCTGCAATTATGTTCATCAATCAAATGTAAAATAGCTTCATTTAATCCAGCCCGGTTATCAACGCAGATACTGGAATATCCATCTTCTTCTCCTGCTAACAAAATAACCGGAACATCACCTAATTGCTCTAAAAACTCCTTTTTCTTTGAAGAATCCATAAAAGATGTAACCGTGCCATATTCAATTATAACTGCATCAATTTCTTTGGATTTTACGCACGAATACAAGGTACTATATTGATACCGATAACAGTTAGCATCTACATCATCATAGTTTGCATCAATAATACCTACTGGCAGAATAAATAGATTCGCATCAATCTCTTTTGCTCCTAAAATTGCACCTTCGCAAACAGCATAAGAAAATTCATTCTCAATCATTGCGACAAGCAGTGCGATATTCTTTCGTTTTCCCATAATCCCATCTCCAACATAAGCCTCATCCCAAGTTGTTAATAACGCACTCAAAACTATAATCCATTATACCATATTCCATATAAAATACCAGTGAATATTCATTCACCCTCTGTTATTTCAAAGCTGTGTATCATTTGACGAATCAAAGGATATAGTTCTTCCTTAAGCTCATCCAATTCCACTGGCTGTTGGTAAAGAATTACATTATGTGCCGTGGAATTAACCAGTTCTACGATCATAAAAATCATCATTTCCGGATTGCGGAATTTTTTATCTGTCTCCTGAAACATCTGTTCCAAAAAATCTGCAGCATTTACGCTATTATCAGCAGAAGACATATTGGTAAGTGCATGCCGGAAAATCCCCCAGCTTAAGTTTTTAGAAATAAATTTAAGTATTACTTTATTTTCATCCAGCTGATTTAAAATATGATCTACAATGAAGATGATTTTTTCTTCAAAATCGTTAATTTCTC
Organism: Lachnospiraceae bacterium; assembly: GCA_051877755.1. GTDB lineage: Bacteria > Bacillota > Clostridia > Lachnospirales > Lachnospiraceae > CAG-590. Next base: position 7,397 of record JBJEJE010000037.1, on the reverse strand, counting down.
TTTCTTCCAGGGCAATCCTTGCCTTATCAAAAATCTGTTCCGCCTTTTTCCGGATCAGATAATCCCTGACTTCAAACTTGTCCTTAAAATACAGGTAAAAGGTTCCCTTTGCCAGTTCTGCCTTTTTCATAATATCTGCAATGGAGGTATCGTTGATTCCATTTTGAATAAACAATGAAAATGCAGAATTCACAATGGCATCTTTTTTCTTTTTCTTATTATCTTCTAATTTTCCCATATGTTCCCTCCGTTGCATCATAACAAAACTGCTACTGCCACATGAAATTGCAAATCAATTATTATGCAACAGTAACAGTTCTGTTTCTAATATACCACGCAAAACCCTGTTTTGTCTATTTACTTTTTATTATTCTTCCTCTGTTGTAATCTCCTCTGTCTGGAAAATAAATTTTACAGTTCCATTCATTTCATCTGCAATACCGGAAAATGTTTTATACTCCTCTGCACCCTTCGTCAAGGATTGGAACCGGTCAATAACAGTTTTTACATTATTGTTATATTCTCTTTGAAGTTTTCCTGTACCCTCTGATTTAAATTCGTTCATACCATCTACCAGTTCCACGGAGCCACTTTGCAACTCATTCACTCCACTGCTGACATCTTTTGTTGCTCCATTTAATTCAGATGCTCCCTTTGAAAGCTTCGTCGCACCTTTGGAAAGCTTACTGGCAGAAGATGTGAGCGTCTTCGTGCTGGCATTTAACGTAGCAATTCCACTGGTTAAAGAAGTACCGCTCTTTGTTAAGGCGTCTGCACCAGAAAGTAATGCTTCGTTTCCACTGCTAAGCTGTTTTACACCATCATAGATACTCTTGATTCCACCCGTCACACTGACAATGCCCGGCTTAATCTGATTACCGGAAGCTGTAACTAACTGGCTGCCAGCCTCTTTTAACGGTGCAAAGGAAGTAGAAAAATCAACTCCACTGGCAGCTATATTCTGACCCACTGCACTGACCGCATACATATCTGCCTGTTTCTGCTTTACAACAGCATTTTCAGCTGCTGTTTTTGCTGCATTCAACACAGCTGTCTTCTCATCAGCAGTCAAGCCAGTAGCATTTAATGCAGTCTCCACGGCAGACATATCAACCGTCTGGGTCGGTACACTGCTTAATTGTGAATTATATGCTGCTACAATATTTCCCACGCTGGATTTTACCTGTTCCCCTATTGTTTCCGGCAGTCCATTCACCGTATTGACATAGGTATTCAGACTATTGTGGAACTGGTCATACTGGGCAGGAAAATCCTTGCTTGCCTCATACAACTGGCTGACCCCTTCATCTACCTGCTTCTCACCTGCTACATAGGTGCTCACACCACTGGTCAGTTGATTGGTTCCTGCCACATACTGGCTGGCACCATTGGCAAGGCTTGTCACACCACTGGTATACTGTGTCACGCCCTTTGACAGTTTGCTGGCGCCACTGGACAAATCCGAAGCACCTGTACTTACATCATTCACCCCGCTTGCATAGGTTTTGAAACTGTCCTGCAAAGTTGTGAGTCCATCTGATAAATCGGTTGAACCGGATAACAGTTCATCTGTAGCATCTGCCAAATCGTTAACCGCATTTTCCAAATCATCAAAATCACTGTTATCATCTAAATCAATATCTTTAAACTCGTCAGAGGTTGCCACCGTATAAATTGAACCCATGGAAAAATCAGTCACTTTAGCAGTAATGATAACCGTATCACTTAACTTCTCATCCAGCTCTTTCTTCAAGTCATTCGACAATTCAAGACTATCAGAAAGCCCTGGCATACCATAAGCTACAAGAATCTGGTTGCTTCCTTCCGATACCAGCTTACCCTGACTTACCGTAACCTCAGAGAATGTATCCACTGGGAGAATCACTGCCGAAGCCATTAAAAATGGAGTTTTCATTTCTGTTTTCTTTCCATTGATTTCATCTTCAAAGTCTGCATTATTTTCATAGTGAATGGTAATGGTAACTTCGCCGCTCTTACCTGCCATATCAGCCGGTTTTGTATCCACACCATCTAACTGATAGGATACTTTCACTCCCACTGGTGGTTTTTCATCAGTGGTTCCCTGATAATATATATCCGCATTCTCTGCTTTCCATGTAAGTTTCCCGTCACTTTCCTGGGTAAAGGTTTCATCTCCCTTTACATTCTTGATATCCTTTAAATTAGAAACATCAGAAACGTCACCGGTTCCTGTTACATTTTTCAGCCAGTCTGACACTGTTACGCTGTCCACCGTACCATCTGCTGTCTGATTCACATATACAGTTTCTTCTTTTTCTATGTTTTCAGCTGCATAGGAAACATTACCTGCTCCGGCAGCCAGACTCATCACCATGGCTGCACTTAATGTAATTGCACAAGTCTTTTTTAAATATTTCATAACAAAGTCCTCCTTTTTATAATCACTTTTTTAACAATCAGATTGTTACTTATCATTTTCTCCATTATCAGCCAATGCCTTTTTCCCAATCGGAACATGACGTAAATCCCATGATGTTTTGCAGATAACCGGATCGAAAAGCCAGAGCATTGCCGGTAACACACAGATGACTACCAGAACACTGATTACAGCACCTCTGGCCAACAGCGTACAAATAGAACCAATCATATCAATACTTGAATATAAAGTAATACCAAAGGTTGCTGCGAAGAAGCAGGAACCGCTGATAATAATGGATTTAATGGAAGCCTTATGGGCAATCGATACTGCTTCTGCCTTTCCTTTTCCATTCATACGCTCTTTGTGATAGCGGCTGGTCATAAGAATTGCATAATCTACCGTTGCTCCAAGCTGGATACTTCCAATTACTATACTCGCCACGAATACAAGAGGCGTATTACAGTAATACGGAACCGCCATGTTAATATTGATTGCAAATTCAATCACAGCAACCAGAATAACCGGCAGGGATATGGACTTAAATGTAATCATAATGATGATAAATATAGCAATAATGGATAAATAATTTACATTCCTCAAATCCACATTCGTGACATCCATCAAATCCTTGGTAAGTGGGGCCTCACCAATTACCATGGAGGACGTATCTACTTTCTTTACAACCCTATTCAATTCCTCAATCTGTGCATTTACTTCATCCGAAGCTGTTTTATAATTCGAACACACAAACATCAGCTCATAATTATCACTGGTAAGCATCTGCCGGTATTCCTTTGGAACCATAGACTCCGGTACACTGGCACCTAAAATGGAATTCATACCGATTACCCATTTTACACCGTCAACAGCTTTCATTTCGCTAATTGCCTGTGTTTTTGCTTTTGCATCTAATCCGGAAGGCAGCATTACAATATGCATGACATTCATATCAAATTCATCCTCCAATTTTCTGTTAGCAACCGAGGATGGAATATCATCCGGCAAGCCCTTATCCAGATTATAATAAATGGATACATGGTTATTGCCATAGGCTGCCGGTATCATGACGATTACAAAGACTGCAATGGCAATCCATCTATATTTAATGATGAAATCGGACAGCTTATGGAAAGAAGGAAGCAGTTCCTTATGGGACCATTTTTCTATCCACTTATCAAATACAAGTATCAGACACGGTAAAAGGGTGACACAGACAATCACACCAATAATGACACCCTTTGACATTACAATACCCAGATCCCGTCCCAGTGCAAATGTCATGGCACAAAGTGCCAGAAAACCTGCTACAGTAGTAAGGGAACTACCGCATACGGAACGAAAAGTATTGGAGATTGCATGTGCCATTGCTCTTTCTTTGTCATCCGGAAATCTTTCTTTGTTCGCCCGATAACTCTCCAAAAGGAATATGGAATAATCCATTGTAACACCCAGCTGAAGGACAGCAGTTAAAGCGGTTGTAATATAACTGGTCTCTCCTAAAAAATAATTACTTCCCAGGTTATAAAGAACTGCAAGACCGATACCTGCCAGGAATATAATTGGTGTAACGAAGGAATCCATAGTAAACATCAATACAATAAACGTAAAAACTGATGCAATAACAACATAAATTGGTATTTCTGAAAGAGCCAGATCTTTGATATCCGTTACCAACGCAGTCATGCCGGATATAAAACATTTCTCCCCAACTAATTTTCTAAGATCTGTTACAGCCTGCATAGAATTATCTGCCGATGTAGTGTCATCAAATAATACGATCAGCATGGTAGCGTCTCCGTTGAATAATGTTTCCTGTATATCTTTAGGAAGCATTTCCGTTGGAACAGAAATATCCATTATACTGTCGTACCATATTACATCTTCTACATGGTCTACACCTTTGATTTCTTCCTTTAAAGCACTGACATCTTTCATGTCCATATTCTCGACAATTACCATCGAGAAGGCACCCATTCCAAATTCATCTACCATAATATCCTGGCCCGATACGGTTTCCAGCGTATCTGGTAAATAGCTTAACAAATCATAATTGGTTCTGGTTTTTGCCATTCCAATAATGGAAGGTATAATCAGCAGAACACTTATGATAATAATGAGTGCTTTGTGCTTCGTAATCCATTTTCCTGCTGCAATCATTTTTATCTCTCCTTTCAAAAATGAACTTTGGTCATTTTCTTCAAAGAGAAATATACTACAAAAATGACTATTGGTCAATATTATTTTTAACAATTTTATACATTTCACATTTTCTTCACAAAAAAACAGGGTTCCCACCCTGATAATATGTCTTTGCGATATTCCATATACATATCATCAAAATGAAAACCCTGTTTTACTAATAAAACACTATTTAATTATGGTAGAACTCATTAAATTCATCAAAGAAATCTTCCGGAGAAATCTGCTCTGTATCTGACTGTTTCTCTGTACTGTCATCTTCATCGTCATCCGGCATATCTTTCTTTGCACCTAATGTAACCTTAAGTGTAATCTCTTTATACTCACCTTTTTCATTGTTACGCTGAACAATCATCTCTATTTCTTCCCCGGCTTTTTTATTGGAAAGAATATTCTGCAAAGTCTCCATGCTGTTTACATCACGTCCACCAAACTGGGTAATGATATCTCCAGCTTTCAGACCACATTTATCTGCAGGAGAATCTTCTACAATCTTAACAACGTAAACACCATTTGGCATATTGAAGTTCTTTGCATATTCATCCGTAATATCATTTCCCTGGATACCGAGATAACCCTGTTCACTTTCCTCAATTACTTCCTGATTCATCAAATCATTGATAATTGGAATGGCCTTTGAAATTGGAATGGCATATCCCATACCTTCTACTGTACTGTCAACATATTTAACCGTATTGATACCGATTACTTCACCTTTTGCATTCAGCAAAGCACCACCACTATTACCAGGATTGATAGCTGCATCCGTCTGTAACAATGTCATGCTTGTATCCTCCACATCCACTTCACGGTCAATGGCACTGATAAAGCCAACCGTTACGGATTGTCCATATCCTAATGCATTACCAATTGCAATTGCGGATTCGCCAACTCTTAAATCATCTGAGGAACCCAATGCTGCAACTTTGATTTTTGACAATGTATCCTTTTCCATGTTTTCTGTATTGACCACCAGCACAGCCAGATCTGCAGAAGAATCTGCACCTTTCACAGTCGCTTCCACTGCTGTTTCATCACTAAATGCCACCGTTATTTCTTTTGCACCTTCAATAACGTGGTTATTTGTTGCGATCAGAATCTCATCATCCGTCTGACCAATAATAATACCGGAACCGGAACCGCTGACTTCCTGTTCATAGGACTGGAACCAGGAACGAACTGTCTGCACAGAAGTATTGGTAATGGAAACAATGGAAGGCATTACTTCCTCTACTACATCAGCCACACCGTCCTCGCTGACCTTTTTTATTCCAGCATCGGTCGTTGTAACAGTTGCGATTTCTGTATTCTTATCATTCTTACCCAGCAGCTTATTGCCAACAGCATTCACACCAACCATTACACCACCGGCAACCAGACCAAAGACAGCTGCAGAAGCAATCAATAAGCCAGCCTTCTTCGCTTTTCCACTTGATGATTTCTTTGCTTTCTTATCCTTTTTTCTTTTTTCTTTTTTATCTGTCTGGTTTGCATTTGCAAAATCGTTGCCAGTATAGATACCTTGTCCATACACATTTCCCTGGCTGTATGGATTACCACTCTGTGAACTGTACCTGTTCTGTGTATCCGTCTGCTGTCCGCTTGTTTCCTGCTGTTTGTGTGCTGTATCACCTGCCGGATTACTGTTTCCCATATCAGAAGTTGAATTTCCTGATATATCTTCCCTTCCAAAAGGACTCTCATTTCTTCCAAAGTGATAAGTAGAACCGGAATCCTGATTCATGTTATTGTTTTCATTTTCCATAGTCAAAACCTGCCTTTCAAAGCTTTCTAAATATATTAGATAGCCCATCTGCTATCCTATGTATGTTATCCTACCAATGTTTTGTGACTAAAATGTGATAAACCTGTTGCAAAACTGTGATAGAAATAAAATTAATAATCCTCTTCAATCACCTGAAAATCAAGATAATCAAAATCAATATCTTCCACAAAACTGTCCCTTGTAAATTTTGTTCTGGAATGTCTTATAAAATCCTCTTTATTGGTTTCTAACCATATTGGTTTTGCGAGATCAAATTCATAACACATTTCTTCCAATGCCTGATACACTTTTTTTGTTCGGGATATTGTATAATCCTCCACATTTACTACCATATCTTTGACCAGACGGTTATCTTTCATTATTTTTCCCCAAATCCGCATTTTTCTCTCCTTTCACAGCTAACTAATACTAGGCGTTTGCAAAACTACACTATTTTGTATGAGAGTTATCCAAAACAACCAAACCAATGCAGGCACGCTTTCGCTGCCCTCGGCTCGTAGCGGTGCTAAATTCGAGATAAATCTCTCATTAAGCACCGACGGCCTCACAGCACCTGCATATTGGTATTTGTTTGTTTTGCATAACTCAGCATACATTTTCAATAGTATCGCAAACACCTACTAACTAATACACAGTAAAAGAGGGACTTAAACCGAATTGTTTTATTGTCCCTCTCTAGAATCATGATTTTCTCAACATTTTATTCATCCCTAAACAGTATCAGACTTTCTCTCCCCAATCATCATCATACTCCTCAGGCTCATCAGCTTCTTCCTCTATTTCATCTGTTTCTTCCTCTGGCTCCTCTATTGTTTCTTCTTCAAATTCATCTTCAAGCTCTTCATATTCTTCTTCAATATCTTCTACTTCTTCATCCGGTTCTTCTTCCTTCATGTCATCCTCCTGCTGTGACAAAACCGCTTCCTCTTCCATCAGGCTTTCCGGATTTGGCGGTATGAAGCCTCCTGCCTCCGCCATCAGACTCTCCGGACTTGGCGGCGTGAAGCCTCC
>JBJEJE010000036.1:3398-20258 GCA_051877755.1 Lachnospiraceae bacterium | reverse complement strand
TTCAGGGAATTCCCCTGTCTTTCATACACCACAAAATCAAATCGTCCCGTATAGAACAAATCACTGTAGCTGGGATTATCCTGAAACACCTGGGAAATGGCAACTTCCTTTTCAATGGTATATTTGCTCTGGGACATCCATATATTTTCCAAAGCATGATTTAAGTTCTTTAAGAAAGCTTCCTCGGTAACCGTGCTATAAGGTTTAATTCCTAGTGCTCTGGAGTTGGATGTTTTTGGTGTTATTTTAGACTCGCCATTTGCCCTGACATACTGCACTAACTCATATAAATCGTCTTCAGAATCTTCTCTGTGCAGACGGTTCAAATTCTGCATATCGGATAAAAGAATCAGCTTGTCCTTTGCCCGTGAGGTTGCCACATTGATTAACTCTTTATTATTTTTCAGCCATTCATAGGTTCCCTGCCCCGTCTGTCCGGTAATTGCTGTAGAAAATAAAACAACATCCTTTTCATCTCCCTGAAATGCATGAATGGTTCCACAGGATACCCCTTCCAACCCCTCCTCCTTTAACGCATTCTCTATCAGCTTTTTCTGGTTAACAAATGGTGTAATTACGCCAATGGATTTATCCTTATTCATTGCAGCATATTTTACAATCTCTGCCACTTCTGCCGGTGCCGTATTTTTCGTATCCGTTCTTGCATTAGGAACGTCCACATATACCAGCGGCTTTTCCTCTGCACTCTGGGAGGCAATGCTAAGTTTGGAGTTATAATACTTTTTGTTGTTGAAATCAATGATTTTCTTATTACACCGGTAATGATGATGTAACAGAATTTCATCACTGACAGAATCACAGGCAAGGAATGTCTTATAAATGGAATTTTTCCGGTAATCGTATTCATCTGTTACATTGTACTTTCTCCGTAGCTTCTGGTTTACCATTTCATCTAACAGGATTACAGGGTTTAACTGCTGAGGATCTCCCACCAGCATGAGATTCTCACCCCGTATAATCGGCACAAGGGAAACAGCCGTATTACACTGGCTCGCCTCATCCATGATTACCATATCAAACATGGGATTTGGCTCCCCCAATTTATGTGCTGAAATACAAGTTGTAATAATAACCGGAAATATCTTTTGCAGCTTCTTAATATTATCTTTCTTACTCAGATATTTCTTAAATGCCTGAAGCTGAGTATCCTCGTCCTCTTCATAAATGATATTATACAATTCTTCATTCTGTGGCAGACCAATTTTCTTTATGTACTTTTCAGATGTATAATATAGATATTTCTTAAAGTCTTCTACATTATCATCCAACAGGGAAAGTGCCTGTTCGTCCGTAATTACCCCTGCCTTCTGGATTTTCTGCTGTATCTGGGAAAGCTGTCTTTCCTGCAAATCTGCCTGAAATGGAATCATAACCGGATTACTCATATTCTTTTTTTCATATTCCAAAAGCCTGGTTAATGTTGCATCCCTTTCGTGCAAATCCAGCACATCCTCATATTGTTTCAAAAGAGCAGATAATTTCTTCGTCCTTTCTATTCGGTAATCTCTGTTTTTATCCAGTGTTCCCTCGAAAATAGTTGCATCCTTATGTGCCTCATATAACCGTTTCATGTATTGCAAGGATTCTTTTTCCTTATCCCTGTTTCCTAACCGCAATACCGGAAATGGTATTGTTTTCTTCCGATATGTAATATTACATAATTTATCAAATACTCCATTAATAGGATGATTATTGTAAGAACAGAATAATACTGTCTTTCCGTTGAAAAATGCAGTCAGGATTGTATTGATAATGGTATTTGTTTTTCCGGTTCCCGGCGGTCCCTGAATATAGGTCACGGGATATTTCATTCCATTATTGATTGCCAGCAGCTGGTCAAGATTAACCTTCTTATCAATCAGGGTAATGGGATATGCTTTATGCCGTATCGGTCTGTTCAGCAAATCTCCAAAGAATGCTTTTATAGGAACCGTCACTTTATCCTCTTCATACATATCTAAAATTGCCTGATATTCCGAATGCAGATCCAGTACCACATCCATCCCCAGCCCGATTATGTATGGCATATCATCTACACTGACACTGGCATTACTCTTTGTTATACAGTCCTTAATCTTTTCCTGGTTCTCCTCAAAATCTTTCAGCAGTTCGAAATCATCCGCATCCAAAAATTTCCGTGCACTTTCCTTTACCCCATCTATCGTATATTCCACACAGATTGTAATTTCGTCATCCGGACGGAGCACCCGTTTTTTCACATCCAGCTGCAATTTCCGATACGCCAGCACATACAGTCCTCTTCTTGTATGAATGCTTAATACATTCATACCTAACTGCTGCATCACTAATTTTCCGTTTAACCGGTTATCATTTTCTGCCTTATACTGAAAATTCTTTACGATTGCTTTAAACTGTTCATCACTCAAAGGATAGTTTCTACCATTAAAACTGTCACGGTCTAAATAGTGAATCAGCTCAAAATCAGAGTAATAAGGAACATTGTCCATGCGGTTACACATTTCCAGATAGTTCAGAATCTTTAAGTTCGCTATATTATCAAAAAATATTTTATACTTATGGGGATTCAGATAAATATCATCTACTAAGGATTTGTTGACAGGACAGTAAGAACCCTCGATTATTTTCGAGGATTGAATCGAATCAATAAAAATACGGTCAAATGTCTGGGTTGAATATTTGCCTAAATGCAGTCCTTCCACCGATAAAGTCCTCTTGGCAACATTAAAATCATGAATGCCAATCCAGTACTTTGTGATTTGGTCTGATTGATTCCGATATTCAATTGCAAGCCATTTTCCTTCGTGTATCGCCCGAAAGATGTCTCGGTAAATTGTTGTCATCGGTATACTTCCTCTTTAATATCAAAAGGGATATGTTTCATATTCCTTCTATAAAATCCCACACAAAAATTCTTTATCCCATTATAACTTAATTTGTCGAATCATGCAATAAATAATAAAAAGTACATTTCTCAATTTTCTATTTCCGTGCAAAAAAGAAAAGCCGGAGACCATGTAATCCACATCTCCAGCTTTTTATTTATCAATTTCATTCTTCCTCTTCATATGTCTGTTGAAAAATGTCTTTCTGAATAATATAAATGTCACAAAAGTCCTCCGGTCGGACCGCCATGTAGTCCCCCGGACGTCCCAGGTAATACTCCTCGCTTCCTCCCGCCGGGAATACCTTCGTCCTTTTTTCCAGCTCCTTTGCATATATGCCGAAACCTGCCTTCGGATAACACAGATGTGCAATTTCATCCAGACTGATGTATTCTCCATCTGGTATGAGTTCCGCTTCCGGGAGAAAATCCAACATCTGTTTAAACACATCCAGGCTCTCATCCGTTTCTTCATAGGTACGCTGGAATTTTGCCTGATTCATGTCATACACTTCACCACGGCAGCCAATCATGACATACACTTCTTCTCCCGCAGTAAGGACGATTCCGGATTCATTTTCCAGGGATTTGATACAAAATTGTTTTCCTTCTTCCACAATATCTGTAGACCGGACATATGCCCATGGGATCCGTTTTTTCACATATTTTTTCATCTGAGAGATTTCTTCCTCATGTTCCTGTCCATAGCGTTCCGCTTCAATCCGCTGACAGTCTTCAAAATAAGAAGCCGACATTTTCAGAAAATACGCCAGCGTATTATCCAGATCCATTCCAGACATCTGCACCTTGAGAATGGCAGAAGAAATTCTTCCTCCAGCATGATGGGCTTCCCCATTTACCAGACCAAATTCCGGTATCAGATAATCTAAAAATTCCAATGCCCGTACCCGTTTTGTATCACTGAAAAAATACAGTCTCTCCTCTTCCTGTTCTCTCCACACAAAAAGCAGGAAATGGCAGTCCAGTTCCTGCAAATACCTTTCATAATCGCCCATGCTATCTTCCAAAAGCCCTGCTTCCATAATCCGGGCAGAAAGGGGAGCTGACAACTCTTCCGTTATCTCTGCCACCACAAGTCCCTCTTCTGCGTAACGGCAGCACTGTATAATTCCCGGAAAATCTATATTCTGCTGTTTGGTAAAACCATAAATCTCTTCTCTCATTTTGCCTCTTTTCCTATTCCATTACAAAACCGGTTTACTCCACTTCCTGTAACACTGTATCTGCAAACTTCTGGAAGCTGTGGTTTACATGGGTAAAATGCAGCAGCAGTTCATTTTCTTTCCGTTCGACCACCTTCGCATATACACCGTTAAAAATTGCCCTTCCATCGTTTCCTGCAGCAAAAATCTCCACATCCGAATACAGTTCTAACACATTTTGCATATCCGGCTGTCTCTGTTCACATTCTTCCGGTATTTCCTCCCCCTGCTGTGGATTCTTCAACTGTTCTAACAAGGTTACCACTGCCCGCTTTCTGGAAAACTGGTTAAGCACCGCCACAACCGGTTCCTCGGATACAACCTTTTCCTCCACCAGATACAGGTTAAACAACACCCGTTCTTCCATGGGCTTTAACATATCAAATTCCACATTTTCAATACTGCACTGATAATCTCCAGCGATACCGGTGACTTCCCGCACGGATATTGGTTTGTGAATTCCCTTTGCCATGATTTCCATATGATTGTGGATTTCCACCGGGCAGGAAATGTGATCCAACGCCTCCCGCGACACCAGCACCTGACCACCTACACTATAACTCTCAATCCGGGAACATTCATTTACCACTCTGCCAACCACATTGTATCGCATCATTTTTTCGGAACCCACATTACCGATAAATGCCTCTCCCCGATGAATGCCAATTCCCATTTCCAATACTGGATAGCCTTGTTCTTCACAGTAGGCATTAACTTCGCCCATTCGGTTCTGCATGGCAATAGCAGCTGCCACCGCATCTGCCGTATGTTCCGTAGATGTAAGCGGTGCACCAAATACCGCCAACACACCATCTCCAAGAAATTCAATGACGGTTCCACGGTAGCTGGTGATAACCTCCACCATTCTTCCAAAATAAAAGTTAAGAAGCCTGGTCACCGCCTCCGGCTCCAACTCCTCTGAAAGTGACGTAAATCCTCTCAAGTCAGACATCATTACTGTAAGTTCTCTTTTCTCACCGCCAATGACTGCCCCCTCCGGATTGTCTAAAATAACCTCCACCACCTTATCCGGAAAATAGCGTCCAAACACCTGATAAAGCAGTTCATTTCTGGATTTTAATTTCTGATTCAGCCGCATGATTTCCCGTGCCGCCTGCAAGTCACCCGCCTGTTTTTGCAACATTTTTTCATAGTTCTTTGTCACCTCATGCTGCCATGCCATCCGCTCAATTCGCAGAATACCGGATTTGGAAAAAGGTTTATGGAGCACCACCATGGCTCCTCTGGCAAAGCATGCCTCATCCAGCTCCCGGCTTCTTTCTTCGGTCATAAAAAATAAAGGCACGCCTGCAAGTGCCTGATGATTCTTTATAAGGGACAAGGAATGAAAATCCTCTTCCAGCGCCGTCTGATAGTCCATAATGATCAGAGAGGGGGAACTGATTCTTGACGGACTTCCAGCCCCCTGCGACTGCACCGCCTTCTCCACTGCACTGACAGAGAGCATACAAAATGCACGCATGCTTCCGGTTGAATTAATACGCCGCTGTGCCTCTAACATTTCTTTTCTGTCATGTCCTATTACCCAGATAACCTTCTCCATTGTATTACTCCCAACCTTTTCGATCTGCTCTTTCTGCAGACTATCTATTCCATATGCAATGCCTTACCAAATGGAATGCCATCTTCCCTTTCGTCCATCCGAACTCTGATTCTTTGGATCTGCCTTACAGTTATCACACAGTGTTCCCGTCCGGATTGGTGCACCACACCGTTCACATGGCACCCGTACCGGTGAATTCTTCGGAATTTCCAGATATTCATCCCGGAAAAAATACTCAATAATCCTTCTCGGCACACCGGTATCCCGCTCTATAATAAAAGCAGACGTTGCACCAGCCTTTTCCAAATAATTACGGATTGTCTGGAAATCATCATAGTTATCCCTGCCGCACTGTACACAGCGATAGGTACCCATGGTAATATTATCCAACTCTTCACCGCCGCAATACTGGCATACAAGCGGTATACGATTTATCCGCAGGGCATTGGAACTCCGTCCATATTTTCCATTTGGGTTTCCCTTTTGATTCGCCGCAATACTCAATATCCTTTTATTGGAACCGTCCGCTGTCTTTGCACTTTCATCCGACACCTGCTCACCACTGTCCAGTTCCGGCATCAACTGGCAAATCTGCTGTCTCAGCTCCGTAAAAGCCTGATTCGGATTATCTATATACGATATCATCTGCACGTTATTCAGATAAAAGCGAAAGGTATCATTTAACTGTACTGTCTTTATCTGAAACGGAATAATGGTTTTCCGATTGCAGATAGCACTGTCAATCTCCTTTTCCACCCAGATGGAATTCTGAGAATTCGGGGATAGTACCAACAGAAATACATTGCAGTTCTGAATTGCCTGTGGTATCTCCTTCGCGTAACTGGAGCCTGCCGGTATCATCTCCGGTGCCCGCCAACAGGAAACGCCCATCTTCTCCAATTCATCCACAATTTGATTTACAAATCCTCTGTCCTTCGAACTATAACTGATAAAAACGGAATTCTTATCTTCCATTAAGTTTCCTCCTGATTTCTGTCTGCCACTACACGGTTACGTCCTGTTGTCTTTGCCACATACAATCTGGCATCCACGCTCTCTATATTCTCATCCAATGTCATGTTCTTATCTAATTCTTTTACACCAAAAGACATTGTAACCTTGATGCATTTCTCTTCAAATTCACAAACCGACTGCTCCGCCTTTTGCCGGATCTGCTCTGCAAAGGCTGCTGCATCGGCTTCCGAATAATCCATTAAAAGCAAAACAAATTCTTCACCGCCCCAGCGGATTACTTCTCCACGATCTGCCACACAATTTAACAAAAGCTGTGCGATATGGGTCAAGACTGCATCACCTGCATTATGACCATATGTATCATTTACCTTTTTAAAGAAATCTATATCACACATAATCACCGAAGAATGTCCATCCTGTAATTTCGGTCCCACGGAATCATTATAGTATTCATAGCATCCCCGTCGGTTCTTCAGTTTCGTCAGTGGATCCACATGTGCCTCTGTATAGAACAAATGGGACTCTAATGTTTTCCCGCAGAATACAGCCGCCAGTGTCAGATTCTTTACATCCTGCTCGCCAAAGGCACTTTCTCCATTTTCTTCAATCTTATTAATCGCCTGGTAAGCACCAATCACCTGTCCCCTGGCATTCTTTACCGGCATACACAAAATAGATCTGGTCAAAAATCCTGTTTCCCTGTCCACCTCCGGGTTAAACCGTTCATCTTCATAGGGATTATTGATCACAAGTGTTTCCTGACTCTGAATAGAAGCACCTACAATTCCGGAACCTTCCGGCACAACAATCCGTTCGCTGTCCAATGCCGCCAGCGTCCAGTACTGTTTTTTGCTTCTGTCCCAGTACCAGAAAGATGCCCGCTCTGAATTCACCAGCGTTCTTCCCAAATCTGTCAACAATAAAATGGTACGGCTAAAGTCCTTTTCCTCCACCAGCTGATTCATATAGTAAAATATCTGCTCCAGCATTTCCTCTGCCTGCAGTGGTTTGTTATTTTCCATATCCCATCCTCCAAGTCATTCTCTTTCATGACGAATACTTATTTATTATACTATTTTCCATAGGGTAAATCAAGAAACATCATCCTTTGTTATCCATTTTATTAAAAAATTTAGCCCTTCCATCAGGAAGGGCTAAACGGTTACATTTTATTTATGCTCTTTTAACCATTGCATAGCTACATATGCATACACAGCCGTTCCCACCGGCAGTGCATCTTCATCAAATTTCACCTTCGGATGGTGCTGCGGATAACAGTATCCTTTATCCGGCTGTCCCGCTGCCAGTGCCAGCATAAGCGATGGTACCTCGTGACTCACATAGGCAAAATCTTCGGAGCCGGCAGTCTTCGGAGCCTTCTTAGGGCCTTCCATGGTCGCCAGCTGTCCTGCGGAAAATGTACCTTCCGTTCCCAGCAATTCCTTTAAATATTTGACCGCACATGTTGACAAATCTCCGTCATTTACCAGTGTCGGACACCCACTTCCAAACGTCACCTCTGCATTTGCCCGAAAAGATGCTGCAATCCCCTGGGAAATCTCTGTCAGCCGGGATTTCAAAAAGCCTCTTACCTCTTCATCATAAGTACGGATGGTTCCTCCCAATTCCACTTTATCCGGAATGGCATTATCCGCATTACCGGCATGTATTGTTCCAATGGTCAAAACTGCCTCATCCGCAATTGCCAGTTCCCTCGCATTGATTTCCTGCAATGCAGTGATAATATGGGCAGCCACCGTGATTGGATCCACTCCCGTATTCGGCATAGAGCCATGACAGCCTTTTCCCTGAACAGTGATTTTAAAATAATCTGCCGCCGGTGCACTGACACCTCCATCCGAAACAATTACCGTTCCCGCCGGAAATGGCATTCCTGCCATAACATGAATCATCATCGCAGCATCCACTTTCGGATTGTCCAATAATCCGTTCTGTATCATATCACTGGAGCCCTCAAAAATCTCTTCCGCAGGCTGGAACATCAGCTTCACAGTTCCCTCAATCTCATCTTCATGCTCCTTTAAAAGCTTTGCAGCACCCAGCATCATTGCAGTATGCATATCATGCCCACAGGCATGCATTTTCCCGGTTTCCGAAGGAAATTCCACATCTGCTTCTTCCTTAATCGGAAGTGCATCCATATCACCACGGATCATAAAAACTTTACCCGGCTTCTTTCCCCCAGCCAAAACCGTTAAACCGGCTTTCCCACACTCTTTCGGTTCATATCCCATTGCAGTCAGTTCCTTTTTTACAAACGCAAGGGTTTCTTTCAGATCAAAACCCGTTTCTGCATGGGTATGCAGATAACGTCTGTTTGCGATTACCTGCTCTTTACAGGACTCTGCCTGCTGTAATAATTGTTCTGCCGTCATTGTATTTCCTTCTTTCTGTTTTTATTTGATAGTATCTCCCATTTATTTATCAGAAAAACCTAAAATAAAAACTTTCTATAAAAAGTTATATATCCAAACCAGGCAATAATCAAGAATTATTCCTTAAAATCATTACGAATCTCACTTTAATATTGCATATAGGAAGAACAGGCAACATTATCAAGCTGTGTCTGCATAGTCTCTCTGTCACAGTTTTCTCCCTTTCGAATCTCAAGATTATATTGAGCCTGGCTATGAGGATTTATGAAATTCAATGTTGCATGGTCATGATTTTCAAAAACGGCATCCGTATCCTCTATCAGATTGACACACTGTTCAACACGGTCGTAAAATACATCCTCCTGTTGTCCCTCAATGAAAAGAACCGGATAACAATATCTTTGTTCTCCCTTTTTATAATAGTCCACATTATAGTTATCCTTATCATCTACATAAGCTGACAAACCCACATAATCAATGGCGGCAAACATCTGCCGGTAACCATAGTCATAACAAAAATTATCTTCCTCGCTCCATGAGGCATAAAAATCCGTCTCTAACACTTCATCCTTTGAATGAACCAAAAACCACTGGTAATCTGCCTCGGTCTTTCCCGGTGCCATCAGATAATAAATCTCTAAAAAATTATCCGGTACATCAATGGCTGTCACTTCAAACTCCGCTTTGTATTTCTTCTCTAAAATATCTTTTAATTGATCCTCCAAAGCATCCTCTTCGCCAAATATTTTTTCTGGAATAGAAACCAGCATCTCCGCAATCGCATCTACTGCTTCACTTTCCTGTGCAACAGATTTCAGATATACTTTTGCGACCCGCAATCCTACCCACAAAACCAACATTAAAATAAGCCATACAACGGATGCAACAGCATAACTTTTAGACTGTTTTGGTTCTTCCCTCTTTTCATTCGTTCTTTTCCAGTCAGGATCAACCCATTCCTCCTCATCCTCCATACTTTCCAGTGCAGCAAAATCAATCTCTTCTTCCTGCTTCAAAGAGACTTTCTTCATGGAATCCTCTTCCTGCAATTTCCCGAAATCAATTTCTTCCTTCTGGTCTCTTACCGGTTCCCGCTGCCGCTCATGTCCCAACAGTTCCTTGAAATCCATTTTTTCTTCTGTTGGTGACGGAACGTATCTCTCTTCATGGGTATCCCTGTTCAGCACCAGCTCCTCAAAATCAATTCCTCCCGTTCTTCTGCCAGAGCCATCTTCTCTTTCATCCTTTCGATTTTTCTGCTCATACTCCTGCCGTTCGCTGCCATGTTCTCGTAAATGACTATGTAAACGCAGCGATTCCTGACTTTCTATATGCACACTCTCTCCATTGTCAGCATACTGTAATGCCTGCTGGTATGCCTCATGTATCTGCTTAAATTCCTCCGGATATTCTTCCGGGTGATACTTTGCAGTTAATCTTGCATAAGCCCGCTTGATTGCCCGTTTATCTGTTGTCGGTTCAATTCCCAATACTTCCCACATCATAACAACTCTTCTTCCGTATCTTCTTCTATATTCTCTTCCTGATCCTCAGACTTTGGTTCTTCCCACAGAGCACTCTTTCTATCTTTCATCCAGTCCTCCATGTTATCTCCCTGTTCCTCTAACATATCCAGAAATTCCTGTTCTTCCTCGTACTGCTCCTGTTCATATTCTTCTTCCAGCATTTCTTCCCCAACAGAAAAATCATAAAGCCCGGCTTCTAAATCTGACAACAGCACCAGAAGACGTTTTCGTATATGTTTGATTTTATGTTCCTCTGCTTCAGAAAGCACCCTGTCAAAATACACTATCAGATTGGAAATATAAGCCCGCAGATCACCGGAGGTCTGTCGGTACAATGCATTTGCCAGATTGATAACGTACATATTCTCTGCCTGTTTTCGGGGGTCTTTTTTCAGTTCCTCCATTTTCTCCAGCTGTTTTTGTATATCCTTTTTTGATAAATTCAAATCTTTATTTACAATGGTCTTTTTATAGGTCATCTGTGTCGACTCCACTAATACATCCACATCCAATATTCCATTGATATCATAAGTGAAGCGAACCTGTATCATTTCCATCCCTTTTCTCTTTGGCTTTACCTTGACTTCCAAACTTCCCAGCAAAAGGTTATCCTTTGCATACTGCTCGTCCCCCTGGTAAATGTTAAGTACAATACTGCTCTGAAAATCACGAACCGTAGTAAGGGATTCCACCTTACTGATAGGCAGTACAGAATTTCTCTCAATAATAGGTGAAAAATATGGATTCTCTACATTTGCTTCGTTATGTGTATCTACTCCCAACGAGAACGGACAGATATCGGTAAGCACCAGTTCCCGGATATCCGCTTTCCTGGCCTTCATCCCGGCATAATATCCAAGTCCCTTTGCCACTGTTTCATCCGCATCTCCAACAGAATAAAGTTCCTTTCCCAACAGATAATACAGATACATATTCACAACTGTCATTTTACTAGAACCACCCACCAAAATCACCTTTTCGATGTCATCCAGTCCAAAATCACTGTCATTTAATGCCCGGCGGATTGGAAGTTTAATACGGTTAAATATTTTTGCAGAAATCTCCACCAGCTTATTATGGGATAGTGTTACTCTTCCCTGTAATGTATCCGAAGCAATCTCCACGGTCGCCTCTTTCTCAGAAGAAAGCTGAATTTTCAGTTTTTCTGCCTTTCTAAGCACAACAGACTGGTCATTTTTAGATAAGGTAGACAATTCCACTCCCAGCTCTTTGCATATGTACTCAGCAATCACCCTGTCAAAATCGCTTCCTCCCAGATGATTATCTCCACTGACCGCGTTGACACTGATTACATTATCAAAGCACTCTACCACAGAAATATCCAGCGTTCCTCCTCCAAAGTCAAATACAAGGTAAACACTGTCATCATCGTTCTCCTCCATACGGCAGGCCAATGCCGCCGCAGAAGGCTCGTTGATCAGCCGTTCCACACGCACGCCTGCAATCTCACCTGCCCGTTTGGTTGCTTTTCTCCGCACATCATCAAAATAGGCAGGAACAGAAATAATAACCTCCTCAATGTCTTCGGACAGTTCTCTCTTTGCATCCTCCACCAGCTTTTTAATGATAAATGCTGACAGTTCCTCTGGAAGATACTTCTGCCCACGAAGTGTATACGGCTTATTAAGCCCCATGGACCGTTTGAATACGGCTGCCGTATTATCCGGATCGGTAACCAGCTGCTCCTTTGCCGCCTTCCCCACTACAACTTCTTTCTCTTTCGTAACATGCACAACGCTGGGTGTCAAATATTCACCAAACTCATTTGGAATCAGTATACTTTCTCCATCCCTATAATACGCTATCAAACTGTTTGTCGTCCCTAAATCAATACCCACAATTGCCATAACTCCATACCCTCTCATACATCATTTTGTTTTGGTATATTATATCAAAAATCATTAAGAAAAGAAATTTCATACTATATCATTTAATTTCATTGTCTCTTTTCTATTATATTTCTTACAGACAAGCCTTCACATCTTACTTTTTTCGTCCATCAAAATATACAAAAGAATCAATGGCATCCAGAATATCCTTAAAATCTTCTCTCGGAGCCAGCTCCAGATATCTGCGGAGAATTTCTGTTTCCTGTTCCCTGAACCGGCTATAGAAAATGTCGTACAGGTTATGTCCCCGCATATAAATCTTAAATTCCTCGAAATGCTCCTTCAAATCCTCAACAGACTGTATCTCTTTTCCTAACACCTCCACCAGATGGACGCCACTCTTTATCCGGTGTAAATACTGTTCCCATTTTTCAAACAGGATTTCCCAGAATTCATCCACGCTTTCAACAACGCCAATCTGTGCCATAACCTCCGGATTCAGAAAATAATTTTCAAAAGAATAATATTTGAGAATCAAAACATTCTGCCGCTGAACCCTTGGCAACTTATCAATATCCTCACTACTCCGCTCACTGTAATAGCGGCAAAGTTGTGTGGCAAGTTCCTCCGGATCCTTCCCGTCTCCATCCCTGATCATCAAAAACTGGTCCCGCAGATAAAGCTGGTTCATATATTTTAAATTGGCATAGGTCTTGATATTGGTACAACTGTTGGTGGTGATAATGGCAATGCGGGACATATTGCCCTTCTTATCATACAGATTGGAGTAATATTTCTCCAAAAGCAGCGGGAATCTCGTTTTATCCTGTTTTCCCTCCACAATAAATACAAAGTCCACATTTAGGAAATCATTTGCACTATACCCTAAATCATTCAGAATATCATCAATATCCGCATTCCGGCGTGCAGCAGAATATCCCTCTGCATCCAAAACCATCTGGCAAATCTGTCCTTTGGTAAAGTTAGCAACCATATTCGGGGAATGGGTGGTAAAGATTACCTGGTTTTTCTTGGACAGACGGTAAAGAATCTTACTCGCCGTCTTTTGCAGGGAGGGGTGTAAAAACAATTCCGGATATTCTACGATAATTATACTTGGCATTGTTTTTTCATCTTCAATATAGGTCTCTAACAGGGAAAGCATATAAATACTTTTCATACCATTTCCCAGATGCTCCACTGGACTTAACCGTTTCAGTTCCTCATGCCATGCGTCAACCTCAACAGAAAACATCTTATCCGTATCGTAAGACAGGGAATATAAAATATCCTCCACACCACCGTTTTTCCGATAATTTGTATTCAGCTTCTTTGAAAACTCACTGATATTCAACTGATATATTTTATACTCCAAAAGCTTCGCCGTCTCATGCACCTGCAGTTCCTCCGGCTTTTTCTTATTGATCAATCCAATACAACTGAAGCAGTGGTTACAGGTCTTTGCCGCATCAAACATACAGGCATTAGAGCGCAGTGTGCTAAGTTCCTCCGATTTCTGGAACATCAACAGATCCTCCTGGAAGGAAGCCAGATTCCTTGTGGTATCAATGAAATAGAGTTTTGGCAGGATTTCCGGAATAAAACGGTTATGTTTGTGTTCATTATCCTCATATCGTATCTTTCCATCACGATTGATGATGCAGGTAAACGCCAGCTGTCCATCCAAAAAGGACGGAAGTTTCCCGCAAAAGTCCCGTTTCCACAATTCATACCGCTTATAAGCACTGATAAGCCCCTGTGCATGGAGCTGATGCAAATCGTCCTCGGTAATCCTAAGAACCATGGAAATCTCAATATTCTGCTTTTTCTCATTGAAATCATTTTCTCCCACCATATAGTTACCGGTAACTGCACGAATGGCATCTAACACAACGGTCTTTCCGGTGTTGTTCTTTCCCACCAGAATCAACGCATTTTCAATGTCATCAATGGTGAGTTCCCGTATGGACTTGAAATTTTTGATATGTAAGGACTTAATCTGCATGCAATTCCTCCCTTCTGCCGCTTACGGCAGTTCAAACCATTCACTCAACCCATAGGTTACCTTTGCTTCCATCTACATTCTTCCATTTGTTATTCTGACAAAAGAAGACTCAGTTCATACTGGAAAGAATCCAATGTATTATTTGCTAAAGTTATCGCCTCTGAAATATCATAATCAATCAATATATCATTTTTGATTGCAACAATTCGGTTTTTCCTTCCCTGATTCAAAATCTCTATAGCATACGCACCCATTAAAGAACCGTACATTCTGTCCTTGGCGGTTGGCTGACCACCTCTTTGGATATATCCAAGAACAGATACCCGTGATTCAATTCCCGTCTTTTCCCGAATCCTCTGTGCCAGCTCCGGTGCATCCGTCACGCCCTCTGCCACCACCACCAGATAGCTGTTTCTGCCGTCTGCATGGCGTCTTTGGATCGTATCTGTTATATAGTCATAATTACCGTCCCATTTTTCCGGAAGTACGATTGCATCTGCGGAAGCCGCCATCCCCGCCCACAGGGCGATATAACCGCGTTTTCTCCCCATAACTTCTACAACACTGCATCTTCCATGGGAAACAGAGGAATCCCGAATCCGGTCTATGGCTTCCGTTGCCGTATTGGCAGCGGTATCAAATCCTAATGTATATTCCGTACAGGATACATCCCGGTCAATGGTTCCCGGAATACATATGATATTTACCCCTTCTTTTTGAAAATCAATGGCACCTCTTAAAGTTCCGTCTCCACCGATTGCCACAACAGCATCAACCTCATGCTTTTTTAAATTAGAAGCTGCCTGCTGCCGGTATTCTGGCTGCAAAAAACGCTCACTTCTACTGGTAAACAAAATGGTTCCACCTTGGTTATTGATATTTCTCACATCCTCCACACCCAGTGGAATGGTTTCCCAGTCAATCAGTCCATCGTATCCTCTTAAAACACCTACCACTTCAATTCCAAAATGCGCCGCACTAAATACCGTAGCACGAATTGCCGAATTCATCCCCGGTGCATCTCCACCACTTGTTAAAACCGCTATTTTTCTTATATTACTCATTTCATTTTCTCCTCTCTGACCAGAAACCATTCACTTTTCTTCCTTTTTTGCTCTCATCGGTTTTCTGGAAATTTTCACCTGTAATTAATTATAAAGATATTATAATATATCCGCAAGAAAAATTTCAGTTAAGAAGTGCTCCTTTGAGTTTACAAACTACAAATAGCTTTGTATTAAAACAGCGACACAATTCCGTAATATTCATAACATTTTGTATACATCTAATCGACATAAATTAAAACTTAATAAATAAAATTGACAAGTTTTTTACCAATATGTTAACATTAACATAATCTTTATACAATCTTAATGTACCTTACAAAATACGTTTAAACTGCTTGGAGGATTTTTACATGAATGAAAAACGCTTAAAGTCTCTGTCAAAACAGCTCATTGTTGATCCAGAAAATTATATGCACAGCTTTCGTACCAACGTGGATATGTATGTAGCACAAAAAGATATTACAATCCGCGAAATATCAGCCGAAGCCGATATTTCTTTAAATACATTGAATTCTATTCTTTATGGCAATGTCAAAGATTGCAAATTATCTACTGTGATTGCCCTTGCAAGAGCATTTCAGGTAAGTCTTGATGAGTTAATTGGTTGTGGCACCATCTCCCCTGTATTCCGGGAATGTCTTCAGATTGTCCGGGAACTACCTGAAAATTCTGTTTATCTAATTCATTGGTTTATCAAACACCAGAAAAAACTATTAGAGGGACATCCGAACCGAAAAATGATCAGTGTTATGCATCCAATTTGTGAAAAGGATGGCAATCTGAAACCGATTAATGAATTCACTTTATTGGACATTAACGACGTTGATTCTTCTGTTCGTGGCAAAATATTTATTGGTCTTCAGCTTACCTGCGATCACTATATGCCAAAATATAGTCCCTATGATATTTTACTGATCGCAAATGACCGCAAACCTGAGTTTTGGGAAAACTCTATTATTCTGGTAGACGGTTATATCTATATCGCACAACGCAAAGAAGAAGAGGAAAATGGCGAGAAAGTCGGTAAATACTATTCCATCCGGGATGGAAAATTAAGATTATATGAAGATGAAATCGATGAATTAGTCGGATATATCGCTGCGATTCATACCGCAGACCACTTGGATGGACAAATTTACGAAGACGTAAATTCATAAACATTATTCTGGATTCGTTTCCAATTAATTGCTATATTATGTGATAAACAATCCATTACGGTTCTGTTTTATTGATTTTCCATATCAACAGCAGTTTGGTATGCTGCTTTTGTTCTATCATCAAACAGCACCCACATAACCATGTCCAACTGTCCCGGATTTTCTTTTATATACTCATTTACCGTACTTACTGCTATATTCGCTGCCCTGTCT
>JBJEJE010000036.1:0-3298 GCA_051877755.1 Lachnospiraceae bacterium | reverse complement strand
CTGCCCTGTCTTGCAACCGCCTAACAAACGGCACTCAGACAGCAGTTCCGGTCCCGCCGCCCTGTGAATCGCACCGTCCACACCACCACCGCCAAGCAGACTGCTGTTGGCAGCATTTACGATGGCTTCTACTGAATCAATTTTGGTAATATCGCCTTGTATTAGTTGTATCATAAATGTTAATTCTCCTCCTTATCTCTCCACTTTCTCCAGTAATATTCCTCTATCATTCTTCGTAAATTCTATAATCCATATATATCTACAGGTCTACGTTTTATATCTGTTTCATGAACACCTGTAATCTTCAAGTTCTTCAACTCTGCATCTGTTACCTGCAATTTCTCGATAAATATGTTCATATCCATTTTAAATTGCGGTTGCCCATTACTCCTTGCCCTGTTCACATACTTTCCATCTTCTATAAATTGCCAAAATCTCTGCCTAAATTCTTATGTCTGTGCCTCAATAATCAAAACAACATCCGAATCCTTTGTTGCACGAAAATCTACTTCATTCTCTCCAAAGGAAATATCACAGGCTGCACCACCAATCAAAACGTATTGATCCGTATACTCTGCAAAATATTCACGAAACATATCTAGTCCTTTTACCATACATACTCCTCCAACATTTCTTCCAATGCTTTATCTATACGTGGTTCTTCTCTTTCCTCTTTCATCAACATAAATACCGTTAATGGATCAATTGCCCCAAAATCCTTATATTCAATTAAATATCCCAGTTCCTGCACAATACAACTGGGAGTTTCCCCCTTTGGAATCTGTTTTTTATTTTTAATATTAAATTCCGTAAGCTGTGACTTGACAATCCCATAGGTTATATATCCATTATCATTTAACATTGAATACTCACATAACGCAGAAATTCCGCTCTTTAACAAGCCTTGTTTTAAATCTTCTTCTAAGTAAAACTCCTGCAACAAAGGATTTCTCATGAGTGTTCAATTATCCACATAAAAAGCCCGTAAAATATTTCTGTTCTACGATCTTTTTAATCCATCTTTTCTTATTAATTTGTTTGCTTTTCTCTTTTTTCCACAATTAAAACCTTCGAATAATCACAATGCACTTCCTCCACAACCTCCAACCCAAATCGTCCAAAATACTCATACAAATCCTTTTTTACAAATGCACGATATGTCTTTGGCTCCAACATTTGTATTGGCAAAAATAATAGTCTTCTCCAAAAAACTTTACTTGGTTTCCATTCTGTCACAATCATTCTACCATCATCTTTTAATACACGTTTCGCTTCTTTTAAAATCGAATCAGCCAGTGGTTCCTCTAATTCATGAAGCACCAATGAAAGTAGAACTTTGTCAAAACATTGATCTTCTCCCCCAGTACCTCAATGTACACTTCCTATACGCTTCATACTCCTCGCCAAACATATGAAGCATATGCTCCTCTTCCTGTAATATCTGAAGATGCAGCATCACCGCCGCCCAGACTGATACTAACGCAAGTGGAATATTGAAAAACATAAGACAGACAGATAAATACAACAAATCAAATCCCACAAAGGCAGGATTACGGCTCCATTTGTATATACCATTTGTGATAAGAGAAGTCTTTTCCTCCGGAATCCCAACCCGCCAGCTGTTTTTCATCGTTATGGTTGCTGCGGCAAAGAACACTACCGCAATCACACCAATTACAATCCCTGCAATCCTAAATTCTGCTATCAGGTAATTTTTTACCAAAAAGATACTAAGTACTCCAACCATGCAGGTCAGCACCGTCGCAACGCTCATAACCCGTTCAATAATAAGTACCTTCTTTGGTTTATTACCTATCCCCATCTGATTGGTCTTTATGGACTGTTTTTTCTGAATTATAATTTTTGCAAAATAAAATGCATAAAATGCTGCTAAAATTAAGATTGCCATTATCTGATAAATCATCACATTCTCCCCCTTTCGAATTTCAAAATCATTTTATATATGAACATATATTCACACGTTATAAAAATATATAATCATACTTTCAAAGGTTTGTCAATACTTCTTTATAACACAAGAGAGCCTGATTACTCAGACTCTCCCAACTGTATATTCCATATCATACCATAAACTTATTGCACTTTCTGATTCTTACCGGTTAGACCTTTCTTTTTCAGCCATTTCTTATAAGCCGATTTCTTTTTGGAAGGCACCTTTACGACTGCTTTCTTATTGATTCCCGTAAAGGCCTGTTTGCCTACATTCTTTTCCGTCAGCAAACTGCTTTTGATGTTCACAAGAGAAAGCTGTTTACATTTTGCAAATGCCTTTATCCCAATCTGTTTCGTCTTAGCCGGAATCGTAATCTTCTTTAATGAGGTACATCCGTAAAATGCCTGATCGTCAATGGTGGTAACAAAATCACTGAGAGACACCGTTTTCAACTTCTTACAGCCTGAAAAGGCTTTCTTGCCAACACTTACAACCTCATAATCATAATCATCATCGGATACATAATTTGGCACATCCAGCTTAGTTATATCCTTAGAAGTAGTTCCAGTGCAGGATACTTCATATTCATCATCCTCCGGATTGGAGCTTACCACTTTGTATGTAAGTCCTTTTACTGTGAAAGTATCTCCAACTTTTGGATAGTCTTCGTCATCCGGGATATCCTCTTCGTCCTCGCCATCATCCTCTTCTTTTTTATCAGAATCATTGTTGGAAGACCCACTAGTTGAGGTTCCCTGATTATCATTTCCTCCACTCGTTCCGGTAGCAGGAATCACCCTTTGATCCTTTGTTGCACTGCAATCACTGCAATGAATGGACTGTAACCCCGCCGTGGTCGGGGTTGCCGGAACATCAACGGTATATACCGTATCCCAGTTGTGCCCGGTTGCATTAATCACTATATCTTCCAATGTAATCTCATTTTTCCCAAATTCATCACTGTAAATCTTACTGCATCCTTCACAGACATAATATGCTGTATTTCCAGGCTGCTCACATCCGGCAGCCACTGCTTTATGAAGGATCATGTTATGAACATGCTCTTTTTTCAGTGTAACACCTATACTCTCCGACCATGTGTCATAACCAGCTGCATCTGTCGGGGCAACAATTACAATGGCAGATGTGTCCGTGCCCGTAAAAATATCATCTGCTGCCACCGGAGCAGTGGTGCCGCTAAATGTAATGCCTGTGAGACTGCCACAATCTGAAAAAGCTCCACTTTCAATCTCTGTCACCGTACCTGGTATCGTAATGGCAGTTATGGCATCCTGACCTGCAAAAGCATTTTCCTCCACAGTTGTCACACTGTAATCCACACCA
>JBJEJE010000035.1:0-72326 GCA_051877755.1 Lachnospiraceae bacterium | reverse complement strand
ACCCCTTCAAAGCGTCCCCTTTAAATTAACTAAACAGGGATTTTATTTGAAAGATATTGTTCGATACTTCGGTGTGCACGGTCATACTCCTCCATCAGGTGTGTATGTCCTGCAATGGCATCGTCTATCCGCCCTTCCTTACATGCAAATTCCTGTGCCTGTGCCACCAGGGCAAGCTCCTCCACACCAAGGCTTCGCATTCCACCTTTTAAGGCATGTACACGGATCGTATATTCCTCCCAGTCCTGTTTTTCAAAACTTTCATTGATTTCATCTTTCCGCTGCTGCTCTAATTCAAGGCTATACTCCAGCAGTTCCAGGTATAAATCCATCTGACCACCCATATTCTCCAAAGCGGTCGCTTCGTTAATCCCCATTGCCTCAAATGCCGGAGTATCATCAAACTCAGGAACCGTTTTTCTGGCAGATTCATCTACAATTTCTATCTTTGTTCCCGGCAGCCATTTTCTAAGTATCACATCAATGGTCTTTAATCCCACCGGTTTTGGAAGGAAATCCTGAAAACCATTCTGTAAAAACATCTGCTTGGCATCATTTACTACATTGGCAGTCATGGCAATGATTGGAAGTTTCTTACCGTATTCCCCGCCAATTCTCCGAATAATCTTCGTTGTTTCCACACCGTCTAACTCCGGCATCATATGATCCATAAATACAATATCAATATCCTGATCCTTTAAGAGTTCAACCGCCTCTTTTCCACTATGTGCAGACAGACAGTTAATCTCATATAATTTCAAAATCCCCTCTGCAACCCGGAGATTGATTTCATTATCATCCACCACTAACACTCTGGCAAATGGTGCTTTAAAGGTAATATGTATTTCTTTTTCATCTATAAGCTGATTATAAAAAGCATCCCCATTCAGGGCAGACACCAAGCTGATAGAATAAAATGGCAGATGTACACCATGTATATTCTCACCCAGACGCAGCGGATACTGTGGATCATACAAAACAAAGACTTTAATATTCCGTGCAATCTGTTCAAAATAATTCCGCTGATCCGTATATTCTCCTGCTCCGATGAAAAGATGTGTCATTTCATGATTCTCCACCGCCTGCATCAAATCTACAAAATTGTTAATCGTCTGGCACGGAACTTTCAATTCTTCCCAAATATGCTGGTTGGCTATTTTATAATATTCATCTCCCTGTGACCGGTATTGTTCCTGATCACCATAAAGCGCCACCTTCACATTTTCACTTTCCTTTAAGGTCAAAAATGGTGCCGGATCGACAATCTTTTGCGGAATGTCCACAACAACCGTTGTTCCTTTTCCGTATTCACTATGAACTTTAATCGTACCATGCATGATCTCAACTAAATGCTTACAGATAGGAAGTCCCAAACCGGTTCCCTCAACAGAACGGTTTTTCTTCGTATCCATACGGCTGAAGGATTCAAATAAATGAGCCTGATCCTCCTTTTTGATTCCAACTCCGGAGTCCTTCACCTGCATCTCCAGCCAGTTCTCGCCCTCTTTTTCATGACAGGAAAGCGAAATCAAAATATATCCTTCCTCTGTAAATTTCACCGCATTTGTGACAAGATTCATCAGAATCTGCCGGTTTCTCAGTTCATCACCGTATAACTGTCTTGGAATCCCCGGATTACAGTCAATAATAATGGCAAGATCCTTAAAGCCTTTTCGAAACATTGCCGTATTCACCACATCCTGAACCACAGATGCAATGGAATATGGTTCATTTATAATGTCCATTTTACCGGATTCAATTTTAGAAAAATCAAGAATATCATTAATGATTCCCAGAAGATTCTCTCCGGAGCTCTGAATATTGTAGCAATACTCCTTCACCTTATCGTTGGTATCACTTTCCCGCATAATCAGCTCACTCATGCCCACAATGGCATTCATCGGTGTACGGATCTCATGGGACATATTGGCAAGAAATTCATCCTTACTCTTCTGGGCAATATTGAGAAGGGCATTCTGTGTTTCCACCTCTTCTACTTTTTGCTGGTAAAGCAATACCATAAAATTCTCTGTAAGAAGAAAAGCTTCACAGAATAAAATCATAAGCACGTAATACTCAATCTGCACCTTTTCGGTGATCACATCATATTCCATGATCAACCCAAAGGCAATGGAAAGATTCACAATCAGACTATAATACCAGTTTAAATGCTGATTGCCACAAATACAAATCAGGGCACCGGCAACCATATAGATACAGATACCAAATGCCAGAGTCCCCATTTCCCTTCCAATCAGATGTGTTGCCACCATGATACAGACTGCAAAACCAATCTGCGACCATATTTCCTTCTTTATAGTCAGAAGACAAATTACTGCCAATATTGTCATCCCGATTGCATACGCCAACACCCGTTCTGCAACCACCTTATCCAGATTCAATATCGAATATATATAATGTGCTCCCACAAAAGTTGCAAATTCTATTAGTTCAATCCGATTCATCAGCTTACGACTTACCATAGTTACCCCCAGATTATATCTCTACGTTTTGATTCTCTATTTTCATGTGCCAGACTCTCTGCACTATATATCTTTACTATACATGATTCCACAACATATTACCACAAAAATTTACATTAAACGACACAGCAAAAAAGTTTTACAAACAAAAAAAGAACAGCCCTATTAAGATGTTTCTCTTAATAGGGCAGCCCCATAAAATACATATATTTCTATCTTCTATGCATAGAGTGGATATTTGGAAGTAATGGACTTCACAAGTTCCATTGCCTTTGCCTCATCCTTATCAATAACAGCTGCTTTAATGGCATCCGCAATGATAATCATATCCTCTTCTTTTGCACCACGGGTTGTGATTGCCGGTGTACCTAAACGGATACCACTTGTGACAAATGGAGACTTTGGATCATTTGGTACCGTATTCTTATTGGCTGTAATATGTACACTGTCAAGGAGCTTCTCCACTTCCTTACCGGTCAGATCAAGATTCTGCAAATCCACTAACATCAGATGATTGTCCGTACCGCCTGAAACAATCTTGAAACCTCTCTCCATCAATGCACTTGCAAGAGTGGATGCATTCTTTACAACCTGCTGCTGATATGCCTTATACTCATCGGATAATGCTTCCTTTAAGCAGACAGCCTTACCTGCAATAACGTGCATCAAAGGACCACCCTGAATACCAGGGAATACTGCTTTATTAAAGTTGTATTTCTCATTTACTTCGTTGCTGGATAAAATCATGCCTCCACGCGGGCCTCTTAAGGTCTTATGGGTAGTGGTTGTTGTCACATGTGCATATGGGATTGGGCTCATATGTAATCCAGCAGCTACCAGACCGGCAATGTGTGCCATATCTACCATAAGAACAGCTCCAACCTCATCAGCGATCTCACGGAAACGCTTGAAATCAATAGCTCTTGCATATGCAGAAGCACCAGCCACAATCAGTTTCGGCTTACATTCCTTTGCAATGCGGAGCACCTCGTCGTAATCAATAAAACCGTCATCATTTACACCATAAGGAACAACGTTAAAATATTTACCGGACATATTAACCGGTGAACCATGGGTCAGATGTCCGCCATGGTTTAAGTTCATTCCCATGAAGGTATCACCAGGCTCCATAATAGCAAAGAATACTGCCATATTTGCCTGTGCACCGGAATGCGGCTGAACATTTGCATACTCACAGCCAAACAATTCCTTTGCTCTTTCTCTCGCCAAATCCTCTACCACGTCTACATACTGACATCCACCATAATACCGTTTTCCCGGATATCCCTCTGCATACTTATTCGTAAGCGGACTTCCCATTGCCGCCATAACTGCCTTACTGACAATATTCTCAGAAGCGATTAACTCAATATTCTCATCCTGTCTGTTAATCTCATCGGTCATTGCCTTTGCCACTTCCGGGTCAAAATTACTGATTTCATCAAAACTGTACATCCTGCACCTCCATCGATTATATTGATTTGTGTGACAATACGAAATTCCGTACTGTTCAATTGCCAGTTGAAAAAAAAGACGGCGTAATTCAGACGCCGTCATCCTTGAACAACTCTTTTGTTATTGTACACTTGTTTTATCATTTACGCAAGATTCTATCTGCATTTTGTTCCACAAAATTAAACTTCTTCTCTACTACAAGGTGCCGGTAAAGGCATCCATGCCAATACACCTCTGTCCTTACTCTCTTTGCCCCTTATCTCTGTGATAAAACCATGCCAACGATAACTATAACTTCTTACATATGTACTATATCCATCACTGCAGATAAAAAGATTATTCCTTCGAATCTCTTCCACAGTTGGCATTCTTTCACTGCATGATATCCATTCACATACAACAGTCTGTCCCATAATGTCTTCTCTCCTCAAAATTAAAAATGTTATTCAAAAAGCTATATCTTATATTACAATGATTTTACCATTTGTGCAAGAAAGATTTAAATATTTAATAATCCTATTTTATTATTGTTCCATATACTTTACCACATATTCCAGCACATAGTCTCTATCCTGACCAAATATCGCCTCCACGGCTTCCCTATCCATTGGAACTTTTACATCAATTCCTGTTCTGGTAACCCTGGATGAATCTGAATCAATCCAGATTTCTCCATTTTCATCTAACAGAAGATTTTCGGAAAACATCAGCTCCCCGCTTTCCAAAAGAACTCCATGGACTGCCTGGGCGGAACCACAGCTCTTGGTAAGTCCCATTACCGTTACATTCTCCATCCTTGCCATACCGTAGGTCAAATGGTCTGCCGCACTGTTGGTGGATGCATTTACAAGAACAACAATCTTACCATCCTCCCATAAGTTCTCACCATTAATATTATAGGAATTAACAACCTCATAGGTTTTGGTTTCCTCATTATAGGTTCCATCCGATGCCCAGAACTGCTCTCCGGATGCAAACAAACTGGCAATCGCCATACTCATCTGCCCGGAACCGCCAGGATTATTCCGCAAATCCAGAATCAGATTCTGTACACCCTGCTGCTTCATATCATTAAGTTCTTCCCGAAGTTTCTGCTTCATCTCTGAATAATTACTTGTTTCCATCGCCCAGCTGTCATATACCATATTATTGATTGTAATGCATGCCGTCTGGTCATCAATCTTTTTCCAACTGAGATTTGCTTCTGAAACAGATGGTTTTAACAGCCGTTCCACTGTGGTTTTTAGACGTCCGTAGTAATTACCGATTTTGTCAACAGTAACCGACTGCTCCTTTCCAGCGTCATCCAGGTAGGTAATGGTTACCATATCTCCTCCCACTCCCGCTGCCGCCACAATCCGGAAAAAGTCTTCATTTTCTTTATCCGGAAAAGACATCATTTCCATATCAACCTGTTCTTCCACCGTCTCGATTGTCTGTCCGTCCCAGGAAGTAATAACCGTTCCATCGTGGATTCCTGCCTTAAATACCGCACTGTCTTCCTCCACCATAACAGCAACGGTTTCACCGGAATCTAACGTAACCATAGACAGACCGTAATCATTTCCTGAAAGTTTCTTTCCTGCTTCCTCCATAAGCTGTTCTTCCTTTTCAGAAGGAGAAAACCGGACATGCCCATCATGAAACTCCATACAGAAGGCATTCCAAGCCATATAATTAGCCACTTCATCATGTGCTTTCTCAGCCTGTTCAAACTCTGGCAGATATTTGTCGTATAAAGCATCCCAGTCAATAGCTTTATACTCCGAAAGAACATAATGCTCCTTCATACAGGCAAAACCCTCTTTGAAATCTTTCACAAAATCCGGGCACCGGTATCCCCCATAAACCATACATGGTATCACTGTTATAATCATGCATGCTGCTGCCAGAACACCTGCCCGCTTGCGGAACGTTTCCTTTGTCACAAAGAATCCTGCTGCCAGTAATACTGCTCCCAGATATATCCCCAAAAGACAGATATCCGCACCACATGCGATTAGATGAATCAGACAAAACAGTGCCGGAAGCAGATAGACAAGCCGCCAACGGTTGTTGTAAACTGCCGCCGGATAGGAAGCACAGTGGTACAGCAGACCAGCACTAAGCAGGCAGACTCCCAATAAAATCATATCTTTTATCAGCATTTTAATCCTCTCTTTCTTAAACTTCTAACACCAATTAGTTCAGATCATCATGTTTGAAGTAGACGTATCCAAGTATCAGTGAAAGGATACCAAACACTAAAGAAATCACGATTGTCCCAATTATCATCTCCGGATTCAATGCAGAATTATAGAAAATCTGCTCCTGCTCATTCAGAAAAATAGTGCTCCATTCTTCAAAATTTATCAATTCGAGACAGTTACCTACTCCCACTAAATATCTATTTTCGCTATCCAGCAGCATAATTATAATCATCTCTGCATAACTTAAGGAAAATCCAATCAGATAGGTAATATGTGTATTTTTTGTAATAAATGTAAGAAATACCAGTTCACAAATCAGGCGGAAAAAGACAAAGACCAGCAGCCCATACCGGATCCATACACCCTTCGCTTCCATGAGCCCTCCCCAGCCTTGTGTGAGTGTCACAAGCACAGGCCAGAAAAGAGATAATACCATGGTTCCTAAGACTCCATAAAAAACTGCCGGAAGGACTCTTCCGAAATACACCTGTTTTCTGGAATGTCCTGAAAGAATTTCATAATTGATGGTTTTATCCAAAAAGTCATTTCCCGAAATATTTGCCGCTACAACCAGCAAAAACAACAGGCTTACCATTAAGAAAAGACTTCCAAGCTCTGCCACCACCGTACTTCCATTGACTTCACCCGGCATATCTGTAACCAGCTGAAAAAAGAAAATACCAGACATGACAAGTGCAAAGAAAAACATTCCATATACCATTTTATCTCTTCTTAACTGATACCGCTGGGCTTTCACTATATTCCACATCTTCATTTCCTCCTATCATTGACATATAATATTCCTCTAAATTTTCACCACCACGGAAAAGCTCCAGTGGTATGACACCATTGTCATAAAGTGTTTTCGATACGGTTTTTACCTCTTCCAGATAATCAAACAGCTTGATGCTGCCATCTTCTTTTACCTCGAAATTTTCTGTGTGAAGCTTCTCCTGTAAAACTGCCAAAGCCAGTGCGTCATTATCCGTATGAATTCCAAGAAAACTTCTACACTCTGCCTGTAATGCTTCATCCGTTATAGCTTTACGAATCTGCCCCTTCTGAATAAAGAGATAATCGGTACACATCTGTGCCAGTTCACTTAAGATATGGGAGGAAATCATAATGGTGATATCCTGCTCCTGATTGAGTTTCACCAAAAGTTCCCTGATTTCCACAATTCCTTCCGGGTCTAAGCCGTTGATTGGTTCATCCAGTATCATCATTTCCGGCTTTGCAAGCATGGCGTTGGCAATACCAAGGCGCTGCCGCATACCTAAAGAATATTCCTTGATTCGCTTATTTCCCACATCATGAAGTCCAACCAATTCCAGCACTTCATCAATTCTGCCTTTATCCGGTATCCCTTTTTGCAGTCTCTGTTTTTCCAGATTCTGTTTCGCTGTCAGGTTCATTTTCATATATGGTGTTTCAATCATGAAACTCATGCGGCTTCTGGCTTTTGCAAGGTCATCTTCTTTTTCGGCACCAAACAAAGAAATGGTTCCCCCCGTTGGAATTACCATTCCACCTAACATTTTCATAATGGTAGTTTTTCCGGCACCGTTTGGTCCAATCAGTCCGCAGATGCTTCCTTTTTTCACCTGAAAATCTATCCCTTTGACGACCTTCTGCTTTTTATATTGTTTTTCTAACCCATTAACATCCACAATCACCTGTTCTGGCATTTTCATCCTCCTCCTTTTGCTCTACTATCCTTCATTATAAAGTAAAAAAATAAAGAATTCCTTAAGATTGATAAAGAATTCTCTATTTTTTTATCCCTTTTGAAAAGAAAGCCGGATATACAATTCTCCATCTCTTTTCTCTGCTGATACTTTAGCTCCCTGCTTTTCTGCCAAAAGCTTTATAATATACAAACCCAGGCCATGCCCCTGACCGTTTCTGGAAGCATCTCCCATATATGTCCGTTCAAATAAATGCTCTGGTGCAACATCATTTTCCTTTGCAACCGGATTTGAAAAAATGAGCAGGCAACATTTTTCCTCTTCGGTAAGAGTAACACGAAATTCCCCCTGTGCATACTTGATAATATTACCAAGAAGATTTGTGAGCATCCGATACAAAAACTGTTCTTCTGCCATAATCCAAAGCGTCTTATCCGGCAGTTCAATCTGTGGAAGGATTCCATGTTCTATAATCAAAACCTCATTGTCTATAAAGAATTCCATCAGCAAATTAGTGATATTCACTTTGGAAAGCGTCACCTGTTCCTTGTCACTTTCTAACACAGACAATTCAAAGAAATCATCCACCATGGCTTTCAATTCCTCTGTTTTCTCCTGACAGATTCTAAGACAATTCCTGTCCCGGTCTGCCATGGCTGCATTTCGCTCCAACAGTTGAAGATTCCCCTTTACCACAGTAAGAGGTGTCCGCAAATCATGGGCAATATCCGATATGGACTGTTTCGTGACTCTCTCCTGTCTTTCCTGTTCTAACTTTAACTGTTTCTGGTAATCCAGATTCCGGTTCAGTTCCACTGTAAGATTCGTCAAATCCTTATCAAAGAGCTGTATTGTAACCTGTCTGTTATAGTCCTCATTTCTGGTCAGCTTAAGTTCCCGGCTGATTTCCTTCATTTGAGACTTCAGAAAAATTATAAAAGTAAGCAATACAGCCAGCAGAAATGCCAGAATCAATATAATCCCTATGTATATCTGCATAACTCTCTCCTATCCGTCACGCTTTACCCGATAGCCAATTCCCCATACGGTTTCTATATATTCTTCCCCA
This sequence comes from Lachnospiraceae bacterium, assembly GCA_051877755.1. Lineage (GTDB taxonomy): Bacteria > Bacillota > Clostridia > Lachnospirales > Lachnospiraceae > CAG-590. Next base: position 63,442 of record JBJEJE010000035.1, on the reverse strand, counting down.
TTCCCTGCCTTCTTTAGTTTACTGCGAAGATTACTCATATGGACATTTAACGTATTATCCTCCTGGTAATAGGGCTCTCCCCATATGGTTTCAAACAGGTTTGCCTTGGTGAAGGTTTTCTCCGGATTTTCCAGTAACAGCTTTAATATAGATAACTCCTTTGCAGTAAGAAGTACCTCATGACCTTTTACCACAACCCGGTTCCCTTCCACATCCAGAATTAAATCCCTGCATGTCAGCTGCTGTAGCTTTTCGGACAGCTTTTTTCCACTCCTCCGGAGCACAACTTCAATTCTCACCAGAACCTCATCCAGGTCAAAGGGTTTCATGATATAATCATCTGCTCCCAGCCGCAGCACTTCCAGCCTTGTTTCCATCATGGATCTGGCAGACAGCACAATGACCGGAACATCCGAATCCGTCCGCAATTCCTTTATCAGGTCATCCCCGCTTTTGTACGGCAGCATCAAATCCATAAGAATCAAATCATATTTCCCCTGCTTCATGACCGCAGAGGCTTCCATTCCGTTATATGCACAATCTACCTGATATCCGTTTTCCACTAAAAAGGACGTCAGCATTTGACTGATTTCCTTATCATCTTCCACAATTAAAAGTCTCTTCCCATTTCCCTTTTTCATAGTAACCTCACCCACTTTCCAGCAACAGCATTCAAGCTCCACTAGAACATATGAAATAAGTATAACATACTTATGGTAAACGGAACAACTATTAAACCTTATGGACAATTGAATCCCAGCCAATTTTCCTTTTTATTTTCCGTACCACTACCACAAGCATTTCTGCCGCTGCAATCCCTAGCACCATAGCTCCTAACTGGTTTACAAGGCTCTCCATATCAGAAACAAATGCCGGATTTTTACTTAACAAATCATTCATAACATAATATAGAGATGCACCAGGAATAAACGGAATCAGTATTGGAGTGGAAAACAGCATAGTCGGTTCCTCCAAAAACAAAGTGATAACCCTGGCAAACAGCACTACTAATACTGTTATCAAAAATATAGCAATATTTTCTTTCGCTATTAGTTTGCATAATATTCCATATCCATACCATGCCGCACCACTTGCAAGAAAAATAATAATAAGTTTTCTCCTTCTGATTCCAAATATTATGGCAAATCCCGTTGCACCAAGCGCCGCTAATATAACATCTCTCCACATACTCTCATACTCCTAATGACAATATTACCAGTGCAAATCCAAAAGCAACGGCTACCGCCTGAACTAATGCATCTGCTAACCGAAGAAGTCCTGTTATGGTTTCTCCATTAATTAAATCTTTAAATGCATTTACAGTGGCAAGACCGGGGATTAATAGCATAATATTTCCAATATTAACCTTATCAATAGAAATGGGAAATCCTACTTTAATGAAAAACCATGCAATAAATGCTCCTGCCACAGAAACAGCCAGATTCATAATAAAACGATTCGTCACCACCCCCTCCAAAAAGTTCATAGAAAGCTTAATGAAAAAGCCACAGATAAATGACACGATACCATCCGTAAAATCTCCATCAAAAAACAATGTAAATATCATGGAAACCAGACAAAACACCAAATAATCAAGAAACACATTTTTCCATCTATGTTCTTTCTTTCTTAACTCTTCCACTTCTTTTCGTCTATCATCAATTTCATGTATTTCCGGCACACACTGCTCAATATAGGAAACCAGATGTTCCAATAGCTCTATACGGTAAAAATCTGTTCGGTATTTCCTTATTCTCCTAGTTTGTGTGAAAAATCTGCCTTCCCTGTCCTTCACAGACACAATAATAGAAGAGGTAATAATAAAAACCTCTACCTCTTCCATTTCATATGCCTGGCACATTCTCTCAATCTGTTGTTCTACTCTTCCAACCTCAGAACCGGAAACCAGCATATCATATGCTATTTTTAGAATTCTATCCAGTAAATACTCTGTTTTCATGATAATTGCTGAATCAACGCCGGGAGCTCTGACAGATTACTAATCACATAATCTGCTCCTGCTTTTTCATATACATCCTTTACCTGATTACAAATTGCTGCTTTTTTATCTTCTGAAAGCACCTGATACTCCTCCTCACTTAAAGCCATGATAGAACTTCCTTCAATCACTCCAACGGTAAGCACACCTGCAGCAAGACCTTCCTTTATATCCGAAACCGTATCTCCTACCTTAACTACATTCTTTACAGAAGTCACTTTTAACTGCTCCATATTCTTAAAAATCATATAAGGATATGGCCTTCCCATATTGGATACCGCATTTGGTGAAAACCAGCAGTCTGGTTCATAACCTTTTTCCTTTGCAAGGGGTACTACAATACCCATCATCTCATCTGTATACCCGGTGGTAGAACCGATTTTTAATCCCATTTTCCGAAGCTTCTTTACGGTATCCAAAGTATACGGTTTGGGCTCTGCATAATCTTTTAAAATATTTAAAATACCTGTTTCACTTGCCTCATAAACCTTATCAATATCTTCTTCTGTAAAATCCGCACCATGCACCTTTATCCACTGCTCATGGATGCGTTCCATATTCATCATGGTCATAATATGATCTCTCTTCAGCATTCCCATGGGTTTCCTCACTTCTTCCACCGTAGGGGTAATCCCAAATTCCTCAAAAGCACTTATAAATGCCTGTACTGGGGCAAAACACCCAAAATCCACAGTCGTACCTGCCCAGTCAAAAATTACCGCCTCTATCTTACGTTCCATAATCCGCCTCCTGAATATTATACTTTTCTTTTATCCCTAGCAGTGTGTGCTGAAAAACTCCTCAAAAATATCACATACCTTGTCAATATCCTCTAAATAGATTTCACCAATGTTTCCTAGCCGAAAGGTATCCGCATCCGTCACCTTTCCAGGATAAATGGCATATCCTCTCGCTTTCACATACTCATACATTTCTTCAAAACAGAATTTGCTGCTTTCTGGATAGTAAAATGTAGTAATAATCGGTCCCTGATGAGTATCATCTATATAAGTACGGATTCCCATCTTCCGCATTCTTTCAATCAAACGTTTATTATTTTCCCGATAACGTTTTGCCCTTGCGGAGATTCCTCCCTCTGCCTTCAATTCCTCCAATGCCTTGGCAAAAGCCAGTACTACATGGGTTGGAGACGTAAATCTCCATTTACCATCTTTATTCATAGTTACCCATTGGTCATACAAATCAAGGGATAAGCTTCCACATTTTCCCTCACACTTCATCAAAGCATCCTTTCTGCAAATGATGTAGGAAAAACCCGGAACACCCTGAACACATTTATTGGCACTGCTGACAATAAAATCAATACCGATACCCTTTACGTCAATCTCTACACCGCCAAAGGAAGACATACCATCTACGATAAATGTTTTTCCAGCTTCTTTTACTGCTTCTCCAACGGACTCAATATCATTTAGAATACCGGAAGTGGTTTCACTATGTATCATACCCACATGGGTAATGCCAGGGTCTTCCTCTAATATTGCTTTTACTTTATTGGCATCCGGCACTTTATCATAATCCTCATTGTAAACCACCAGATTCTTTCCTGCCTGCCTTGCAATCTGTGCCATACGCTCACCATAAGCGCCATTAGAGCATACAAGAATTTTCTCCTCCGGTCCGACTGAACTGGTAACTACGGATTCCACGCCAAAGGTGCCGCTTCCCTGCATTAACACGACCGTATATTCTTCCTCATTTACATGAGCAAGTTCTAACAGTTCCTTACGGATATTCTGTGTAATTGCTTTGTAATCCTCATCCCATGTACAATGATCAAACATCATCTCTTTCTTTACGGTTTGGGTTGTTGTAAGTGGCCCTGGTGTTAATAATTTGTATTCCTTCATTTCTTATATCTGCACGAAAACTTTCATGCATTCCTCCTCCTGATATTTTACTTACATTCCTCTGATAAATTCTTATGTTTTTCCAGCAAGTCTACCGTCAAAGGTTCACTGAATTTCTTAGGATATGCTGACTGGTTTGCTGAATCTGCAGTCTCACCTTCATAAATAGGATTCGGATAATACTTGATAATCTCACTTCGTCCATTCTTGATAATGCACTCTGCCATTTCCATTGCTAATGGATTGGTGTCATCTCCTTTATCAATAACTGCCACGGATTCCGTTAAAGAAAAGTTTCCTTCGGTTGGGTCTACAAAATCAATTGGAAGTCCCTCTGCCTTATCTGCCACTGCCTGATGTCTCAAACCAAATCCAACAGCCACCTCACCGGCACGCACCTTCTTGATTGGTCCGGAACCGGAATCCTCTAAATGTGCACCTGCATTTTTATAAATACCAGTTAATATTTCCTTTGCACCATCCTCGCCATATTCGCTGACTAATGCCTGAATCATAAGCCATGCAGTCGAAGAACCTGCAATATCCGTTACAGATAAGAATCCTTCGTACTCCGGATTTGCCAGATCCTTTAAGCAGGTTGGCATTGGAAGGTTATTTTCCTTCATCATCTCTGTATTTACAATAATAGCACCCTCCTGAGAAGTGATTGGTGTGTAATAGGATGGATATTCTTCCAATGCACCCGTCTCAAATGTCAAGTCAGTATACATACTATTTTCTTCCTGTGAGCTTTCTAGATAGAAGGAACTCATAGTCACCATGTCAGCTTCAATATTAGTACCCTCTGCAAGAAGCTTGCCGCCTAATTCACTAGTTCCGAAGGTCTGTATGATATATTGTCCTTCATATCCATTTTCATCCAATGCTTTTTTCATGGCCTCAATCGCTTCATCATCTGCATTGGAATAAATGATAACTTCTTTCTGTGCCTTTGCACCACAACCAATCAAGGTAGAAAATGCCAATGTTCCACACAATAAAAATGCTGCTACTTTTTTTAATCTGCTCTTCATAATGTTCTCCTTTTTCTCTTTTCTCTTTGTTTTATTATGGTTTGCCAAATTTTCAAATAAAATCTTTGCAAAAAGGTTCAATACCAGAATCAGCAATGACAGTACAAATATTTCATTGAACTTCGCGTAGTGCTGTAATTCCTTTATCTTCGTGGTCATTACCATGGTTCTTGCCCCGGTGATAAAGATGATTGCACTGACTGTTACCATTGCATTTACAAAATAATAGCTGAAAACCTCTAAAAGGGTAGATACTGCATTGGGTGTTACCACACGGATAATCGTTTTTAACCAGTTATCTCCCATCAGTCTTGCTGTTGTTTCCCATGATGCATTCATTTTTCCCAAAGAGCTCTTCATCATCAAATATGGTGTTGAGAAAAAATGAATGATATTACAGAAAATAATAATTGCAATGGTATTTTGTAAGCTGGTTCCTGTAAAGGTTAGTAAAAATGCAATACCTAATACCATACCCGGTATTGTATTAGTCACCAAAGAGATGCTTTCTACTACCTTCTTGCATCTATCAGAAATCGTACTTCTGGCAGTCACAAGTGCTGCACCATATACGACTAATGAACCAAAAACTGCGGTTAAAATAGCGGTCAAAATGGAGTTTTCCACTACCTTCACCAACGACTGATCCACAAATACCGCTTTGAAATGTTCCATCGTAAAAGTAATCCGATAAGGCCATTCCTTAATAAACGGCACGATTGCTATGACCGCAAAAATTGCGACCACACATAACAGGATACAGCTGGAAAGTACTGCAAACACAACATCCCTTGCAGGGGATTTCTTCATTTCAATTTCAGATACCCTATTATAGCGAATATTATATTTTTCCAAGTAACTTAGAACCGCGATACTCACAATGGATGGCAAAAGCATCATAATTGCCACCACTGCACCACTGTTAAAGTTAGGAATACTGCCTAACATTTCGTTATACAATACACCTGCAACCACCTGTATCCTTCCACCAACAGAGGCTGGAATACCAAAATCCGTAAAGCTTAAGAAAAAACATTGGATTACGGAAGCTGCCAGTGTGCCGCTTAAAGGTCTTAGGATTGTCTGGACAAAAGTCCTTTTTGAACTGTCCCCCATAACCCTGGATACAATCAAATATTTTTTGTCAATATAGCCCATGGTATTATTGATTAACATAAATGATACTGGAAGCGTATAAATTACATACCCAATCAAAAGGCCGCTTAATCCATAAATATCAAACAACTGCTTTCCAAACAGCCTGGTAATCAGCCCCTGTCTGCCTAAGGAATAAATAATTGCAAAACCGTATGTAATAGTTGGAAGCAGCATCGGCATGACCGAAAGTGCCCGAATTACCTTTTTTCCTTTCGGATGAATGTTGGTAAAATGAATACTGTAAGAAAGTACAAAAGCAAGTACCGTTGTAATCACTGCACTGAGCATTGCTATTCCTACACTTTGCAAAAAGACCTTTCCAAACTCCCTGCCCTGAAATACATGGACAAAATAAGCAAGGGTAAATCCTGATTTTCCCCAAAATGCTTTTCCTAAAATCATGAACATTGGAACCAGTAAAAACGCAGCAAACAACAGACATACCGCAATAAAAATCACTTTAATTTCTATATTTTTCTGTTTTTTCATGATTGTTACTCCTCTTTTTTTCTCTTCAAGCAGTTGCCGCACATCTCTCAAATAAATTATAGATGTTATTCCTCTTAATCTCTAACTGATTTAAAATAAAATTCTGTACAAAAGAGTTCTCCGGTTTATTAATTATCTCACTTGGTTTTCCATACTGCGAAATCTTACCTTCATTAATAATCAACACTCTGTCAGATAAAGTAAGTGCCTCCTCCGGATCATGAGTTACAATAATTGTGGTAAGCTTAAATTCTTTCGCAATCTCCTTTATCTTGCTCTTAATCGATTCTTTGATTACACCATCCAAAGCACTAAGTGGCTCATCTAACAAAAGAATCTTTGGTTTCATTACCATGGTTCTGGCAAGTGCCACACGCTGTTTTTGTCCGCCGGATAACTGGTCAATCTTCTTATCCAGATGTTCCTCTAATCCTAACAGATGAACAAATTCTTTTACTTCCTCTTTCGTGGAAATATCCGGCTTATTCCGAAGTCCATATACGATATTTTCATATGCATTTAGATTTGGAAATAATGCATAATCCTGAAATACGATATTAAATCCCCGTTTTTCCATTGGAACATTAGTAATATCTTCACCATCATAATAAATAGTTCCGCCATTCACATCTGTAATTCCCAGGATAAGATTTAATAATGTTGTCTTTCCACTTCCGGAAGGTCCTAAGATGGATACGATCTCTCCCTTTTGAATATCCAGGGATACATCATCTAATATAGTGACTCCGTCATACTTTTTTACAATGTTTTTCAGTTCTAACATAATTTCTCCTTTTCTGAATCGAATATTCGTGTTTGTCTTTACATTGGAAAGCCTATCATCTCAATATACCTTTTACAATCAAATCAAAGTTAATCTTTTGTAAAGGAAATTTAACAAAAAAGCATGAAAATATGTAGTTTTTCTACAAATTTTCATGCTTTTTTCCACTGCCATTTTATACCTAAAGCACTTATTCATATTTTCTGGTTTTTATCATGTTTCCACTTTCTTTAAGCCTTGCTTCGTATTTGTCATAATTCTCAATAATCAATCCCATATAAAGCATATCCACCACAGCAAGATGAATCGTTCTTGAAAAAATGTCATTTCCATACAAGAACTGCTTATTAGATGTCAGAATTACAATATCCGCATATTTTGTAAGCGGAGTATTCATAAAATTTGTAATTGCTATGGTTACTGCCCCGCTTTTCTTTGCCTGTTTTAGCACATCCACTGTATTCCTTGAGGTTCCAGTGTAAGAAATACCAATAGCAACATCCCCTTCATTCATGTGTCCGGCACGGATACTTTGCAAATAGTAATCCTCATTAAATTCACAATCAATACCAAGATACAACAATTTCGTCAGTAGATCCACCGCAATAGTATTAGAATTCTCTACCGAGAAAATACAGACTTTTTCAGCCTTTTCAATTGCTCTTACCGCTTTTTTCAGTTCTTTTGCGGATATTGCCAGCAGGGAATCCTCTAATAGCTTTATTGTATTTCGGATTATTTTTCCTGGAACATCTTCAATCTGATTGCTTTTATCCAGTTCCATTCCCAAGATATCATAGGTTTCACTACCTTCCTGTTGTAAGCGCTCCTCAACTAATGCAAACTTTGCTTCCTTAAATCCATTATACCCAGCCGCTTTTAACATACGAAGTACAGTGGGCTGACTAACATCTGCTTTCTTCGCAAGCTGCTCTAAAGAAATACGCTCAATTTCATCCCTATGCTCTAAGATATATGTTGCTGCCCGTTGCTCCGATTTCCGCAGCTTAGGAAATGCTTCTTTAATTCTTTTCGTTATCATTTCTTCATTTTCCTTTTCCTTGTAGAAAAACTACATAAAATCCTCATGTTTTTTTAAAAATTTTCATTCAAATAAATTTAACATTCCAGATTGTACTAAAATAAATACAATTTACAATTCTACCTTAACAGCCTTGTTTACAAGACTTAACGATGGAGTCTTGCTGACATAAAAACCATATCTTGTTATTATCCTGTATTTCTTATCTTTCTGCTATCTCGAATCGGTAAAACACATGTAAAACTCAGATTAAACAAAAAACGAAAAACAAAAAAGAGGCATATCGCACTAAAACTGCTTAATGCAACAGCCTCTTTTTAATATGAAAAATATTTTTACAGCCACCAGCACATTTACCGTGCAATCAGCTTTCCATCCTCCACATCAATGGTAATGGTATCCTGCACACTGACATCTCCTGCCAGAATCAGCTTTGCAACCAGCGTATCCACATTCTTTTGCAGGTAACGCTTCAACGGTCTTGCACCATATACCGGATCATATCCATGCTCCATAATATACTGTTTTGCCGTATCGGTAATGGAAAGTTTCAGTTCCTTCTCTGCAAGACGCTCATTTAAATCTGCCACCAGCAAATCAATGATACTTCCAATATTGTCCTTGGTAAGCGGCTTGAACATAATGGTCTCATCCAGACGGTTCAAAAATTCCGGACGGAAATGCAGTCTTAACTCTTCTAATACCTGCTTCTGTGCTTCCTCTTTGATATCTCCATTTTCATCAATGCCTTCTAACAGGTAAGAAGAACCAATGTTAGATGTCATAATCAAGATGGTATTCTTAAAGTCCACCGTTTTACCTTTGGAATCGGTAATCCGGCCATCATCCAGAACCTGCAGCAATACATTGAAAACATCCGGATGTGCCTTTTCAATCTCATCAAAGAGTACAACAGAGTATGGCTTTCTACGGACTGCCTCGGTGAGCTGTCCGCCTTCATCATAACCCACATATCCCGGAGGTGCTCCAATCAGTCTTGCCACAGAATGTTTCTCCATATACTCACTCATATCGATACGAACCATGTTTGCTTCGTTGTCAAACAATGCCTGTGCTAAAGTCTTTGCCAGTTCTGTCTTACCGACACCGGTAGGTCCTAAGAACAGGAAAGAACCAATCGGCTTTGTCGGGTCCTTCACACCGGCTTTGGAACGGATAATAGAATCGGATACCAGCTCCACAGCCTCATCCTGGCCAACCACACGTTTATGCAGGGCATCTGCCAGATGCAGCGTCTTATTCCGCTCGCTTTCTGTCAGCTTGGATACCGGAATTCCGGTCCATTTTGACACAATGGCTGCAATCTCTTCCTCCGATACATTCTCATGCACCAGATTCTTCTCCTTATTTCCTTCCTTAGCCTCTAATTCCTCCAGCTGCTTCTGCAATTCCGGCAGCTTACCATATTGTAATTCTGCCGCTTTATTCAGGTCATAATTACGCTGGGCAATCTGTATCTCATTGTTAATCTCTTCAATCTGCTCCTTTAAGGTACGAACCTTGTCAACTCCCATTTTCTCGTTGTCCCAGTCTGCCTTCATGGAAGCAAACTTCTCACGCAGTTCCCTAAGCTCTTCCTGTAATTTTTCCAGACGCTCTTTGCTCAACCGGTCCTCTTCATTTTTAAGAGCCGCTTCCTCAATCTCTAACTGCATCATACGCCGCTGGATCTCATCCAGTTCCACCGGCATGGAATCCAGTTCTGTCTTGATCAAAGCACATGCCTCATCCACTAAGTCAATTGCCTTATCCGGCAGGAAACGGTCCGAAATATAACGGTTGGAAAGCGTTGCCGCCGCCACAATAGCACCATCGGTAATCTTAACACCATGATATACCTCATACCGGTTCTTTAAGCCCCTTAAAATGGAAATTGTATCCTCCACCGTAGGCTCATTTACCGTAACCGGCTGGAAACGACGCTCCAAAGCGGCATCTGTTTCAATGTATTTCCGGTACTCATCCAGGGTAGTGGCACCGATACAATGCAGCTCACCTCTTGCAAGCATTGGCTTTAACATATTACCGGCATCCAATGCACCATCTGTCTTACCGGCTCCCACAATGGTATGGAGTTCATCAATAAATAAGATAATCTCGCCTTCCGAGTTCTTTACCTCATCCAAAACTGCCTTTAACCGCTCCTCAAACTCGCCACGGTATTTGGCTCCAGCAATCAATGCGCCCATATCCAGTGCAAATATCTGTTTATCTTTAAGGCCTTCCGGCACATCCCCGCGGACAATACGCTGGGCAAGCCCTTCTACCGCCGCCGTTTTACCTACACCAGGTTCCCCGATCAGCACCGGATTGTTCTTGGTCTTTCTGGAAAGAATCCGAATGATATTACGGATTTCTGCATCTCGCCCGATAACCGGGTCAAGCTTCTGCTCCCTTGCCCGTTTTACCAGGTCATAGCCGTATTTCTCCAAACTGTCGTAAACCGCCTCCGGATTGTCACTTTCCACCTTCTGGTTGCCTCTCACCTCTGCTAACACTTTCAAAAAACGTTCCGATGTAAGACCATATCCCATAAAAAGTCCCTTCAATGCCTTATTCGGATGTTTTAACAGGGCAAGAAAAATGTGCTCCACGGAAATATATTCGTCTCCCATCTGCTTTGCCTCTTTCTCAGCAAATACAAATGTTTTCTGAAAATCTGAACTGGTAAACAGATTGCCACCAGACACCTTTGGCCGGTAAGCAACCAGCTTCTCTGCCTCTTTCGAAAACTGCTCCAAATCTATGTCCATTTTCTCAATCAGTTTGGCAATCAGGCTTTCATCCACTGTAATCAAACTATATAAAATGTGCTCCTGATCGATTTCCTGATTGTTGTATTCATAGGCAAGCTTTTCGCAATTCTCTACTACTTCTAATGATTTCTTCGTAAATTTCTCTGCGTTCATATAAGTCCCACCTTTCTACTTTGATTGGCAAAATGCATATATCCAAATCCTACACCTAAGCTTGGCTTAGAGGTCAGAATCATCTCACGTCTAATATATGTGATTCTGCCTTGATTATTCAAATGCAGCATACTTATCTTTTCTGCATCTGAGTATAAGATAACACTTATTGTTAGCACTGTCAAGTGTCGAGTGCTAAAATTGTCAGACTTTTTCATCTATCAATTCACCAACCAGCTTCCCATAATGTGCTCCATAGATACTACCCTTATTCCAGATAGCATTCAATTCATGCTCCAGCTGAAAATCCCGCAGGGAAATTTCTTTTAGCCGGCCCTCTGCAAGCATCTGCTCCCCCACATCATGGTAAAGAACACTGATTCCCATCCCGTCAGATAGCAGCTTCAAAATCAGTTCCGGATTATTCATCTCACAACAACTGAAAAAAGACGAAATGGAATACCCATTCTCATTTAGATAATGTTCAAAAATTTCTCTCGTGCCAGACCCCCTCTCCCGAAGGAAAATCCGATGTGAAAACAGGGACTTTATGTCAGTAATCCCCTTTGTATCATAACCTGCTCCACAAAATATGCTTAGATGGGAACGTTTTATCAGTTTATAATCATAATCCTGCTTGTTGAAATTTCCCTCACATAATATATATGCCAATTCACCATGATCTAATTTCTGCAGCAGTTCTTCGGTAGATGCAATCGTAACAGAAATATCCATGTCCGGATGTTTCTCCAAAAACACAGTCAAACGCTCTGGGAGGTAATATCCTCCAATGGATAATGTTGCCCCCATCTTTATCTGTTCTCGCTTTTTCAATGATGCAATGGCATCCTTCACCTGAAGCGAATCGTGATACATGGATTCCATTGCATTCCTTAAAAATATTCCCTGCTCTGTCAGTGTAAGTTTCCTATTTTCATAATGAAACAGTTTTATTCCGTAAAAATCTTCCAGATACCGGATGTGCTTTGACACCGCCGGTTGTGTAAGATTCAATTCCTCAGCTGCCTTTGTAAAGTTCATACAGTGACATACAGCAAGAAATGTCTGAATTCTTAAATCTAGCATATTGATTCTCCTTTATCAATTCCGTGCAGTTATCATAACATAACAATTCATAATTTGTCATTATCTTTCTTCCATGTTATTCTACTGCAAGAAAACTGCTTTTACACTATGTATAATGAATCATTTATACAGATTTTATATTTAAAATATTTATAAAACAAAAATACTATACAGCAAGAAAGGATAAAAATATGAAAATACTTAGAACATTTGGGGAATATCTCCCAGGCTTTATCTTAGCATTATGCATTGCAGCAATTGCCAAATGGCTGGAATCCCTTCTCCCAATCCATTTAATCGGTGCTTCTGTAATTGCACTCTTTATCGGAATGATCATCAATCATTTTAGAAAACCAGGAAAACTGCTTACAAATGGATTAAAATTTACATCCAAGAAAATCCTGAAATTTGCCATTATCTTACTTGGTGCTTCTTTAAGCATTGGTACTATTCTGAACGTAGGAAAAATGTCACTGACCGTTATGTGTTTCACTTTACTGACCTGTTTTGGCGGAGGATATTTTATTGGAAAGGCTCTGGGGCTTAACTGGAAGCTCTCGAATCTGATATCTGCGGGAACCGGCATCTGCGGAGGCTCTGCCATCGCTGCCATTTCCCCTGTAATTGATGCTGAGGACAGCGATATCGCTTATGCCATGTCCGCAACCTTTTTATTTGATATGGCAATGATCGTATTATTCCCAATCATGGGAAAGGCAATGGGATTAAGTGATATTGCATATGGCTTATGGTCTGGTACAGCAGTAAATGATACCTCCAGCGTCGTGGCTGCCGGCTATGCCTTTTCCGAAGCAGCAGGTGATTTTGCCACCATGGTAAAACTTACCCGGACACTGTCCATTATACCAACTGTAATCATTTTCGCATTAATTGAAGTGCATCTAAAGAAAAAAGAAGTTCTTGCTGCCGGTGGTGATAACAGCAAAATAAAGACACATGTGAATTTTCTGTCTCTGTTCCCATGGTTTATTGTGGGCTTTATTGCACTGGCTGTTTTCAACAGTATTGGAATAATTCCTGTTGCAGCAGCTAATGCAGCCAAAGAACTGAGCAAATTTTTAATGGTTGCAGCCCTTGCCGCAATCGGACTCAATACAAGTTTTAAGGATATGAGCAAATCCGGAATTAAACCAATGGTTCACGGCTTTATTATCTCTGCTCTTGTGGTGATTGTTGCCATTGTGGTGGAATACTTTATCGGACTTGTTTAATTCCTTTCATGTAAAAACATAACCGGATACTCTTAAACGAAAACAGGGGCTTTCGCCCCTGTTTTTACTAAACAGCTATGAAATATTAATAATGTACACTCGTTCCAAATGGCATGAGTGCAAGCTTTGCCAGTTTAAACTGCTGCAATCCAAAGGGAACTCCCACAATGGTAATACACAAAAGACATCCCGTAAGAAAATGTCCCACAGCCATAGGGATTCCTGTCACAATCATCCAGATTACATTGGCAATCAAAGACATACTTCCGCCGCCATAATCCACCTCTTTTCCAAAAGGAAACAAGGTCAAGCCTGCAAATTTGAAACACTGTTTTCCAATGGGAATACCCACAATAGTAATGGACCACAAACATCCATATAGAAACCATACCAGAGCACCCTCTGCTCCACCAAATATAATCCAAAGCACATTACCTAAACAACCCATATTTTTATCCTCCCGCTTTTGTATAATTCCGAGTATCTACAACACATAATGTTATCCTGCCTTTTCTTACTCTTACTACTATATTGTTGCAGGACTGAAAAAGGTTCATTTTGTTTTTTATTAGACATATAAAGTTCTCTGCATGAACATACAAAACAAATTGCTAGACACCTTTCTTACCAGCTACATTTAACTTAACCATTAGTGCTTCCTGAAGTACCTTGGAAACATTCAAATGTGCTTTTCTTGCCTCATAATCCAACCAATTGGGAAGTGTTACATTTCTTCGCACCATTTTTTGATCGATTTTCCTTCTATATTCAACAAAGTCAATATCAACCATAGTCAAAATTCCTTCTGTATAATCACAATCCTCTGTATCCTGCCTTGCTTTCACTGTCGCCTGCTCATAAGATGAAGGCTGCGGTAAAGCAATATTATCATCTTCCATGGATATCCCTTTTAATCCAATGGCATCCCTTGCCATAGCTATCGCATCTGGGAATGAATATCCTTCTGTATAAATATCAAAATCCGGAATATATACTAAATAGCATTCTTTTTCTTTTTTTATAAATGTTGGATATACTTCTTTCAATTCATCCACTTCCTTTCATAACTTCTCTTATTCCAGATTCCATTTTTTCAGTATCCTTTTTGCTGTAATTTCATTAATTTCTCTATGTCTTGGAATCTGTTCTGTATCATTTCCTCTTTTGTATGTGTCATGATTGCCTCCATGCTCTTTAAATTGAAAGCCCGCGGCTTCTAATCTTTTAATTAAATTTCTTCGTTTCATTCGTATATCTCCTTATTATAATACACATTATTTACACATTAGTCAACATAGTAATATATATTTTACATAATAACTGTATAAAACATTAGCATATCATATAAGGACTGTAATTCAGTTTGTAGCTGAATCGCATTTTACCAACGCTAAGAGGCACTCTTTATGCAAAAAAATAGCAGTTTAAGCTGCTATTTTTGTATAACTATTCAAGTAATAGTAAAATCTTTCATCCCTCTTTACGTCATCTCTGTTTTCAAAATCTATTTTTAAAGAACGTAAGACAGTATCTGCATTTCTTTCCTCTTTTTTATCCATTCCCACAATCATTTTATCAATTGGAATATTTAAAAGTTTACTAAGTGCATAAAAATTATCCAGGGACGGAAGTGTTTTACCATTAAACCAATTATATATGGACTGAAATGCCCCAATCTTTAATGTTTCTTGAATATCTTTGACCGTAATACCTTTTTGTTTACAACACATTCTAATTTGATTTCCCGTTGCCTCCATATCAATAGAATATCTTTCCTGTTCCATACTTACACCTCTTTTCATCCGGATATAAATCTACAACCAAAACTCCCTGTCCACTTCTAACGTATCTTCTGTCACCTTACAGCCTAAACACAGCACCTTCACTCCCGCTGCCTTTGCTTCCTCTAACGCCTTCCCAAATTCCTCATGGGTTGCCACATTGGCACGAACCTCATTGATACCTTCCATCTGCACAACAAAAGCTGCATAGCACTGATATCCAGCTTTCACAGCCTTTGTAAGCTCCCTTAAATGTTTCACTCCCCGTTCGGTAGGTGCATCCGGAAAATACCCGACACCGTCGATTTCCAGAGTACAACCCTTGACTTCCATCAGAAACTTCTGCTCTCCCTTTTCCATATAGAAGTCAATCCGGGAATCTCCGTAAGTGTACTCCGGCTTAACAAAGGTATAATCCTGCTGTTCTAGCCATTCCTTTGCCACCTTATTAGGAGCCTGGCTGTCAATGTTCACCCAGCCCAAGTCCTCTTTGTAAACACCAATCAGATCATACTTCGTCTTCCGGTTCGGATTGTCTGATATCTCCAAAATTACTTCCGCCTCTGGAAGCAGCAGTTCTTTACATCTTCCTGTATTCTTCACATGAACGGTTTCCAACTCTCCATCCACATATACTTTTGCAATAAAGCGGTTGGGTCTGCTATGAAATTTTCCATGCGTAATCTGTTTATACTTCATTTGTTTATACCAATCTTCTTACATACTTCTTTCAGGCAGCAGTGTTCACAGTCCGGTTTGGTTCTTGCGGTGCATACTGCCCTTCCATGATATACCAGACGATGGCAAAAGTCACTTCCTTCCTCCGGCGGTATGATTTTCCATAAAGCCATCTCCACTTTTTTTGGTTCCTTTATCCCATCAACCAGTCCCATGCGGTTTACCAGCCGGATACAATGAGTATCAGTTACAATGGCAGGTTTTCCAAACACATCACCCATAATCAGATTGGCACTTTTTCTTCCTACCCCCGGAAGTTCTAACAGAGCATCAAAATCATCCGGCACTTTTCCATTATATTTTTCCTGCAGCATTTTCATGCAGGCACTGATATCCTTTGCCTTGCTGTGTCCCAGTCCACAGGGCTTTACAATTTTTTCAATCTCTTCCACCGGTGCTTTGGCCAGAGCCTCTACTGTTGGGTATTTCGCATACAATCCCTCCACCACAACATTTACCCTTGCATCGGTACACTGCGCCGCCAGACGGACACTTACCAACAGCTTCCAGGCATCATCATAATCCAGGGTACAACCTGCATCCGGATACTCTTTCTTCAGTAATTCAATAATGGCTAACGCCCTTTGCTTTTTTGTATATCGCATATCCTTCCTCTTTCTTTGCACAAATGCCTATCCACTCTTCGGCATTTCGCAATCGCCCTTTTCATGTGCATTATTTCACTCCATGGTTATGCCACAGCGGTCCTCTGCCATGTCCCAGATTCAGATTTGCCGCAATGGCATCTGCCACATAAGCCTTGGCATGTTTAACACTTTCCTCCATGGTAAAACCTTTTGCAAGATACGTTGCAATGGCCGAAGACAGGGTACAGCCTGTTCCGTGGGTATTCTCATTGGCATAGCGCATACCGGAAAACCAGACTACTTCCCCATTCCGGTAAAGCAGGTCATCTGCAGTGTCCGATAAATGACCGCCTTTAATCAGAACTGCCCCGTTATAAAACTTTGCAATCTGTTCTGCGGCTTTTACCATATCTTCTTTTTTCTCAATGGTAACACCGCTCAGTATTTCTGCCTCACTGATGTTGGGCGTAATAATATCCGCAAGGGGAATCAGCTTATCCTTCAGTGTCTGCACCGTTTGGTTTTCCATCAGTGTACTTCCACTGGTCGCCACCATGACCGGGTCCACAACAACATTGTCCGCCTGGTATTCTATAAGCTTACCACAAATTGCTTCCATAATATCCGGAGTTGCAATCATACCAAGCTTCACCGCCTCCGGACGGATATCCTGAAATACAGCATCTATCTGTGCTTTTACCATCTCCACAGATACACCCTCTACAGAAGATACGCCCATGGTATTCTGTGCGGTAAGTGCTGTAATAACAGTCATTCCATATTCTCCCAAACAGGTAATTGTCTTTAAATCCGCCTGGATGCCTGCTCCACCACTGGAATCCGAACCAGCGATACTTAAAATTGTATGCATACTCTGTCTCCTTAAGATTTCTTTCTATTGATTGGTATTTATCATCTGCATTTTCCAGCTTCTCATCCTTAAAGATGTTCCAGACACACCAACAAATCCTCCAGCTTATCAAGATACACATCACAGATTTCCCGGATTTCCTTTTCCTTATCTGCCGATGATTCCTCATAAACACCCACTACTGTAAGTCCTGCTTTCTTAGCTGTAATCATGGAATGCAGCGAATCTTCCACCATAACCAGCTTATCACAGGATACTCCAATCCGCCTTGCAACCTCTTCATAATATTCTACATAGTTCTTGCTGTAACCAATCTCTGTACAGGTATAAATATCCTGAAAACAGTCCCATACACCAAGATTGCCTAAAGCACCCTTAACATTTTCTTCCTCAGAAGCAGTGGCAAGATACATCTTATAACCTTTCGCCGCCAATGTCTTTATGGTCTTTGTCATTCCGGTTTTTTCCGGCACCTTCCAGTATTTCTCCCGGATAAATTCTGCCACACCGTCTGCCAGTTCTCTGGCAGACATTGTAATCTGTGGATATAGCTCCCTGATATATTCACCCGCCTCCACAAGACTCATGGTGGCACAATTCCTGTCCACCTCCGGCGGTGCATCAATTCCATGAATCTCCGACAAATACAGATTGGCAGAATTGGCCCATATGGACATGGAATCCAACAACACTCCATCCACATCAAATATAATAATATTGTCCATTTTTTATTCTCCACATTCTAATCTGCCTTTTATTGTATCGAATTTTTGCTGAAAATGCAAACCTCTTACAGTTTCCACTCTTTATGAATACTCTCAAGGGAATGAAATACATAATCCGGTTTATATGCACACTGCTCCACATCCTCCATGGAAGACTCTCCGGTCAGAACCAAAGCCGTTTGCACACCTGCTTTACAGCCACACAGAATGTCCGTATATAGACGGTCTCCCACAATTAAAGTTTCTTCCTTTGTAAAATGATTCATTTTCAATGCATATTCCACCATATCCGGCTCCGGCTTCCCGATGTAATAAGGTGTTTTTTTTACTGCATGGGCTATCATTTCACATATGGCTCCGCAATCCGGTACATATCCAAATTCAATTGGACAGACCAAATCCGGGTTAGTTGCAATATAATCCACCTGTTTTGTACTTAACAGTTCACAGGTGTCCTGCACCTTTTCATATGTCAACTGACTGTCATAGGAAACAAGAACGCAGGCAATCTCCTCATCCTTACAGTCCGTAGTCACCCGTATATGGTTTTTTTTCAACTCCCGTATAAAAGAATGGGTTCCCATTACATAAATCAGCTGGTTTGCGTAATGCAGTTTCAGATATTGTACTGTAGCATAGGAAGCGGTGACATAGTTCGTGCAGTCTGTCGTAATTCCCAATTCTTCAAAGAATTTAATATAATCATGGATACTTTTTGTTGCATTGTTGGTAATAAATACAAACTGCCCGCCACTTTGCTTCACATCTGTTAAAAATGCTTTTGTTCCACCAAAGAGCTGTCTTCCCTTACAAACCGTTCCATCAATATCTAACAGGAACAGCTTTTTTTCTCTTAACATCCCGTAACCTCTTTTCTTACCGATATTGCTTTTTCCGGATAATTTGTAATAATTGCTTCCACACCTTCTTCCAGCAAGGATTTCATATGCTTTTCTTCATTTACCGTCCAGACTCTTACCTTAAGACCACTTTCCTTATATCGTTTCCTGAAATCTGCCATACCCATATGATAGAGTGCCGGATGAATTCCGTTCACACCGGTTTGTCTGGCATACTTTTCCACATCCAATATTACATCCGAATACAAATAGGCGGTCTGTGCTGACATATCCAGTTCCCTTACCTTTTGCACACTATAATGGTTAAAGGAAGAATAAATGATCCGATCCTGCATACCGACTTCCTTCACAATATCCATCGTCTTCCTTTCTATTCCCTCATACCAGAAGATACCTGTCTTTAATTCGATATTAATTTCCATGGTGCTTTCTTTTACTAGCTGTAATACTTCCTGCAAGGTTGGAACAGCCACTCCCCTATAAGCTTCCATATGATTATGAAAGGAAAATTTCCTCAGTTCTTTCAATGTGTATTCTCTTACAAATCCTTTTCCGTCGCTGACACGGTCAATGGTTTCATCATGTATGACTACTAATTCTCCATCTTTTGTAAGCTGGACATCTAATTCAATTCCATCTGCTCCCTGCTTCATAGCCAGTGCAAAAGCTTCTAATGTATTTTCAGGTGCCTCACCACTGGCACCCCGGTGTGCAAATATCTTTGTCATAATTTCCTCCTTAAAAAACTGTAGCAGGGACAAGTGCCCTGCCACATACTTTTTCTGATTTTGTAACGGTCCAGACTTTTCTAATTTCGTCAGCACCAAACATTAAATACAGATTATTCATTTACCAGATTATATTCCTCAATGGACTGATTAATCTTATCCGCCATATTCTTTACTGCGGTGTCAATGTCTTCTCCATTTAACATATTCTCAATTTCAGACTCCACCGTAGCTCTTGCTTCCGGAAATACACTTAATAATGCACCTGCATACTCTGGAGCAGAATCATGCAGCTGGTCGATGGCGGTCTGGAACTGTGGATACTTCTCAATATTTTCCTTAAATACATCCTCATCATGTGCTGCCAGTGTAACAGGGAAATATCCGGTCTGTGCGTTCCAATAAGCCTGTGACTCTGCGGAAATCAGGAATTTTACAAACTCCCAGGTTGCGCGCAGCTTCTTTGGATCATTATTATTCAATGCCCATAAGCTGGCACCACCAATGGATACACCACCTTCGTCACTTGATTTTACCTTCGGGAAATATGCAGTGCCCACTTCAAACTTACCATTTACATCCTGAAGAATCTGTTTTAAAGATGCAGTAGAACCTAAGGTGATTGCAGATTTACCGGCAGAGAAATCAGCCAGACCGGCATCTCCGCCTTTTCCTACATTTGGTGCATATCCCTTATCTGCTAACGATTTCCATGCTGTGAGAATGTTCTTGGCTGCACCATTTTCATCAAAGGCAACTGCTGTCGCTGCTGCTTCACGTCCATTTCCGTTATTGGCATACTGCAGTCCCTGCTTGCAGATCAGCTGTTCAAAAAACCATCCATAGATACCAAGAGAAATCACTTCTCCGGCTCCACCGTCATTCAAAAGCTGGTCGCCAATCGCCTCGATACCCTCTAAACTGTCAGGAACTTCTTCAATGCCTGCCTTCTCAAAAATATCCTTGTTGTAGTACAGGATTGGTGTAGAGGAATTAAACGGCATAGAATACAACTGGTTATCAATGGTGTAATATGCCGCTAAGTTTGCTTCAATCTGTGACACATCATAGTTATCTGCATCAATCATTTCCTGCATTGGCACAGTCCAGCCGGATTCAATCATAAATCTTGTACCAATTTCATAAACCTGGACAAGATCTGCACCCATATTACCAATCTGGGCACTCTTCAATTTATTAAGGGAATCATCATATTCACCCTGATACTGTGCATTTACGGTAATACCATACTCATTTTCTTCGTTGAATTTGGCAACTAATGTATCAATTGCCTCTCCATTCACACCACCCATTGAGTGCCAGAATGTAATCTCTGTTCCAGACACCTCGGATGCATCTGCCATTTCTACAGCAGATGTACTCTCTGCATTTCCAGATTCTTCACTTCCAGCTTCCGTATCGGAACTTACTTCAGAACTTCCGGATGTACCGGCATTTTGCTCCTCCAGGTTTTTTCCATTTCCACATCCTGCAAGGGTTCCAAGTGCCATTGTGGCCGCCAGACATAATGCTGCTAATTTTCTTTTCTTCATTTTTCTTTCTCCTTTTCTCATCCTTTTACAGCACCGGAGAACATTCCCCGGATTAACTGTTTTTGTCCAACAATAAATATTGAAATGGACGGTATAATAATGATTACTACACCTGCTATCATTAACGTAATGGACTGTGAATCCACACTGTTTAGCATGCTGATACCAATCTGCACGGTTCTCATATCATCTGACCCAGTAACCAGTAAAGGCCACATATACATATTCCATGCATTGATAAATGTATAAACTGCCATTGCCCCAATTGCCGACTTCGTCAGCGGCAGCAGTATTTTTATGATAAACCGCAAATTGGAACAGCCGTCCAGTTTCGCGGATTCATACAGTGATTTCGGAAATGTCATGTAAAACTGCCGGAACAGGAAAATTCCCATTGCCGAAGTTAAATATGGTATGATTAATACGGGATAAGTGTCCAGCAAGCCAAGCTTTCCCACCGTTAAATAATTGGAAAGAATGGTTGCTTCCCCCGGCACCATCATGGTTGCCATGACCACCATGAATAAAATTCCTTTTCCCTTGAATTCCATAAAGGAAAACGCAAATGCTGCCAGGGAACAACTGATGATTTGTCCAATCGTAATACAGCATGCCACAAGAAAAGAATTCCCGATGAATTTGAAAAGCGGTACATTATGAATGGCCGCTATGAAATTATCAAATGTCGGATGCTTTGGAAGCAGATTCAACTCTGTGGTAAACAATTCACCCGACGGCATGAATGCAATACTGACAGCATACAAAAGCGGAAGCAGCACCACAAAAGCCACCAGTATATTGACCAGCAGGCGGAATCCTGTATTCAACCATTTCTTTGTTAATGCTTTCTGATTCATCCTCTTCTTCAATTCAAGAATTTCCTTTTCTGAAATTCTCTCCGTGGAAAGTATTTCTGTATTTACTTCCATACGTTCTGCCTGAACCATTAGTATTTCACTCCCTTCTTTTCCAGCTTAAACATTACCAATGTCACAAGCATGATAATCACAAACAAAACCACTGACTGTGCCGATGCACTGCCGAAACGGTAATTAAAGAATGCATCCCGGTAAATAGAATATACAATTACATTGGTTGTTTCATTTGGTCCGCCTTCTGTCAGTATCTTAATCTGTCCAAAGGACTGGAACGCCTGAATGATATTGACAACCAGCGTATAAAACATGATCGGTGAAAGTCCCGGTAATGTCAGACTAAAAAACTTCTGAACCGCATTGGCTCCATCCACGGAAGCCCGCTCATAAATGGTTTCATCAATATTACCCAGCCCGGCAGAAAAATAGAGGAAATTAATTCCACTGTTTAACCATGCGGTTAATATTGCAACACAGAACAGTGCCGTATTGGGGTCATTGAGCCAGTTGATATCCAAACCCAACAGCTTATTGACGATTCCCACTGCCGGATGCAGCATGATTTCAAAAATCATAGCCGCTGAGCTGGAAGCAATCGCCATTGGCAGTGCATAAGCCGTACTAAAAAACCGGATTCCCGGAAATGCCTTGTTACAGAGCACGGCAGTAAGCAGGCCTAACAGCATACTTCCCACAACAACAATCACTACGAAAATCAATGTTACCTTCAGACTATTTCGAAAATTGACCGAGTGAAACAAGGTCACATAATTTTCCAAACCAACAAATATCTTTGGATTTCCCATCCGATCCGTTTTATACAAGCTTAAATAAATGGTCTTGAAAAACGGATAAAAAAGAAATACGACAAACACCAGCATACACGGAATCAGATAACAATACGGTGTAATGCTCCATTTTTTCTTTGTTTTTTTATTCATGCTTCCTCTTCCTTTCCGTAGAATATATTTTCCTGGGTATCTGCATCAAAAATATGGATCTGGGATGGATCAAAGTAAAGCGTAATCCGCTCTCCCGGCTTTGTTGTATTATCCGGCTTTAAACGTACTGCATGGGTTTTATTCTGTTCATCAAAGTAAAGGATTACTTCAGCACCTAACATCTCCCTTGTATCTATCTTTACTTCAATTCCCTCACTATTGTATTCAAAGCCTTCCTCCACCGCTGTCTCATATGTATAGATATCTTCCGGGCGGATTCCCAATATTACCCTTTTCCCAAACTCTTTTTCTCTTACGATGGCTGCCCGCTCCTCATTTAAATATATTCTTTGAGCTGATTTATCATTTCCCAGGTAGACGGTGGTTTTTCCATCCTCCACCCCTACAAATGCATCAAAGAAATTCATGGAAGGGGAACCAATAAAACCGGCAACAAACAGATTAACAGGATGTCTATAAATTTCCGCCGGTGCATCCACCTGCTGTACAATGCCGTCTTTCATAACCACAATCCTGGTTCCCAATGTCATCGCTTCTGTCTGGTCATGAGTAACATAAATAATGGTGGCATCCAGATCCTTATGGAGCTTTGCCAATTCAACCCGCATTTGGGTTCTTAACTTTGCATCTAAGTTCGATAATGGTTCATCCATAAGAAATGCCTTCGGTTTTCTTACGATTGCACTCCCGATTGCCACCCTCTGTTTCTGCCCACCGGAAAGTGCATTGGGCCGTCTGTCCAACAGATGTTCAATCTCAAGAGTCTTTGCAACCCGGAGAACCGTTTCTTTTATCTCATTTTTAGGAACCTTTCTGATTTTCAGTGAAAATGCAAGGTTATCATAAACCGTCATATAGGGATACAGTGCATAATCCTGAAATACCATAGACATTCCTCTGTCCTTTGGCTCGAAATAATTACAAAACTCCCCATCTATCCACAATTCTCCATCGCTGATTTCCTCCAGTCCTGCAATCATGCGAAGGGTAGTGGATTTTCCACATCCGGACGGACCTACAAATATAACAAATTCTTTATCATGGATAGAAAGATTAAAATCCTTTACCGCATAGTGTTCTTTGTCATACATTTTGCAGATATTTCGTAATGTAATCTCTGACACAATTTTTCACCTCTCTCAAATTTTCTTATCATTAGATTTTCAAATCCAATGGAAATTCTATCATTAGAAATATTCCTTAACTATCACACTTTTCAAAAGTATTGTGAAATTTTGGTAAATATTTTTTCTTTCTGATTTTCAGTTTAAAGCCCTTAAAATTCCTTATATCCAAAACAAAAAAACCAGAAGGAACTGATTTTTCCTTCTGTTTTTTCTTAACAAAATATTTATTTTTATTTTACAATATTATCTTTGGTTAAAGTGTCTTACCCTTCTTGACAAAGTTTCTTGGCTGTTTCCAATAACTCAGCCGTATCCTTTTTGATATCCTTTGCCGCAAAAATAGCGGAAACCACGGCAACACCATCCACATGAGTTCCCTTTAAATCTAAAATATTGTCTTTGGTAATTCCACCGATTGCCACCACCGGAATGGATACCGCATCACAGATTGCACGAAGGGTCTCCAGCGACACATCATCTGCATCCAGCTTTGTAGAGGTATTGAAAATGGAGCCCACCCCTAGATAGTCCGCACCATTTTTCTCTGCTTCCAATGCCTGCTCCACTGTCTGGGCAGATACGCCGATGATTTTATCCGGTCCTAATATCTTTCTGGTTTCCACCAATGCCTTGTCGCTTTGTCCAATGTGCACACCATCCGCATCAATTGCTTTTGCTATCTCCACTTCGTCATTTACCACATATGGCACACGGTACCGGTCTGTCACTTCCTTTACTTCTTTTGCCAGTTTAAGGAATTCCTCATAGGGCAGATTCTTTTCCCGAATCTGCATAAATGTTGCACCGCCCTCTAAGGCTTCCTGTATGACCTGCGGAAGGGTTCTTCCATTTAACCACATGGAATCGGATACCGCATAAAGACACATGGAATCCTTGATTTCCTGTTCTGTATATGGTTTCATTTACAATCCTTCTTTCTATAATGTTTCAACCTTTGCTCCGGTTTCCAAAGTCTCACCATCTAAATTACTCATGGCATCTATTAAATGCATCCTAAGACTTGAGGTTCCACTTCCCTCTGCCTCTACCTTCTTGGCAGCTATCTCACCGCAAAGTCCCTCAGCAGCAATGGCAGCCACCACAGCCTTTGTCTGATTCTCCGGATTGGCAGCCACATATCCTGCAATCACACCATCCAACATACAGCCGGTTCCGGTAATCCGCGACATGGCAGCCACACCGTTACGGGTTGCATAGGCATTTTCTGCATCCGCAATAATATCAATGGCTCCGGTAATAGCGATAATGGCTCCGGTTGTCTTGCTGAGTTCTTTTGCAAATGCCACGGTCTCTGACAGATTTTCATCTGTTACCACATCTGCCACATCCGCATCCACACCCTTTGTGGAACCGCTGCCGGAATATACAGTCTTAATCTCTGAAATATTTCCACGGATTACAGTGAATTTTACTTCCTTTAACAGCTGAAATGTGGTCTCAGTACGGAGCTTGGAAGCACCGGCACCAACCGGATCCAAAATCACAGGATGTCCCAGTTCATTTGCCTTCTTACCGGCGGCAATCATAGATTCAATGGTATTTTTATTCAGTGTACCAATGTTGATAACCGTTGCATTACAGATAGCGGTAATATCCTCCACATCTAAGATTTCATCGCTCATAATTGGGGAACCGCCGCAGGCGAGCATCATGTTGGCTACATCATTTACCGTAACGTAATTGGTAATAAAGTGAACTAATGGTACATTCTTTCTGACGTTTTCTAAAATTGTTTTCATGTTTTTTTCCTTCTTTCTTTGTAATAAAGAGAATATGAATAGAGAATCTATATAAGCCGTGCATCCATCTCGCTTAATCCATTATGTCTACATCTTCTCCCCGCAGTATCTTATTGATATTTCTTACTGCACACATCTTTCCGCACATGGTACAGGTATCCTCCCGTTCCGGTGTGGACTCTGCACGGTAGCGGCGTGCCTTCTCCGGATCCATGGCAAGCTCAAACTGCTTTTCCCAGTCAAGTTCGCGGCGTGCCTCACTCATCTGGTGATCCCAGTCTGCAGCACCCGGAACTCCCTTTGCAATATCCGCCGCATGGGCCGCAATCTTGGAGGCAATGATTCCTTCCTTCACATCTTCCACCGTTGGCAGGCGAAGATGTTCTGCCGGAGTTACATAGCAGAGGAAGGATGCACCATAGGTTGCCGCAATGGCACCACCAATGGCTGCCGTAATGTGGTCATAGCCCGGTGCTACATCTGTCACAAGCGGTCCTAACACATAAAATGGTGCTCCTTTGCAGACGGTCTGCTCAATCTCCATATTGGCACGGATCTGATTAAGCGGCATATGTCCCGGTCCCTCAATCATAACCTGCACATTTTTATCCCATGCCCGCTGGGTCAATTCTCCAAGGGTTACAAGCTCACTGATCTGGGAAATATCTCCGGCATCCTCAATGCCACCCGGACGGCAAGCGTCTCCAAGGGAAATGGTCACATCATACTCATTACAGATATCTAAAATCTCATCATAATACTCATAAAATGGATTCTCATTTCCTGTAAGCTCCATCCATGCAAAAATAATGGAACCTCCCCGGGATACAATATTCATATGGCGTTTCGTCTGCTTAAACCGATCTGCTGTTGCCCGGTTAATTCCGCAGTGGATAGTCATAAAATCCACACCATCCTCTGCATGCATCCGCACCACATCAATCCACTCTCTGGCAGTAATGGATTTTAACGCCTTATTGTAATACACCACTGCATCATAGATTGGCACCGTCCCGATGATTGCACTGCATTCCGATGTTAATTTGGTACGGAATTTTCTGGTATCACCAAAGGAACTAAGATCCATGATGGATTCTGCACCAAGACGGATAGATTCCTTTACTTTCTCCATTTCCACATCCAAATCAAGGCAGTCCTTAGAAGTTCCAAGATTCACATTTATTTTTGTCTTCAAACGGTTTCCAATTCCATAGGGTGTCAGGCACTTGTGATTCTTATTTGCCGGAATCGCCACCTGTCCCTTTGCCACTAAATCTTTAATCTCCTCTGCCGGAATGTTTTCATACTCCGCAACCGCTTTCATTTCCTTTGTGATAATGCCTTTTCTTGCGGCATCCATCTGTGTTGTGTAATCCATGTGTATCCTCCTTTTCCTTATTCCACCCATTCTGTTGTTCTATGATTCATTCATAAGCATCTATCCTGTCACAAGCCATGAGAAACACACTTTGTAAATTTCCCACATTACTACAACAGTGAT
This sequence comes from Lachnospiraceae bacterium, assembly GCA_051877755.1. Lineage (GTDB taxonomy): Bacteria > Bacillota > Clostridia > Lachnospirales > Lachnospiraceae > CAG-590. The sequence goes on along the minus strand of JBJEJE010000035.1, from coordinate 35,749 downwards.
TCAGCTCGTTACTTCGCATTAACAACAAAGCTCCCTGCTTTCACAGAGAGCTTCTAAAATGGTATTCCATATCATCCACACTTTTGATTCTGTCGTGTACTTCCAAAGATACATAACAAATTCCTTTGAATCCCTACGTTAGCATTATCTAAATCAGGTTGCGGGTCGAAGTTGATGACTTCCTCTCAGCCTGCTGCACAAGCTCCCCGTTCATATTCAGTTCCTGTTAAGTGTAACACAATTACAAAAATTTGACAATACTGTTTACTGGATTCCTGCCGCCTCAGCAATCTCTTTCAGACTATAAACTACCGTCTTATCCCGGAATTGTATCACAAATTCATCTTCTTCTGTAAAGGGCTTATCGGAACTACGGCCAAGATCCGCCTGATTCGGATATTTCCCTCTGTCATCAAATGGTAAGCTCCAGACACGATACAGCTTATAATACTGCTTAAATCCCTTTTTACCATTCTCTGCATCTCCCCGGAAATTCAGAGTGGTTCCCTCCGGCAGCTTAACATGAAATACCACCTCATAAGTGTCCACATTTTCATCATCCGCAGTCATTTCTCCCTTGTATGCCTCATAGGTAATTACCGCATCCCCGCTTTCCACCGGAACGATACCTACAAAGAATACACTAAATAGAAAAGCACACAGGGCTGCTCCAATCAAAAAACACACAAAGACTTTTACCTTAACCCTTCTTTTCATCTTTTCCAGCACAGATATATCCCTGTCCAGTTCCTCTGCCTGCTCCAGTTCCAGATTTCCACTCATTTCTTCATACATTTTTTTGCAATCGGGACACTGTTTCAAATGCTCTTCCACTGCCTCCACACTGTCAGAAGACGCCTGTCCATCACAGTACACGGGTAATAAATCCTTTACAATATCACAGCTTAAATCGGTTTTTGATTCCATACTCTTCCTCCTTATATCGTCTACGAACATTCTAATTTTTCAGAATTCCTACTCCTCTGTCATCTCTTTTAATTTCTGCTTTGCCCGGAAAAATGTTACCCTTGCCCAGCTCTCACTTTTTCCCATGATGTCACCAATTTCCTTAAAGGACAAAGAGCCGGTTGCCCGAAGCAATACCACTTCCTTTTCCCGTTCCGGCAGCTGGTGCAGCTTTTTCATTGTTTCCATCACCATTGCTTTGTTGAGAAACTGTTCCTCCGGTGTCTTTTCATCAGAAATAATATTCTCATCCAGTTCCACATCGGATAACCGTTTTCTCCGCCGAATCTCCCGCTGCCACATATGTTTTCCAATCTGGCAAAGCCAGGTAGACATACTACAGCTTCCATCATAGCGGTCAATGCTTTTGATTGCCTGATAAAATGTTTCCTGGGTCAGTTCCTCCGCCAAATCCGCATTTTCACAGAGAACCAGCAGATATCGGTATACCATTTTCCCATATTTTTCAAAGATATCTTCCGTTTGAATGGTTCTCCCTCCTTTAATCCTTCCAATCATCCTGTAAAAAATGATCCTGTTTTTGAACGTTCCTATATATATCACACAAAAACCGATTTCGTTACAAACTTTTTACTCAAATTTATTTTTAATCCAAAAATTTTTAAACGATAAGAAAAGAACCTTCCTGTCATGGAAGGCTCTCTTCTTAATCACATTAAAAAAATTATAATCCCAGCCACTCTTTAATCTGTGCATCTGAAAGATTGTTGCCATCTATCGCCTCTGTAACAGCTGCGCCTGCTGCACTTTTTTTAATATCTTCCGTGCTGTTCCCACAGCCGCCACCGCCATTGGTTACAAATGCATATATCTTCTTGCCAGTCAGATCATAATCCTCCAGGAAAGTAAAAACCGGCATTGGACAGGTACGGCACCAGTTTGGAAATCCTAATACAATACAATCATATTGATTCATATCGTCCACCTTGCCTACAAGTGCAGGTCTGGCATTCTCCTGCAATTCCTTTCTTGCGGTATCCACACAGGTCTGGTAATCCGGAGAATATGGTGTTTCCGGCTGAATCTCAAACAAATCTGCTCCGGCAAGATCTGCCACTTTCTCTGCCACCTTTTTTGCATTTCCTGAATAAGAAAAATATGCGACTAATGTTTTTGACATATACTTATCCTCCTTTGATATATGATAATTTTGTTACTGTCATCCAACAATACCATTATATTCCTTTTTCAGAGAAAAAGATAGTTTTTCTATAAGATTCTGTTACCAGATGGAAATTGGAAAATTAGGAGAAAAATCAGAGTATCTAATCCAACAGTGCACTCTCAATTCCATACTTCTCTGCCAGAGAATCTATGGTTCCGTCTTCATAAGAAGCTTTCAGGAACGCATTTGCTTTCTCCAAAAGCTTTTGCCAGATCAGCATCAAAGCCTGTCCAATCCTCGCCATCGCGGTAATCCATCGGGGCAAAGTCTGTGATACCCACCATAAGGGTTTCCTTTGACTGCACATATTCCAGATCAGACTGTCCCTCTTCCAGTTCAAACCCTGTATCTGCAGGATTCTGTCCACATCCGGTTAACACTGTCACTGCCAATACTGCTGTTGCAAGCAGCATACTCATCTTCTGCTTTTTCATGTCAATACCTCACGTTCCATTAAGCCGATTCCGGCTTGTTTTTTACCTTACTATATAGTTTCTTTATTGTATGTATTCTCCAGCATGAACAACAGTCCAAAACTGCCAGGTCCACAGTTTGTTGCAATGGACGGAGATGCTTTCTGATAAATGACATTCTCAAAAGGCACCTCTTTTTTCACCTGGGCTTCAATCTCCTGCAATTCTTCAATGGTCAGTCCCACATAGGTGATAAATACAGTTTTTGTATTAATTCCACGCACACCGTGCAATGCTGAAGTAATATATTTTTTCCATGCATACTCTCTGGTTCCCATTCGGATAGAGCCAACCTTCATACTGCTGTTTTTCAGAACAATCACCGGATGAATCATGAATGCCCGGCAAAAGATATCTATTTTGGATGAAATTCTTCCCGCCCGTGCCAGATATTCCGTACTGGTCACAATAAAGCTGGTTTTGACCCTGGTCTTCTCATACTCTAATTCCCTTGTGATTGCATCAGCACTCATTCCCTTTACAGCATACTGTGCTGCACACAAAACCATAAGTCCTGTACCACTGGAAAGCTGACCGGAATCCACCACCGTCACATTGTCAAAAGTTTTTGAAGCCTCCAGTGCATTTTCATAGCCCTTGCCGACATTCTGTGCCATAGTAATATGGACAATGGAGCGTGCCTTTGTCAACTGGTCTGCGAAATACTCCTCCAGTTCTTCCGGCTCAGCCGGCATGGAATAGGCATGTTTTCCCTGTTCCTGCATATAGGAAAGGATTCCATCCGTCTCAGCTTCCAGGCCATCCAGAAATTCACCATCATCTGTCACTACCCGGTAAGGAATGACAGCAATCTGATACTTCTCTATGAAACTCTTTGGAAGATCACAGACACTTTCTGTGGAAATCAACACCGGCATTCGTTTTCTGTGCTTATAGACCGGTGTCTCCATCACACCAATGGATTCGCCTGTCTGGTTCATGGTAATCAATTGCTTTGGAAGATGTCGTAAAAGTTCTGTTTCCAATTGTATGCCTGTAACCGGTTTCAACAGATATCCATCAAATCCTTCTCTTCGATAAAGTGCCTGATTCTCACTGCCTGCATTTGCTGTAAGGATAACAACCGGTGTTCCCTGGTTCAGACCTCCCGTCTGATTTCGGATTGCGTGAAAACACTCAATACCATCCATGACAGGCATAAGATGATCCATAAAAATCACATTATACTGATTCTGTATTGTTTTTTTCAGGCACTCCTTACCACTGGCAGCAGTATCCACTTTCACCTTTGTCTCCCGCAAAAGTTTCTCTGCAACCATCAGATTCGTCTCATTATCATCAACAATCAGAATATGTGCTTTTGGAGCTTCAAAGCTTTGCTTGTAGTGTTCCTTTGCATTGAGGGCATGGCGTGCTTCCATATTCAGTTCTCCAATCTCAGCCTCACCGACCACCTTCTGAGGTATGGTAATCACAAAAGTGGATCCCTTGGTATAGACACTGTTCACCGCAATCTCACCATCCATCAGTTCCACCAGCTGCTTTACGATAGAAAGACCCAGCCCGGTTCCTTCAATATAACGGTTCTTTGCTTCATCCACTCTCTTAAATGCACTGAAAAGATATGGAAGACTCTCTTTTTTAATTCCCATACCTGTATCCGTTACCGAGTATATTATCTGTGCAGAATCATCCTTCATCATCTTGCACTGAATGGACAGCGTAACAGAACCTTCTGATGTATATTTTACCGCGTTATTCAATACGTTAATGAGAATCTGCTTAATCCGCACCTCATCCCCTAATAACTGGGCAGGCATGGTCTGATCCACATCAATGTGAAATTCCAGCCCCTTTTCCCTGGCCCGCACCCATATCATATTGACAATCTCAGACAACATATCCCCTGTATTGTAAGTAACAGGTACAATATCCATCTTTCCGGATTCTATCTTTGACATGTCTAAAATATCATTAATGAGGGCAAGGAGCATCTTGCTTGCACCCTGGATGTTCTTGGCATCTGCCGCCACCTCTTCCGACACATCTTCCCGCAGAATCATTTCATTCAAACCGATAATGGTATTGATCGGGGTTCTGATTTCATGACTCATACTGGAAAAAAACCGATTCTGTGCCTGATTCAGTTCTTCTATTTCTTTTTTCTGTTTCTGGGCAAGTGTATTCTCTGAACGATAGATGGCATTCTGGAACAGAATCATTCCACAGGTCAGAGCCGAAACGATAATCAAGGAAGCAATGGAATCAATATATGCCATTTCAAGCGTATGCTGCAGAATCAGTTCCGGATGGTAGTATGCAACATAATAGCAGACTCCACATATAACAAAACTGCTCACAATCAAAAAATATTTTACCTTTTTCGCCACAACAAGGCATATAAATATCACTCCAAATAAAAACCAGATTGGTGCACCTCCGTAAATGCCTCCGGTTGAAAAGAAATTAAAGGGCAGCATAAAGTAAATGATTACACATGCTATAAGCGTGGTTCCAAGCTGTATTTTATGATAGTGCAGTGTAAAATAGGTAATCCCGCAAAAAACAACAAATATGGCAATGGTCACAATGGAATTCACCTTATTTTCCCCTGCAACGAACCCGGCTATAATGGATAAAGCCAGTCCAATCAGTCCAATCATCGCCAGAAGACGGAACAGACGCTCCTGCAATGTCAGATTATGATTTCCAATTGCCTGAATCATTTTCTTTGGATTCATCCTACATCACCACCTTCCACTTTTCTGATCAAATCATCCACCTTCCCAGAAGCTGCTCCAAACTCAAAATCCTCCACATCCTGCTGAACATCATAAAGCAAATCACCAATCAATGTTCCCCCATATACAGCCTCCTTCATGTCAGAAAGAAGGGATTCTGCCTTATCTGCTTCAAAGGTATCTAATACCGCTTTTAATTCATGTAACCGCTCAATCAGTTCTTCTCCTGACAACTCTGTTCCATTCCCCTGAGCCGCCTGCATAAAATCACTGTCCGTTAAGTCAAATACATCAAATATACACTGCTCTGTCTGATGATACTCAGCAAGAAGTTCTCCATGGTGCTCCCTGATATAATCTACATCATAATTTTTAGATGCCTCTTCCGCCTGCCTTGCGTGTTCCGACAAGAAATCTGCACCTACCATCTTTGCTGCACTCTTCAGTGCATGAACCTGGATACAATAGTTCTCAAAGTCCTCCTGTTGAAAGAAAGCATCTATCTGTTCTGATTTTTTATCGGTATCCTTCGCAAATTTGATCAACAGATCCTTATAAAACTCCTTGTCACCACAACAGTACTGGATAGCGGAGCGTGCATGAATTCCTGCACGTTCAAGCTTTTCAAACTCATCTTCTTTCGAATGATTTTCTATAATCTGTCCATCGGGTATTCCATCATTTTGAGTGGATTGCAGCTCTATGCCCTCCGTGGTTCCTTGTTTCCCGTAATCATCATCCACAAAAGCAATGGAGGCCTTTGGCAGTACTTTTCTCAGAACACGCTCCATTTCCAAAGGTTCAATCGGCTTAGATACAAATTCATCAAATCCTTCCCGAAGGAACATTTCCCTTGCACCGCTGACGGCATTGGCAGTAAATGCGATAACGGTAAACACCCTGTTCTCATTTGTGTAAATCCTTCGGAGCTGCTTTAAGGTTTCCACTCCATCCATTTCCGGCATCATGTGATCCAGGAAAATCAGGTCAAACTCTTCCTTTTCGCAAAGTTCAATGGCTTTCCATCCACTTTCTGCCGTTTTTACTATCATCTGATAGGTTTTAAAAATTCCTTCCGCAACTATCAGATTCATCGGTTCGTCATCCACAACAAGCACCCGGATACCCGGACAGATCATATGCTTTTTCTTCAGTGTCTCCACGTCTCCCGATGCTTCAGCATTTAATATACGAATAATCGGCAAACAGGAAATAGGTTTTCTAATAAGCTTCACCCTGCTGTGTTGTGGCAACACAAAGTTGTTATTTGCTGCAACAACAACCTCAATATTCTGATCCAAATCCTCAAAATAAGCTGCGTTCTCTTTATATTCTTCCTCTCCTATGAACAGATGTGTCAACTGATACATGGACGTCAGTTTTCCCAATTCATCCATATTGGAAATCCTATGCAGTGGAATATCCAGTCCCTGAACCATATGGGAAATCATCTCATTATAGTAGTTCCGTACCTCAGGAACTTCAAACTGCTCCGGCATCACAAAGCAGGCAAGGCACAGATTTTCCCGATTTGTTATTGTCATACCGGAGGATTCATCCACTACCTTTTGCGGAATACTGACAGATACTGTCGTACCCCTTCCCTCAGTACTTTCAATCTGCATAAAGCCTTTCATCGCACTGACCATTCCATACACAATAGGAAGTCCTAAACCAAGTCCTCCTGCTTTTCGGTTTCTCCCGCCACTGGACTGGTAAAACCGTTCCTTAATTCTTCCCATTTCTTCCGCAGCAATTCCCATTCCTGTATCACTTACCTGAATACACAGATTGATGCCATATGGCTTTGGCAGTGCAAATATTCTGACATAAACACCGCCTTTATATGTAAACTTAAGCGCATTATCGATCAAATGTTTTAATATCTTCTTGATTTTCTTTTCATCACCCAAAAGAACAGAAGGTATATCCGCATCTATATCAAAAATGAGTTCCGGCATATTTTCTCTTTCCGACAGCCGGTTACCGGTGATAATATCGTTCACAACGGATGAAATCATGTAGCTGTCTTCGCTGACCTTTACCCTTCCGGTATCTATCTCCGTATAATCAAGAATATCCTCAATCTGGCCAAACAGTCTGTTTCCTGCCATCTGAATGGATAATATATCTTTCTTTTTGTCCGCGTTCTCTTCCTTATCAAGCATAACTGCCGTAATTCCAGTAACCGCATTGATCGGTGTTCTAAGTTCATGGGATACATTTGTCAGAAAATCTTCAACCCTGCGGTTCGTCTCTTCCAGTTCCTCAATCTGCTTCTCCGTATTGACCCTTTCCCTCCTGCGTTTTATGATTACCAGCTTCGTTAAATACCCTGCCAGATAAACAAGTACAAGATGAAGAATAGTTCTTGTAACCATAAGAGAATTAACTTCCACAGAAGTACCAAGAACAAACAAAAAATCATACCCCATAATAAAGAAATATATAAATACACAGAAATTAATAATACTCGTATTGTCTGTAATGGAATACATGACGATAATTACAAGCATCAGAGGTGCTAAATCATAAATGCTGGTCTCATGAATTCCATAGAAAAAAGATGCCAGCATCGTGAGAGCAAAATATATCCAAAGTCTGACCGATTCCGGAATCTGCTCCGTAATATGAAGCGTCCAGTTTATAACCAGTCCTAACAACAGAAGTACAACAGCACCCATATCCCAGCCCATGAGAACGGATTCCCCTGTTAAAGCTATGGTCAAAAAAGTATAAACCAGCAATATAATAAGATGTTTTTCCCGCTGACGCTGTTTGGCTTCTCCCATCGTTTCCACTCCTTCTGCAAACTTCCCTATCAATCCAAGCAATGTATATCCGGTAAAATGCTTTTTAACATTTATTTGCTAATAAGATTTTAACATCCATAAATTATGTTTACAATACTTTTTCGCATAATGTATTCAATAATTCGTTAAGTGATTACATTCTGCCGGGTTTACATGCAAGGCAAAATGTATTGATATTTATTATAAAAAAAAGAGGGGGATATCTATTATAGAATCCACCTCTTCTTAATCTTATTCCTTATTCTTCGCTGGAAGCTTCTGACACCTCCGCATTTTCCTCTTCCGTTGTTTCCGTTTCGGAATCTGTATCCTCGGAAGAATCATCTTCCGAAGTACTTTCTTCTGAACTATCCTCTTCTAAAACAGCATCATCAGATTCTTCTTCACTGTCGTCTGTTTCTTCCTCTTCAGACTCGTACCATTCATCTTCCTGTTCTTCGTAGTACTGTTCCTCTGTAATCTCTACAAACTTGGCATTATCATAAAGAAGATCAATTACTTTTTCAAAAATAATCTGGTAACCAACCTCTTCCTCGCCATATTCCTCTAAAAATTCCTCTGCATCTTCACATTCATACTCCTCATAATAATCTTCCGCATATTGATTAATTTCATTCTTGGAACATTGGATATTTTCCTTTTGGGCAATGGCTCCAATAATCAGTTCTGTATTAACATTGTATTCAATATCCTGTTTTTTGGTTTCTTCATCAATACCAAACATTTCCTCAAACTCTTCCAGTTCCATTCCATACATAGATGCTGTATACTCATTCTCGCTATTATAATTTTCTTCACATTGTGTATAAAGATCTTCCGGATATCCGTCAAATTCCGAATTTGCCAATAGAAAATCTATAATCTCACCGACAGCTACATATTTGTACTCCTCTTCCTTTTCCGAAAGAATCTCCTCTTTCAGTGACTCTTCATATTCAGCAACAGTGTCAAATCCCATATTTTCCTTAACAAAATCATCATTATATTCTGGAAAATTCTCTTCACTGATTTCATTCAAAGTAACTTTTACAGATGCCTTTTTACCAATATATTCCTCATCTGCATAATCCTCGGTCAGTTCCACTTCCACAGTCTTATTGTCCCCGGCTTCCATCCCAATCAAAGCATCTTCTACTTCCGGATAAATATAGCCTTCCCCAATCATAATGTCTTCATCCTCACCGGAATATTCTTCATTTTCCTCACCATCAATGGTTGCGATATAATCAACATTCGCATAATCCCCAATCTGAGCAGCACGATCTGTGATTGGATCATAGGTAGCATACTCATACATATTCTCATCTACCCGTTCCTGTATCTCGTCCTCACTTACATCATAAGTAACCTTCGTAGCTTCCACGCCCTTGTAATCACAAAGCTTCACATAGTGTGAATAGGTTATGTTTAATAGATAAGGATTCCTTCCACATCCCGTCAACACAGAAAGTATCATAATGCCAGCCAGGCCCATTGCTAATTGTTTTTTCATCACTAACTCCTTTATCCTGTTTTTTTATTTTCCGGATATCAAATATCCTGTACTATAATAAGTTCTTGTAAAATGTAGCATGATTTTGTGAAAAAGTAAAGAAATCCACATAATATTCACAAAAATCAGATTAAACATTTCTCACTTCTGACGCCGAAAAGACTCCGTTCTTATGGTAAGATATTACCAGCTGCCTGGTAAAGTTCATACCATTCTTTCCTGCTTAAATGCACATTGACCGCCTCACAAATCTCTTTTAAATGCTCCGGATTCATAGTGCCTGCAATAACCTGTATATTGGCAGGATGCCTTAAAATCCAAGCTACAGCAACTGCCGCCTTTGTAACCCCGGCTTCCTTTGCAATTCTGCCTAATACAGCATTCAGTTCCGGAAACTTATCATTATCTATAAAATTTCCCTCAAATAATCCATATTGCAGCGGCGACCACGCCTGCACTGTAATTCCATGGAGACGGCAATAGTCAAGTACTGCCAGATCCCGCTGGATTCCACCATCCGAATCCATATTCATTTCCATTCCCTGCCGAACCATACCGGTATGCATCAGACCAAACTGCACCTGATTGACCAGCAGCGGTTCCCGACAGGCAGACTGCAGAAGTGCTATCTGTGCAGAATTAAAGTTGCTGACTCCAAACTGCCTTACTTTTCCACTTCTTTGCAGTTGATGAAATGTTTCTGCCACCTCATCAATATCCATCAAAGCATCCGGTCTGTGTAACAACAGTAAGTCAATGCAGTCAATCTGAAGCCTTTTTAAACTGTCCTCCACAGAGGACATGATATATGCATTTGAGGAATCATAACAGCCCTGACGGATACCACATTTTGTCTGTATCCGCATCCGTTCCCGCATACCCTTATTCTCTGCTAATACCTTGCCAAAGATTTCCTCGCTTCTGCCATCTCCATAAATATCCGCATGATCAAATAAAGTGATTCCCTGCTCCAATGCAACATTTACAAGTTTGGAAGCCTCCGATACCGAAAGGGTGTCCATCCGCATACATCCCAGGGCAATCCGGCTGGCATCCATGTCGGAATTTCCCAGATTCATTGCCATGGTTCCTCCAAGAGGTTTTACTCCTGTGTATTCATAACCAATCTTATCTGCCACTCTGTTTGCCATCCGCATCAGAATATTCCGATGGGTCTTTGTCACATGAAAATAGATATTTTCTACCTTTGCTGCAAACTGCTCCGTCGAAAACTTCTCCACACTTGCTGCTGCATTTTTTCTGTAATCAATATGGTCTTCATTCCATAAGACTGCATCTATTCCCTTTAAAAAGGAAGTCTCATCCACAAATTCATAACCATTTTCCCCGGAAAACAGTACACCATCCAGACAAGGATCTTTTCTTGCCACAACCGGCAGACCGGAAGCAAGAGCCTCTATATAAGTAAGTCCCTGCGTTTCACTGGTAGATGCAGAAACAAATACATCTGCCAGCTGATAATAGTGGGTAATCTCGTCCCATGGCTTGGCACCGGCAAACAACATCTGCTTTTTGTGCTTAAGCCCCTTGGCATTGCGCTCCAGCGTACTCCTATATGGCCCATCCCCTACCACCAAGAAAGTGACGTTGCTATGCATATCCATATAACGGTTAAGATATCCCATTACTTCATCAATATTTTTTTCCTCAGATACCCTTCCCAGATATAACACAACCTTATTGTCCTTCGGGATACCAAGGGAAGTCTTCAGCTTTGCTTTCTGTTGTTCGGTGTCCCGCACACCAAACCGGCTTAAATCAATTCCTGTCGGTATCACATTGATATCCGGTTTCACACCATAACGCCGCATCAGATTTGCAACTTTTTCTGTCGGAACAATCAGTTCCTCAGCACCTCTTACACTGAATTTACTGAACTGCTTTGCAGCCTGTTTTGCACGTTTCTCACTGGAAATATACTTCTTAATATAATGGGTATAGTCCTCATAAATCGTATGATAGGTGTGCACCACAGGAATAAACAATTCATGCGCCATAATCCGCCCAAACATACCAATTGCAAACTCTGTATTGGTATGAATAATATCTAGTTTCATTTTATGGATTTTTAATGCAATCTTAGGATGATAAAACAATCCCACTCTCCGCTCCGGCACAAAAGAGCAGGCTTTTGACGGAACCCGGAATACACCTTTTTCATTTGCAGGTGCCCCCGGTGTCTTTGTTGTGATGACATATACATTATGTCCTTTTTTCTCTAATTCCTTCTTCAAAAGATATACGGAATTGGCAACTCCATTTAATTCCGGATAATATGTATCTGTAAATAAACCAATATTCATAAAAACTGCTCCTTCTAATCTGCTTTTTTCAAGCATTCTGAGATTCTGCATTTCATTTTAATACATTTCTTATAAAATGTCTTGTAAATTTTTTATTAAATTCTGAAGACATTTTTCTCCTTTACTCGTTATAATAGGTGTAACGCATTACAGAAAGGAGGAGATTTTATTACAAGTGAAGAATATTTCGAACAACTGATACAAAACTATGGCAGCCTGATATACTCCATTTGTTATAAAACCTGTGGCAATCCTTTCGATGCGGAAGACCTGACACAAGAGGTTTTCATCTCTGTCTACAAACATTTGGAGGATTTTGATGGTAATTACGAAAAAGCCTGGCTATGCAAAATTGCCTCCAGAAAATGCTTAGACTATCTGAAACATTCCAGCCGGCGGATTCTTCCAGCAGAAGATATCTACTTAGAGGAAGTGTCAGAAAACCATTCCTCCGTGGAGGAATATATGTTAGAAGAGGATACAAAGCGAAGTCTTCTCGCTGCCTGCAATCATTTAAAACCACCTTACAAGGAGATTGCAAAGCTGCACTTTTATGATGAGTTTACTGCAGGCGAAATCGCAAAGAAACTGGATATCAATGTCAAGACTATCCAGACTCAGATTTACCGGGCAAAGGCAATGCTGCGAAAGCAGTTACAAAAGGAAGACTATATAGTAACAGAAAGGAGTGTGACCTGATGGAACCTGAATTTTTAGAGTTATTATCCCAAATGGCAGATGCAGACCTTACAAAGGAGCATCCTGAAAATGCGGTTCAGACAGCAAATCGTCTGGAACAATATATTGCGGATGATTCCCAAAGTGAACAGATTTTTATGCCATCTTATCTGACGGAACAGATGATAAATCGTGTCCAGCAGCCGGATTTACAAGTGGAATTGTCTGCCAGAAAACTTCCCAAGCAACTGGAACTGTTCTTATATGGCTGTAAGGTTACTGCTGCGGTTGCTGCCTCCTTACTGATCATGATAACTGCCACAACGATGCAGAACCGCCTTTCCTCCATGGAATTGAAGACAGATTTTTCGGTTTCTTCCAAAGCCGCTGAATTTGATGTGCCGGCAAAAATCATGGAACAACTGGACAAAGGCAGTCTTGGCATTACCAGCTGGTTTCAGTCTGTATCTGCCAGCATTACAGGCAGTGAAAAAGATAATTAAGCAAAATAACATTTTCCTGATGGAAACATCAGATTTAACAAACAATTTATGAATGGAGGTCATTACTATGACAAAACAAAAAAAAGGATTTTGGCTTTTTATAGCCTCATTGATACCGGGAGCCGGTGAACTTTATATGGGATTTCGCAAAATGGGACTAAGCATTATGATATTGTTCTTTGGAACCATTGCCTGTACATCCTTCTTAAACCTTGATGCTTTGATTTTCCTGCTTCCAATCATCTGGTTTTATAGTTTCTTTAATGTGCATAACATCAAAAGTCTGTCGGAAGAAGAATTTTTATCCATGGAGGATGATTATCTCGTCCATCTGGATACTTTTATAACTGACAAAAAATCACTGGTCTCAAAATACCGGAATGTTATAGCATTTTTATTAATTCTGTTTGGAATATCCGGTATCTGGAGCAGTTTAACCTCATGGCTGGGTGGTCTGATACCAGAACGCATATACCAGTATGTTTATGATTTGGGATATCAGCTTCCAAGCTTTGTCATTTCTATCTTGCTTGTAATAATCGGTATTAAACTGATCAAAGGAAAAAGAGAGGAGCTTGATCAAAATGAAAACGCATAAAGTAGGAACCATTACCTTTGGCAGCATACTCATTTTATTAGGGATTTTATTAATACTGCACCTCTTTCTCCCTGCCCTGAGCTATACAGCAATCCTAAACTTCTGGCCTGTTACGCTCATCCTATTGGGATTGGAAATCCTGGTTTCCAATTTCCGCAGTGAAAAAACAGCCTTTGTCTATGACGGCTGGTCCATCTTCTTTCTCTTTATGACATTGGGATTTACAATGTGTATGGCAATCCTTGATTGTGTGCTCGTTAATCTGCCAGAGTATATATGTCTGTAAATGGAACCATACGGAAGAGGAACTGTTCATTCAGACAGTTCCTCTTCCGTATGTACATTCTCCAAAAGTTCTTTTGATTCCTCCAGACATTCCCGCATTCTTGGCGATAACTCACCAAACCTTCCATTCATCAGCATATAATATGCCTTTTCTTTGGGATAAGGTTCCTTATTCATATTCGGATTCACCAGTACATCATACATATCTGCCAGTCCCACAATCTGTGCTTCAACAGGAATCTTATCTCCTTTCAAGCCATAGGGATATCCTGTACCATCATATTTCTCATGATGATATAGACAGATATTATAACAGATTCTGCTGTAATCCTTTTCCTGAAGTTCCGATAATACCTTTACAATCTGACTTCCCTTTATGGTATGCTCTTTCAACAAATCCAACTCTGACTTGGAAAGCATACCCGGTCTCGTCAGAATAGAATCCGGCATGGTAATTTTCCCTACATCGTGCAGCTGTGCTGCCTGAACAATTAAATCAATCTTATGTTTTGTCATCTTTGATCTGGGATATAATGCTGCATATTGTTCTGCTAAAATTCTGGTATATTGCTGTACATACCAGATATGCTCTTCCGATTCCGTACTGCGATACGATATTATATCCCTCAGAATCTCAATTAAATGCTGATGATGTGCCTTAAAACAATCCTCTTCCCCCATTATAGAAACCGCATCCATCAACCAAATGTCTCCTTCGCTTTCTGCTTGGCTGCTTCAATTTCTGCCTGTTTTTTGGCTTCGTCTTCAGCAGCCTCTCTATTCAGCCGGTCGATAATCTCCTGTGCCCGGCGCATATCCTCATCCTGATTGTGTTCTGCCGCAGAATGTTGCTGTTCTTTCTGGTCAGCCTGCTCCCTGATACTTTTCTGTGCTTCTTTTCCAGCTTGAATAAATGCATTCACATCCACCTTATTGGCGTCCATAATAGATGCAATCCGTTCCTGCTCCTGAACCTTTCTGCGTGCCTGTTCAATCTCTTCCTTCCGACGCTTCTCATCCTCACGCTGCATCTGTTCTGCTTTTTGCTGTGCCAGCCGCAGGGTATCCTGATCTTCATCCTGTTCATGTAAGCCACTAATCTCCTCTTCGGATACAATAGTACTTTTCTGGTCAGGTTCAGGAACCGGAGTTATATTCTCCTGCTGTTTCCAGCCACCCCTTCCCTGATCACGGTTATTATTTATCTTTAGCACGGGCAGAAGAATCTGTTGCCACCATTTGATCACATTCCCTTTGATTCTGCCAAAAAAATGCCCACTCTGCAAAAAATTCATATAACTAGTCCTTTCCCATTCTTTCTGTGCCACACTTTTACCATTACAACTATGCCTATTGTATCACAAAAAACGTCAAAAAAGAAGTCTTTCTTTCCTATTACTATTCCATTTCCGGCATCTGTCTCAATAAAAAACGTCTTTTATATTTCAGGGCTGCATAATCGGTTATCTTCTTTAAACAGGTAAAATCTGCGGTTCCTCCAATGACTCCTACAAAAGTCGTACCCTGTACAAATTTTCCGTACAACAGTTCATGGGACAGTGCTTCTGCCGAATAATCAATCTGCCGTATAATCTGTAACTCTGTCACAAATTCATCCGTCTGTTCATCCTTATCCTGCATAAGTTCCTCTTTGTGATACCGTTTAATCAGCTTATTGATATCCGCATCTTTTTTACGAAGTGTATCACCGCTTTTCAAAGATGCATCAATAAGCTTTAAAATAAATAATTTTTCTTTGTCTGTGGTATAGGAAAAACCATAGCTCAATGCAATTTCATAGATACTTTTTAATAAAACTGACACAAAAATCGGGATATCCGGAATCCCCAGTCCCACAATACCAAATCCAATTCCCTCCACCGTGGAAATTGCAAGGTTTTTGCATGCTGTACGTTTTGCCTGCCTTTCAAACTTCCGTACATTCTTTCCGTTGAATCCTTCCTGATCAATCTCTCTTTTATTAGCCCTGAATAGCCGGATCTGTCTGTCCTTCCGGTAGGTCTTTTCAATCAGACCGGAACCCTTCTCAAAGACAGCAACGAATGCCTTATTAAATGCAGTCTCCAATGTATTCTGCAATGTTTCCGGTACTTTTTTCTCAACAAGACTCACCCACTTCGGAGTTTTGTCCATAATATGCTTGACCAAAAAAGATTCCTCTTTTAAATTCTGTAATCTCCATTCATTTTCCCAAGAAAAACGACTCATATATTCTTCCTTCTTTTCCGTAAAAGTTTGAAAAAAATAACACATTCTATTTCTTTTTATTATACTGTTCTCAATCCTTTTTTACAAGAAATATCCAGTTTTTATCTTACTGCATGATATCTTACCCAACAAAGAGACCCGGAAACCACTTTAGCACGAGCAACGGTTGATGATAAGTAAAACCGACAAACAAAGCCCACAGAATCAGAAGAATCATAGCTGCATACCTTCTAACTCCCATCTTGTTCTCTTTTCGTTTTCCCTGTTCATCCTTCCGTCTGGCTGCCGCACCAATATATCCTGCCACAACTGCCGCTCCATAAAAAATCCCTATATCCACCCAGACATTCTCTTTTTGGGTAATGCCTGTAATCGTATAATATGCAGTCACAATCAATAACAATCCCGCCAGAATACTTTTTGTCTGATACCACAGATAATCCGGTTTCTTTTCACCAATCCGGTAGTACATCAAAAGAGAAAAGAAAAATGCGGGAACAAAAAATAACTTTAAATGTTCCCACACACTCTCATTTACTGCTGAAAACAATGCCACAAACGCATTCTTTCCAGACCACTCATATACAAAATGCAAAAGTGTTCCAGCCACCATAATGAAAAGGCTGTAACCTATATCCATTTTATATGCTGACCACCATTTTCTGTTTATAATCTGATTCATATCCGCCTCCTGATACATAGCTTGTTACTATTATAGTATCTCCGCAAAATATTAGAACCAACCATTATAATCAAAAAAATCTAAGCCTCCAGCACACCAGCCTTCATACTCTTCACATAATCAGCCACATATGGTACTGCCTCTTTCCCATACTTTGCCACCAGTTTCACAATAGCACTGCCCACGATGGCACCATCAGAAAGAGCCGCCATTTTTTTCGCCTGCTCCGGTGTAGAAATACCAAAGCCAACGGCAACCGGCGTATCCGTCACTGCCTTTACATGCTTTACCATAGCCCCGATATCCGTTGTAATCTCAGATCGCACTCCGGTAACACCAAGGGAGGATACACAGTAAATGAATCCTTCCGCTTCCTTTGCAATGGTTTCAATCCGTTCTTCCGAGGTCGGAGCAATCATGGAAATCAGGTCAATCCCATTTTTCTTACAGGAACTGCTGAGTTCTGCCTTCTCCTCAAAAGGTACATCCGGAACAATCACACCGTCAATTCCCACTTCTGCACAGCGTTTCATAAAACGATCCGTTCCATATACATAAATGGGATTCATATAAGTCATAAATATAAGAGGTATCTCTATCTCTTTTCGAAGTCTAACAACCATTTCAAACAAAGCATCTGTCGTGGTTCCGGAAGACAATGCCCGAAGATCAGCCTCCTGGATTACCGGTCCCTCTGCAATCGGGTCGGAAAACGGAATACCGATTTCTATGATATCTGCCCCATTTGCCGCCATGGTCTTAATCAGTTCATAGGTTGTCTCAATATCCGGGTCTCCTCCGGTAATAAATGGAATAAATACTTTTTCTTTTGCAAATGCATCACTAATTCTACTCATAAATCTCCACTCCTCTGTATCTTGCGATTGCTGCAACATCTTTATCTCCACGTCCGGAAACCGTTGCAATGATTATCTGATCCTTACTCATCTTTCCTGCTATTTTCATGACATGGGCAATGGCATGGGCACTCTCAATCGCTGGAATGATTCCCTCTGTTCTTGAAAGATATTCAAATGCCTGTACCGCTTCTTCATCCGTAACCGGTACATAGACTGCCCTGCCGGTTTCATTTAACCATGCATGCTCCGGTCCGATTCCCGGATAATCAAGTCCGGCAGAAATGGAATACACAGGAGCAATCTGTCCGTATTCATTCTGACAAAACAGTGACTTCATACCATGGAAAATACCCATGGAACCGTTGGCAATGGTAGCCGCATTCTTTGGATTATCTACTCCAAGACCGGCGGCTTCGCAGCCAATCAGCTGCACACTTTCATCCTTGATATATTCAAAGAAAGAGCCCATGGCATTACTGCCGCCTCCTACACAGGCAACCACTGCATCCGGAAGTTTTCCTTCTGCCTCTAAAATCTGGGCTTTGCTTTCCTTACTGATGACACTTTGAAAATCCCTGACAATCATCGGAAATGGATGCGGTCCCATGACAGAACCTAATACATAGAGCGTATCATCCACTCTGGAAGTCCATTCCCGCATGGCTTCATTTACTGCATCTTTCAAGGTCATGGTTCCTGTTGTTACCGGATGCACCTTTGCACCAAGCAGTTCCATACGGAATACATTTAATGCCTGACGTTCCGTATCCTCTTTTCCCATAAAAATCTCACATTCCATACCCATCAAAGCAGCCGCCGTGGCGGTGGCAACACCATGCTGTCCTGCACCGGTCTCTGCAATCACCCTGGTCTTACCCATCTTTTTTGCTAACAGCACCTGACCTAACACATTGTTGATTTTATGGGAACCAGTGTGATTTAAATCCTCCCGTTTCAGATAAATCTTTGCTCCTCCCAGATCCTTTGTCATTTTCTCTGCATAATAAAGAAGGGATGGTCTGCCTGCATAGTTCTTTAATAAATCCTCCAGCTCTCTGTTAAATTCCGGATCCTTTTTATAATGCTCATATGCCTCCTCCAATTCATGTACTGCATTCATCAGAGTTTCCGGTACATATTGTCCTCCATACTCTCCAAATCTTCCTGTTTCCATAACTGCTCCTTTCTCAATATCTGTTTTTCTATCATTCTATCTATCTGTTTTTCCCAAGGAAAATCACATTTTTTCGGTATAATCATCACATTTTTGAACCGCTGAAATCATTGCAGAAATCTTATTTTTGTCCTTAAAACCATCTACCTCAACTGAGCTACTGACATCAACGCAAAACGGAAGTTTCACATTTTTTCTTTTCAAACGTTCCAATATTTCTATCACATTATCACGACCGATACCCCCAGCAAGCAGATAGGGTTTTTGCAGGTCAGGAATCAGATTATGATTAAATACCTTGCCGCTTCCACCATATTCACCCTCCGTAAAGGCATCCAGTAACAAATAATCTGCCGGCAATTTTTCGGCAGCTGACACCTGATCCATACTTTCTACCCTTACAGCCTTGATAATGGGAACCGTCCCGTTCCCACTTTCCTGCATCTGCTCCCTTAAGGATTTGATGTACGATTCATCTTCATCTCCATGCAGCTGTATCATATCAATAATATGATTCGATACCAGATTATCAATATAGGTAATCTGTGCATTTACAAAAACTCCTACTGCCTTGATTTCAGGATCCAGTCTGCTCTTTAACTGCTTTGCGGTATCAAAATCAATTTTCCGTTTTGTTCCGGCAAAGACAAATCCTATTAAATCCGGTTTATATAAGTTTACATAATCTATGTCTTCCTGCCGACGCAAACCACATATTTTAATCTTCATGGGATATTCCTTTCAACTCATCCAGCTTCTGCTTCTTGTCCTCTGCCCGCATAAGGGTTTCTCCAATCAAGACTGCATTCACTTTTTCTTCCTCAAAGGCTTTTACATCTGCCCTCGTTTGAATGCCGCTTTCTGCCACAAACAGGGTTCCCTCCGGAGCAAATCCCCGCAGTTTTGTACTGTTGTGGATATCCACTGAAAAATCCTTCAGATTCCGGTTATTGACGCCAATCACTCTGGCACCTGCTTTTACTGCCATCTGAATTTCCTCTTCATCATGAGCTTCCACCAATGCTGTAAGGCCTAATTCATCACATATTTCAACGCATTCTTTTATAAAAACCTCATTTAACAGGGAACAGATCAATAATACTGCATTGGCACCAATTACCTTTGCCTGATAAATCTGATATGTGTCCACCGTAAAATCTTTCCGCAGTATCGGAAGATTCACTGTTTCCCGGATTTCCTGCAAATACCGGTCACAGCCCAAAAAGTACTTTGGTTCCGTCAATACGGACAGACAATCCGCACCAGCCTTTTCATAATCCCTTGCAATCTCCACATACGGAAACTCCTCTGCAATCACTCCCTTTGACGGTGATGCCTTCTTCACTTCACAGATAAAGGATACTCCTTCTCTTTTCAGGGTTTCCTCAAAGACGAAATCCGGCAGTCTGCCTTTTGTTTCCAATGCCAGCTGCTTCATCCTTTCAGGGGATATTTCTTTCTTTTCCTCTTCCACCTGGATTCTTTTATCCGCGGCAATCTTCTCTAAAATATCTGCTGCCATGTTTCTTCCTTTCTGTTTTCATTATGCATTGGTAAGTGCCACAAACTGGTTTAATACTTCCATTGCCTTACCGCTGTCAATCATTTCTTCAGCAATCTTTACTGCTGCCTCCATGCTGTCTGCCTTCCGTGCAATGTAGATGCAGGCTGCCGCATTTAATACAACTGCATTTCTCTTGGCACCTTTTTCTTCCCCGCTTAAAATTGCCCTTGTAATAGCTGCATTTTCCTGCGGGTCACCACCAACCATATCTTCTTTATCACATTTTTCAAATCCAAATTGTTCTGGTTCTATTACATAGTTTTTGAATTGTCCATCCCTGATTTCACAGACAGTAGTTGGTGCACTCATGGAAATCTCATCCAGACAATCCTGTCCATATACTACCATACCATTTTCCACACCCAATTTGCTTAACACCTCTGCCATTGGCTCCACCAAAGCTTCCTCATAAACACCCATTAACTGCATGCTTGCATTTGCCGGATTCGTAAGTGGTCCTAAAATATTAAATATTGTACGGATTCCCAATCCCTTACGAACTGGTGCCACATATTTCATTGCCTTGTGAT
This sequence comes from Lachnospiraceae bacterium, assembly GCA_051877755.1. Lineage (GTDB taxonomy): Bacteria > Bacillota > Clostridia > Lachnospirales > Lachnospiraceae > CAG-590. The sequence continues at coordinate 14,690 of JBJEJE010000035.1, read as the reverse complement.
AAACCTGTGCAAACATAAAGCTCATATTGGTCTTTTTCAGCACATCTGCCATTTTCTCCGGCTCAATTGTGATATTTACACCAAGTGCCTCTAACACATCTGCCGCACCACACTTGCTGGAAACACTTCGGTTGCCATGCTTTGCAATGGGAATTCCTGCGGCGGCGGCCACAAAACCACTGGTTGTAGAAATATTAAATGAATTCGCCTGGTCTCCACCGGTACCTACAATCTCCAACACCTCGATTCCATCATGCTCTAACCGGGCTGCGTGATTACGCATTCCTCTTGCACTGGCAGAAATCTCTTCCACAGTCTCACCCTTCATGCGGAGTGCTGTCAGGTAAGCTGCTGTCTGCGCCTCTGTCGCCTCACCACTGAAAATCTCGTCCATGCAGGCATATGCCTCATCATAAGTTAAATCTTTGTTTTCTACTAATTCCTTAACTGCCTCTGTAATCATCACTCATATCCTCCATTCTTTTTTATATTTAAATTATTATTTCATTAAAAACATCACAAAGTTCCAATCAATTATTCTATGTCAGAAAGTTTTCTAGCATTTCTCTCCCATATTCCGTCAGTACCGATTCAGGATGAAACTGGAAACCATATATCTCCCGTTCCTTATGTCTTACTGCCATCACTTCACCATCCGCTGTGGCTGCAATCACTTTTAAGCAGTCCGGCAGGGTACCGGCATCTCCAGCCAGCGAATGATACCTCGCAATCCTAATATTTTCCGGTATACCCTCAAAAATCTTCTCTTCCTCATCAAAGGTAATCTCACTCTGTTTTCCATGCATCAGCTTTTTTGCATAAGTTACAGTTCCGCCAAAGGCTTCAAAAATCGCCTGATGCCCTAAACAGACTCCAAGAATTTTCACCGGTTTCGTATACGTTCTTAACAATTCCTCACAAATTCCTGCATCCATTGGTCTTCCCGGTCCCGGTGATAAAATAATATATTCCGGTGTCATTTTTTCAATCTCTTTTACTGTCATCTCATCATTTCGAATGACCTGAATGCCATAGTTGCTGTCCTTTCCCTCTTTCGATACTCCCTTTTCGTATCGTTCCTTTTGAATCCCTCCAATCATCTGTACGAGATTGTAGGAAAAGCTGTCGTAATTATCAATCAATAAAATCATCAGCCATTCACCTCCGATGCACGCTTTACTGCCTCAATAACAGCTCCTGCTTTATTGGCACACTCCATATATTCATTTTCCGGTACGCTGTCCGCTACGATTCCGGCTCCCGCCTGCACATATACCTTACTGCCCTTCTTTACCGCAGTCCGGATAGCAATGCATACATCCAGATTGCCGGAAAAATCCAGATAACCAATGGCTCCACCGTAAACACCTCTTGCCACCGGCTCTAATTCATCTATAATCTCACATGCCCTGAACTTTGGTGCTCCGGACAGGGTTCCTGCCGGAAGCAGGGCTGCAATGGTATCACAACTATCCTTATCCTCCCGGATTGTTCCCACCACAGTAGAGGCAATATGCATCACCTTTGAGAAACGGTGTATCTTCATATATTCCTCTACTTCTACAGTGCCAAACTCTGCAATCCTGCCAATATCATTTCTTGCCAGATCCACCAGCATATTGTGCTCCGCACATTCCTTTTCATCGGCTAGTAATTCTTTTTCCAATGCCTCATCTATTGCTCTGGTTTCTCCTCTTTTTCTCGTTCCAGCCACCGGAAATGTGGTAAGCTTGCCATTTTGAAGCCGAACCATGGTCTCCGGCGAAGTTCCTGCAATCTCCAGGTCATCACATCCTATAAAATACATATACGGAGACGGATTGGTGGTTCGAAGTACACGGTAAGTGTTAATCAGGCTGCCCTGATAGTCTGCCTCAAATCTTCTGGAAACAACACCCTGGAAAATATCCCCTTCACGGATATAATGTTTCGTCTTTTCCACCATTTTGCAGTATTCTTCTTTTGTCAAATTACAAGTAAACTCAACCGTTTCGTCTGCCTTTTCCTCCTTCAGCGGTGTGGTATCCTGAATCAGATGAATCATTTTCTCAATCTCAAGAACTGCTGCATTATATCCTTTTTCTCCCGCCTCGCTTCTGTAATTGGCAATCACACTAATCTTCTGTTTTAAATGATCGTAAGCGATGACTTTGTCAAACAACATCAGATTATAATCATCAAAATCACTTTCTTTGAGTTTCAGTTTTGGTTCTGCATATCCAATCATCTCATAAGAAAAATATCCAACCAGTCCGCCGGTAAAACTCGGCATTCCAGATATTTTCGGAGAACGGTACTGACCAAGCAGTTCCCTTAACGCCTGCATGGCGTCCTTCTGTTCTGTTGTCACCATAGCTCCGCTTTTCATAGTCACCCTTCCACTTTTACAGCTGATCTGCAGCAATGGATTGACTCCAAGGAAGGAATACTGTCCCCACTGCTTGCCACCTTCCACGCTTTCTAGCAGATAATACTTGTTGTCGATTTCTTTTAGTCTTCTCAATAATGTGATTGGCGTTATAATGTCTGCATAGATTTCCCGGCAGACCGGAATCATATTGTATTCCGCTTCATATTTTTTCGCCTCTTCATAAGTTGGAAACATACTTTTTGCCCTTCCTTTCTAAAATTTTTGCATTATAATAGGCCTTTGTCCCTATAAGGGACAAAAGCCTTAACAAACTTCTGCGGTACCACCCAAATTGATGCAATTGCATCCACTCTTCCTACATACTATCATATGCACCCCATTGATAACGGACAGGTTCCCGTTGACATCTACTCTGCTATTCTCCAGCATTTCAAGCCACCCTCGTAAGTCCATTCAACTATCGCCCACCTGCTGTATCTCACCACCACAGCTCTCTGTAAAGCTTTCACCATAGCCTACTCCTCTTACTCATCGGTTTGTAGTACGAATATAATTGACATATCATCACGTCAATGTTTTAACTAGGTAAAGTATAATACTCTCAAAATAATTTGTCAAATACTTTTTTTAAAATTACATACTGCTTTCATGATAGTAATTCAATATTAGAATTTCATCTCCACATCATTTTTCTTATAATCCTCTGCTTCAAACAGGTCACGCTTCTGCATATGTAACATATTCGCAACAATGGATGCAGGAAACATGATTATCTTTGTATTAAATGCGGTTGCGTTACTATTATAAAGACGTCTTGCAGCCTGTAAATGTTCCTCCACATCGGTAATGCTGTTTTGCAATGCAATATAATTGGCACTGGACTTTAATTCCGGATATGCTTCTGCCGTCAGACGAATCTGGCTTGCGACTTCATTCATCTTGTTTGCAGCATCGCTCTTTTCACTGACGCTCATACCAGAACGAAGCTTGATTGTCTCAAACAATGTCTTACTCTCATGAGAAGTGTACTCTTTCACCACTGCCAATTGTTTGGTAAGTACATCATATCGTTTGGTAAGTGCCACATCGATACCGGAATCTGCCTCATCCACCTTCAGTTCTGCAGCTCTTAGGCTGTTCATGGTTCCCACATACCAGATTATCACCACCAATACAATTGCTAAAATAACTCCTCCAATTATCATTTTTCTTCCTCCTTTATAATTTTATAATTAAATAATCACACAACTTATAATCTTAACTTTAATCCACTGCTGCCAGCATTCTGGGAAACTGGTTTATTCCAATCTTCTTCATAACCTGTTTCGGATTCATTTTCCAGCTTCTCTTCAGCATTCCCAGTATATGTATCTCTTAATGTTTCCTGATCCATCACATGATCTAAATTCAGAATATCTATAAAATCCAAAATTTCTTTCAGTTCATTATAACTTTTCCCAATTTCATAAGGAATGTCCAAGGTTTTGCGCAAATCTGGCTCAAATATACCTGCAATATGATTGCGGAAAACATATATCTTATTTGAAGTGAATCGAAAAACCATTTCCCCTCTCAAATCTAAGTTCATCAGGTATTCCATGAATTGCGGGGTCAAAAGATAATAAGCCATATGCTCGTCTGCAGTGTAGACATCAAACTTGTTATTGAAAACAACATTCTCCATTTCCACTTTATTCAAATCACGAATGTTAAAGTAAGAATTATGTTTTGAAGAAATATAGATATCTCCATTTAAATCTTTTTTATAATCATAGATTAAAATTCTACCGCAAAGCCCACCTGTTTCTTCTGTAAAATCACTTTCTTCTACATTGTTTACACTTCTGACATCTGCCTGCTGGTAACTGACTCCTTTATATATTCCTTCTAAATAATCCTCGGATTGTATTTTATCAAAATCAATTCCTTTTAGCAAATCAAAGTCCAAAAGCTCCCTTGGGGAAAATCCTTGTGATGGTCTATAATGAGATTCCCCAAAAAGCTTCCTTAAAACCGGTTCTGCTATCATCTTCTTATATTCTGTATAGAAAACCGTTCGGTCTGCTTCCAATTTGACAATAATTCTATGATACCGAAATTCTCCAATCAATTTAACAGCAGCAAATATAATTATAGATACAATATTCCCACCAATCACAACATTTGCCTGTTTTTTTAACTTTGCTGCTTTTCTCTGATTTGTGTAAATGCGAGCCCGCAAAGGTTCCAAGACAGCAAATGCCTTTTGTTCGTCAATCGCAAGGTGAAGCATCCTGTAAATCTCCCTGTTTTTTTGCATATCCTGACGGATTTTTTCCTCATAGGCCCTATTATCAAGCTTAACCTGACGTTTCTTTTGAAGCATCTTAATCAGACAGAAAATAGCAAGTATCTGCAGGATAACAAACAAAAAACAGACCAACTTCGTACTCCCCATTTGTTCCTCCATAGAGCTCCATTCGGTTATTTTTTCCGGATGATTGGGGTTATAATACCATGTATCCTGACTTCCCGGTGTAACACTATGGCTTGCCTTATAATCTATTCCAGTATATTCCACTCCATCCACTGTATAGCTATAGGAATTATCATACGTGGTTTCTGTCCGTTTTTCTCCATCCTCCATATAAGTTCTTACATAACTTTCCGAAGCGGTCCATGTAATGGTAACCGGCTGGTATTCTACGCCTTCTTCAAATGTTGTTTTCGCTGATATAAATTGAATCAGAATCCCTAACAGCATCATAGCAGCAAATGCCTGGCAGCAGATAAATCCCATTTCCAGTCCACTAACCTGCTTTCTCTGTCTCCTGCTCATCGAACTTATCCTCCACTCATTGTTCCTTATACAAATAGGTTTTTATTCTATTGTACACTGTAATATATTCATTTTCAAATAATATATTGTTAAATCTAAATTAAAAGAATTCCGCTGTTTTTTACCGCTTCCACTACCTTTTCCAATTCCTCCACCGGCATCACCAGTGCAAACCGTACATAACCCTCTCCAAGACTGCCAAATGCATCCCCCGGCGTACAGAGCACACCTGCCTTTTCCACCATGGTCATGCAAAACTCCCTTGAAGTGCGGTACCCTTTCGGCACCGGTGCCCATACAAACATGGTTCCTTCACTGTCCGGTACATTCCAGCCAATCTTACGGAAACCGCCGCAAAGGGCATCTCTTCTTCTCTGGTATTCCTTACACTGTTCTTTTACAAAATCAGCAGAGCCTTCCAAAGCAGCAATAGCACCATATTGAACCGGAAGAAATGTTCCAAAATCAAACTGGCTTCGAAGAAGCTTCAGTGCATCCACCGCATCCTTTCGCCCCAGCATAAAAGAAATTCTCGCCCCAGTTACATTAAAGGACTTCGACAAAGAAAAAAATTCCGCACCGATATCCATTGCACCCGGAACCGACAGGAAAGACTCACCCTTCTTTCCGTCAAATATAATATCGGAATAGGCATTATCATGAATGACAAAAATATCATATTTCTTAGCAAACTCTACCAGTTCTTCATAGAACGAACGGGGTGCAGTCCGACATACCGGATTATAGGGATAAGATACAATCATCAGCTTTGCTTTCCTTGCAACAGCCTCTGGAATCTTTGAAAGTACCGGAAGAAATGCGTTCTCTTCCCGCAACTCATAAAAATATATATCTGCACCACTTAAATAAGCACCTGCTTCAAAAATCGGATAGCCCGGATTAGGCAGCAGTACGAGATCTCCTTCATCTAAGAGTGCCATTCCCACATGACCGATTCCTTCCTGGGTTCCATGCACTCCGGTGATGCAATCCGGTGAAATGTCCACTCCAAATCTTCTATCATAGTAACGGGAAACCGCCTCTAAAAGTTCCGGAATATCCCGAAGGGAATACTTATAATTCTCCGGTTTTGCTGCTGCACTTACTACTGCATCAACCACATGTTTTGGTGGTTCAAAATCCGGTGTTCCCACAGAAAGATTGTATACGGTCTTTCCCTGTTTTAACAATTCCTCTTTCTTTTCATTTAATTCTGCAAAAATCCCGGTCTGAAAATGATCCAGTCTTCTGGCTGCTATTTTCTTCTGTTTTTCATTTATGTCTTCCTTCATCTGTTTCTGCTCCTCTGATGCTGTTCCTTGCAATCCATTGCAAAATCAATCAGAAATTCGTAAAAATCCTGTACAATGGGATTCTCTGAAAACTGCTGGTTATAAGTAATGATAATATCACGCTTACATTCCGGACTCTTTATCGGTAAAAGCTCCATGTTGGTTGATGGTTTTGCACTCTCCCATGAATATTCCGGCCAGAATCCTACCCCTAGTCCTGCACTGATGAGACTTCGCACGGATTCAAAGTTCATACTTTCAAATACAATATCCGGAGTAAAGCCTGCCTCTAAACAAAACTGGTCACAGATGCTTCGGATTGGACGGGTATCCGCCATCATGATAAATCCTTCCTCTGCAACCTCAGAAAGTTCAATCTCGTCATATTGGGCATATCTGGAGGATGACGGAACTGCAAGGAAGAACTTCTCTTCTAACATCATCTGGTTTGTGGAAGGATTTCTTCTTGGAAGTGTTGCTGTAATACACAAATCATAATCCATGGAGGAAGGATTCTGAACGAATTGGAAATTCACTTCCGGATGCTTTGCTTTATATGCAATAATACAGTTCGTCACAAGAATAGAAGCTGCTAATACATTTAAATGAATGGTCTGGTGCTGTTTTCTTGCCGTATCTGCCAGTTTCTTTGGCAGATTATCCAAACTTTTCATAATCGGTTTTAACTCTGCCACCAAAACTTTTCCCGATTCACTTAATGTAATCCCGCCCTTTTTCCGGTCAAACAACTTTACACCCAGTTCCATCTCTAATCTTTTAATCGACTGGGACAGTGCCGGCTGTGCGATATGTAAGGAGTTGGCAGCTTTGGTGATATGTTCATACTGTGCCGCCACCAGAAAATATTGTAATTGCTGTAATTCCATCTCTTTTTTCCTTTCTTATCTTTGCCTTAAATATAAGACAGGGCTGCAGCAAAACTGTATTGCACTGCAGCCTTATCCCATAAACAAAATTATCTATTATTATAATTTCTATGTTATTATATGTCAAGTTTCTGCATCCCTTCTTTCAATCTGCATATACTAATACCAGGAGGTTTTGTATATGGTTGCATGGATTTTATTTTTGTATCAGATAATCAAAAATTCGTAATTGTTACCATTTACTTTAATTCTTTATCTGGAAAACTCCCCGGAAACCATGGTTTCCGAGGAGTTCAATTTAAGTGAATGATTTTATCATATTATATAGTTGGTTCATCTTTATTCATCTTTGTTATAACTTTTTATTGCCAATCCGATAAACAATGGAATTTCTATTAATGTAGCCAGAATAATCAAATATGGCGTCCAAATTGCCAACGAACCGAAATTAACAAAACGCAAGCCAACCATATCATATAACACACTATTATTTAACCCGATTCCGCCGGAAGGTAAGAAGCATTTCAGCACATTTGCACATCTTTCAGGGAGAACCCAATAAAGGACAAGGGGTAAAAGACATGCCAGAACGGACATTGCCATAACCTGCACATTCGTTTTACTCTTAGCTGACAGGAAAAGTGTAAAGCAAATGCCAGAAAGAATAATCAACAATCCAATACCTGCATGTACCCATATTAACTGCCCCATGTTCATATTTAACATACAAGCTATGGAAGCAATCATTTGAACCGATGTTTTCATGCCTTCTGTTCCAAAAAATAGTGTTGTACTGATGCACCAGATTAGCAGACACAGTACTGTACAGATTCCACTAATCATAAGTGCCGAAACAATCTTTGTGACTGCTAATGTTGTTCTTCCCTTTTTTGTACACCGTAAAATACTGTCCGCATCCGTTTGATAATCCGCTGAAAACACCGGAGCACAGGCAACTGTACAGCAAAGCAATATTAAAAATAATGTTAGTGCTTCATATTCCATGGCATCTGATGTAACTCCCGGATAATATACAAAAGGCTTTGTTACCTTACTTCGCATTTTTTGTGCCTTTGCTACAGCATTCGGATATTTGCCCTGCTGCATCAGCTTTACATTAAAATAATCGTCCGCTGCTGTATAAAAATCCTCCAACTCGTCTGCATTAAGCAGTTTCATGTCTGCAGGTGTCGCAGTTTTCTTGTTTCCATAAGCGTTACAAATCGGGGTAAATAATGGATATATCGGATCTAAATACTCATGATACACTTCAATAGGCAGATCATAGGTTTCTTCTGCCTGATTTTCTTTCAAAACTCTTTGATATGTAGATACTGCGTTCACAATCCTATCCTGTGTCACTTCCCCTTCTATCTCTTTTTCAATCTGCTGTCTTGTTTTTATGGCTTCCATACCGGTCGCATAAACCGGCTCACCATCCTGAAATCCTTTGATACAATATACAAAGGTAGTTGGAATATACGCCATTGCAAAAGAGAGTAAAATTGCCGAAAGCAATGCAATGATAGTCATTTTCGTTTTCATCACCCGTTTTATTTCAAGTCCTAACAAACGCATATCAACATTCCTCCTTTCCGGTCGGAAACAGCCAAAGATACAAATCCTCTAAACGTGGTTCAACACTTTCCGATCCTTCTACTGCATTTCCTTCACTTAAATATCGGATCTCTACCTGATTAGAGCCTTCATTTTTCAGGTTTACAATTTGTAATTTTTCCTCGAGTTCCATCAACTCTTCTTCCGTGACAACTGCTCTCCAAACCTTTCCTTCCATTTTTTTCACTAATTCCTCCGTTGTTCCTACTGCAATGATTTTTCCATCCTTCATAATCGCCTGCTTACTGGCAATATACTCCACATCCGGAACAATATGGGTAGAAATCAGGATAATCCGGTTCTTTGCTATCTCCGACAATAATTTTCGAAGCCGGATTCGCTCACCCGGATCCAATCCCGCTGTCGGCTCATCTAAAATCAAAACCTTGGGTTCATTTAACAATGCCTGAGCGATTCCCACCCTTCGCTTCATTCCACCTGAAAGCTTTTTAATCTTTTTATTTTTTACATCCGTTAACGACATTCTTTCCAGTAATTCATTTATCTTTTTTCTTGTCTCTTCCCTGGTAAGACCCTTTAGTGCCGCAATATATTCCAAATAATCACGAACAGAGAATTCCGGATAGAACCCAAATTCCTGTGGTAAATATCCAAAAATATCCCGATACTTTTCATCTAATGTATGAATGGATACTCCATCAAATCTTATCTCACCATTTGTTGGCTTTAAAATGTTTGCCACCATGCGCATAAGAGTTGTTTTCCCTGCACCATTTGCTCCTAACAATCCCCAGATACCTGTAGTAATTGTAATAGTAACATCATCAACTGCTGTTTTATCCTTATACGCCTTTGACACATGATCAATCGCTAATTCCATTTTCTTCTCCTTTCTATTCATTCATCGCAAGATGCATTTCCTGATACACTGTATTGTTCCAAAGATTTTTTAATTGAACAGAAATCAAAACCAACAGAGCAACGCACAACAGTAAAGAAATCCAGTTAAAACGATACGTAAACAAGACAGGATACATATGCGTTAACCGGTTTAAAACAAATAACATAACAGCAAATAAAACACAGCAGGACAGAATCATCCTATTTGCCGGTACATGAACTGTTATAAACAGCAGAATGCTGCTAATTATTAAAAACGGGAATGTGACATACAATAAAGCTGACAAAACATCTAAATGAAAAACTTTTGCACCTACAAGAATTCCACCAAGCAGCATAACCACATCACCAGCAGCAATCATCCCTAGCTTCATCATCAATTGCTGCACATAAGAAAATGAGGCTGCCATTTCTACTTCCTGCATATTGTACTGTACAGAACGATATAGAAACGGGACAGAAACAAATGGTATGCAGACTGTATATAGGCACAGCATTTTAGACGCGTATGCAATTTCTATACTCGCAAGCTCCCTGCTGTTTGCAAGCAGCCATACACTCAAAAGAATAAAACAAATTCCTTGTACGAACCATATTTTAGGTGAAATAAAGCGAATCATTCGAAAAACAAAATTCGGATAAGAAATACGTTTCGTTATTCTTTTGTTCGACAACTCTTCCCCAACTAAATTCTGTACTTTTTCCTTATGTACTACATTTTCTGCTATTGTTTCATTATGAAATGAATCCTTCAAATAATGCTCCAATTTGCTAGTCATCCCCATTCTCCTTTCTGATTACTTTTTCAATCTTTTTAAGTGCCAAGCGAATGCCAGATTGTACCGTACGTAACTTTTCTCCTGTCACTTCCGATATTTCTTTTAATGTTAACTCCTGACTATATCTTAGAATAATCAGCTCCCGCTGATGCTTTGGCAACACATTAATTATTTTCTGGAAATTTTCATCGGATTCTATTTCATGAAATCCCATTTCCTCATATGCTGGTTCTGAAATCATTTCATTTATATCACGAAGCCTCTCGTCATCCTTCTTTCTAGACAAGTCCACACATGTATTCTTCGCGATACGATATAAAAATGCACGAAGCATTCCTCGGTGCTTATACGCATCTATATATCGGACAAACTTTAGAAATGTTTCCTGTGTCGCATCTTCGGCCTGTTCCCTGCTATATGTATGCCAGCAGCAATATCGAAATATCTCTGCATAATATATTTCAACTAATTCATTTGCAGCAGACCGATTCCCTTTTTTCATTTCTTTACATAACTTTTCTTCCCGGTTCAAAAAGATTTCCTCCTTAGGGCGTCCCCATGTATAATATAACGTATTGGGATTTCAAAATGATTTGCTTTTTCTTATTTTTTCTATTACCCAAAAAGAAAGCCCTATAAACTTAACATTTATAAGGCTTCCTATGCAAAAAGGCACCATCTGCAATTAAAGTTGCACGGTACCTTCCTTATCAATATCTAGTTACAAATAATAACTCTTGATTTGCAAACACCCTGAGCCAACATAACAATATCTCAGTGAGTGACACAAATGCTTAGTTTTGGCACAATTTATATATCACAAGTATCGGAAGATTTCGCTGAAAATCAAGTATCAAAAAATCAATCTAATATAATATCACCTTCATAGTTAATCAAATCTGTATCTTTCATATCAACAATCTTTTGTTTATCTATATCAATATACAATTTTTTATCTACTATTTTAGCTGGCTTTAATATATAAAAATCATCATTATAATAAACCATAGCATATTTTTTATCTTGCGTTAACATTATCTGCTTTGACATTTTCAGCTTATTTCCTCCGCCATAGTAAATTAGCGCTAGAAATATGGGAAGCATTTTAATAATCTTTTTCAACATCTTATCACCATCATTCAGCCATAAATTTAGCTTCATTTTCTTTTTTCTGTTCATCAGAATAATTCGGATGTTGATATATTGTAATTCTATTTCCCGAAACAATTTTATCTTTTAACATCCAATACAAACTCTGTCCTCCATATGCGGTATTTTTCTTAACACCAAACGACACAATACAGCAAGGTGACTCCAATCCCTTTCTATGCTTTAAGAAGATATAAACAACCTTACTAGAATCTTTCAATTTGCTCTCAATTATGTAATCACATCGAATCATGGAATTATTTTGAGGACCATCTTTGGGTGAATATATTCGAATAAAATTATCTACATCCAAATATTGTTCTATATGTCTGAATTCAGAAATACGTTCCTCAATATCCTTTTCATCACTTTCTTTGCCTTTATAATGTTCACTGCCAGCTAAATATTCATCCGAAATAGGATGTTTTTCAGAAAGAATCCAATCAATCGTCTTCTTCTTATTTTTCGGAATATTTATATCATCTAAGTATTGCAATCCAGCCAGATGATGAAAATCTTTCAAATCAAAATCCAAGGTCAAAACTCTCACACCTCGTTTTGCAACATGAAACACATATTTTGTTGTATTAACTAGGTGTAGAAAATTTTGTGCACACTGTTGAATTTTATCCATACGTAACCCCGCTGTGTCCATACAGTAAAAAGCCTTGCAAAACTGCAAGGCTTAATAATCAGATATACAACTTTCTTTCGCTTTCGCTAGATGGATTATGGTAAGTTGCCACCTTTGTGAGCCTCCATGTTCACCGCTTTCCATCACGGCTCGCACTTCACAGACGAAAACATTTTTACGAGTCTGCTTCTCGAGAAGTTACCTTCTAATAATATATTATGCGTTTCTATTAAGTTTGTCAACCTGGAATTTTTTTCAAATAAAAAAGCAACAAACTATTCTAGGATAATGTTGTAGTTACTCGCTTGTTACACTAAAGTGTAACAAGCGAGTAACTACATGTCAAGCATCTACACACCTTCTCTCTTTTCATACAAAAAACTTTTTACTTCTTTTCCATTTTTCCAAAATGAGCAAGTAATAATATACTAACATCCTTTTTGTTCTTTATTTGCAGGCTCATCATAACGATTTTGCAGAAATATCACAAGAAACAGCCAATTACATTTATGCTACTTAACGTAGCAAACATGGCGACCGCAAAAGCTTTATATTTCATTTTACAACCTCATTCCACTCTACTCCGTCCTCGTCAGTCCAGGTATCCGTTCCGTTATAGGTAAAACGACGCTCAATACGATCCATATATGTACCATCTGCCAATTTGTATACTGTCGTTTTATCACCGCGGAGATTAACGATTTCTACTACATCTGCTCCCGGATAATTTTCCTCTGAAGTGACTTCTTCGGTTTTGTCAACTGTAGAGTTATTTTCTTGTTCTTCAAATTCTGTTCCCTGCGAATTCTCTTCTGAAGTGACTTCTTCGGTTTTTTCGACTGTAGTATTATTTTCTTGTTCTGTAAATTCTGTTGGCAGTGTTTCCTTCGATTCATCTGAGACCTGCGTTTCAGTTTTTTCTACCTCAGTATTATTTAAATTCTTTTCATCCTTTCTTTCGCCGCAGGCACAAAGCGACACCGTCAAAAGCACAACAATTAAACTCATAATATATTTTTTCATTTTCTTTACCTTCCTATTGGCCTAAGAATTCTTCACCCAAAAGTGTTGTAGTTGGATTTATATAACTATTTTTCAAATATTAAATCGATGGCTAAAGTCTTCCCACTAGCACCAAATTTGACCGGAATAAATCCAACATATTTATAACCTTTTTCTACATATTCTTTGATTACTTCTTGATGTCCATTTAATTCTGCATTCGTTGCTTTGTTGTTATCATATTCTAATCTTACAAATTCCATAAATATTATTCCTTTCGATCCATTATATCAATAAAATCATTTACATAGCACATTTTACTAGTGCATCCCTTGGTTTATAACCATTTGTCACCTCCTAACAATATTGTAGAAAAAGAAACATTAGTTATCAACCAAGTAATTTTAACAAATTTAGTTAATTATAGTTGCATACAAATTAAAATCTGTCGGGTGCCTTATGCCTTAAACTGTTGAAGCCAATCTTTTATACACTTCGCATTGAGCATAGCACCGCCAAAAAACTCTCTATCTTTTTTGCAGATCAATATCCATAACCGCAAACTTGCCTCTACCATTTATCTCACTTTGCAGAAATAATCTCCACAAAGATACCATCGGGGTCTTTGATAAAAAAGTATGGTCTGCCAAGCCTGCCTTCGCAGATTGTCGGCATTTCATTTATGAGACCAGACTCCATCAAATAGCAAGCTGCTTTCTCCACATCCTGTACCTGAAGTCCCAAATGCTTTGCCCCCTTAACTTTCAAATCCTCTCCCAATGTATTCACAAAATCCGGCAGTTTTTCGCTGTCAGAATAAGCAAACATTTCCAAAATAAAATTTCCATTTTCCATCTGTACAATTCGAACCGAACCATCCTCTGCCTGATAGTCCTTTATCACGGAAAAATCCAGTTTCTCATAAAATGCAATGCTCTTATCCACATCACCAACACTAATTGCATAATGATCTGTTGTAAACATTTTTCTCCTCCTCACATAAATTGCCTAATTACTTAAACCGAAATTGAAAGGCGAAGCAACCTCTCAAATTATTCATATACATATAATAAACAAAAGCTTCATATAATACAACCCCGTTATCATTTGCAACCCGCAAACAGCATTCATGAACCTCGCTTGCTCTACGCAAGCTCACTCGTCTCCTGCGGAGACGGGTTCATTTCATGTGTTTGCGGTTCTTGCTTTGCAAGAATACGATAACAAGAAAAAGGGTGTCAGTTGCAAGTGAACTTGCATGACACCCTTTTTCTTGTTAT
>JBJEJE010000034.1:0-20355 GCA_051877755.1 Lachnospiraceae bacterium | reverse complement strand
CTAAGCTTCCCTTCACTCTGCCATGCAGTGCATTATTTTTATAAATAGTATATCATATTTCCCTTTGTTTGAATACTCCTAAGTGTGTAAATCCTTCCTAACAAAAGCAACTTTTTTGTTTACTTTTACTAACTTTTCTGTTTAGTATTGACTTCACTTCAAAATTCAGTATAATAACCTTGTTATAGGTTTAGTAAAAGTAAACTCAAAGTTTATTATAATATACAGTCCATATTACAATGCGGCTGTTCTATAAAGGAGAAATCATGGAAATTGGTTATAAGATTAAAGCTTTGCGGGTTGCCAAAAATCTGACCCAGGAAGAGCTTGCTGACCGGGCTGAGCTTTCCAAGGGTTTTATTTCCCAGGTAGAGAGAGATTTAACCTCCCCTTCCATTGCAACACTGGTAGACATTTTACAATGTCTTGGAACCAACCTGAAAGACTTTTTCAATGATGATGAAGAAGATCAGATTGTATTTCGCAAAGAAGATTATTTTGAAAAAAAAGATGAGGAACTGGGAAACCAAATCGAATGGATCATTCCCAATGCTCAAAAAAATGAAATGGAGCCTATTCGTCTGACACTTGCCCCTGATGGCAGCACCTACCCGGATCAGCCGCACGAGGGAGAAGAATTCGGTTATGTATTAAGTGGAACTATCCTGATTCATATTGGGAACAAAAGTTATAAAGCGAAAAAAGGGGAAGCATTTTACTTTACGCCTTCCGGAAGGCACTATCTGCAAGCTGGCAAAAATGGAGCCACTCTTATATGGGTTTCCAGTCCACCAAGCTTTTAAAACACATTACTATATTTAAGGAGGACTTTCGTTCATGGCAAACAAATTAATTGACCTGGTAAATATTACAAAATCCTACGGAGAACATGTTGTATTAGATGACTTGAATTTATATATCCGCGAAAATGAATTTCTCACACTTCTCGGTCCTTCCGGCTGTGGGAAAACCACTACGCTTCGCCTGATTGGTGGATTTGAGCAGCCGGACACCGGAAAAATTATGTTTGACGGAACAGATATTACCGCATTACCACCGAACAAACGGCAGTTAAATACCGTATTTCAGAAGTATGCACTGTTTACCCATATGACCATCGCTGAGAATATTGCCTTTGGCCTGAAACTGAAAAACAAAAGCAAAGCATACATCAACGATAAAATCAAATATGCACTGAAACTGGTAAACTTAGAAGGTTTTGAAAACCGCAAGCCGGAATCCCTAAGCGGCGGTCAGCAGCAGCGTATTGCCATTGCCCGTGCCATTGTAAACGAACCAAAAGTTCTCTTACTGGATGAGCCCCTTGGTGCCCTGGATTTAAAACTCAGACAGGATATGCAGTACGAACTGATCCGCCTGAAAAATGAATTAGGAATCACCTTTATCTATGTAACACATGACCAGGAAGAAGCCCTTACCATGAGCGACACCATTGTGGTCATGAATCAGGGATACATCCAGCAGGTGGGAACACCGGAAGATATTTACAACGAACCGCAGAATGCATTTGTGGCAGACTTTATCGGTGACAGCAATTTGATTGATGCCATCATGATAGAAGATCGTCTGGTATCCTTTCTGGATGCCAAATGGAAATGTGTAGATGAAGGATTTGGCACAAACAGACCGGTGGATGTTGTGATACGCCCTGAGGATGTTGTGTTATGTAAACCAGAAGAAGGTATCATTTCCGGAGTGGTCTCTCATGTCATCTTTAAGGGGGTACATTATGAAATGGAGGTCCAGGCCGGCGGATTTGAATGGCTGGTTCACTCCACTATTATGCATCCGGTGGGAGAACAGGTGGGAATCACCGTAGATCCATTCAATATCCAGATTATGAACAAACCGGAATCTGAGGATGAGGAGGTAGCCTGCATTGAAGAGTAAACATGACAAATGGCTGGCAATGCCCTTTACCGTATGGAGCATTCTTTTTATCCTGATTCCGTTGTTTATGATATTTTACTACGGATTTGTGGATTCCGCCGGTCAATTTACATTGGAAAATATAACGGCAATTGCAGAACCGGAACATTTAAAAGCATTGGGACTTTCTATCCTTTTGTCCCTGATTGCCACAATTATCTGTCTCATACTGGCTTACCCACTTTCCATGATTTTATCAAGACTTGGAGTAAACCAGAACAGTTTTATTGTACTGATTTTTATTTTACCGATGTGGATGAATTTTCTACTTCGGACATTAGCATGGCAGACATTACTGGAAAAGACCGGTGTCATCAACTCCATCTTAGCCTTTTTCCATCTGCCGGCACTCAACATCATCAATACCCCTTATGCCATCGTGCTTGGCATGGTATATAACTTCCTGCCATTCATGGTACTGCCCATTTATAATTCACTGATTAAGTTAGACCAGAATGTTATAAATGCCGCAAGAGATTTGGGTGCCAACGGAATACAGACTTTCACCAAGGTAATATTTCCCCTGACACTGCCAGGCGTCATCAGTGGAATTACCATGGTATTCATACCTGCCCTAACCACTTTTGTTATCTCCAATTTACTGGGCGGCAGCAAAATTCTGCTGATTGGCAATGTAATCGAGCAGGAATTTACCCAGGCTGGAAACTGGAACCTTGGAAGCGGACTTTCCCTTGTTATGATGATCTTTATTGTCATCAGCATGGCAGCCTCCGCCATATTTGATAAAGACGGGGAAGGAGGACTTGTCTGATGAAGCGGTTTTTAGAACGTTTTTATGTAGCCATTATATTTATATTTCTCTATGCCCCAATTGTAACTTTAATCATTTTGTCCTTTAACAACAGTAAAACCAGGGCAAAATGGGGCGGTTTTACCGGAACATGGTATGTATCCTTATTTAAAAACCAGGCTATCATGGAGGCACTTTACAATACGCTGTTCATTGCCATTGTATCCTCCGTGATTGCCACATTGATTGGAACCATCACCTGCATTGCCTTAAACAATATGAAGTCACGTTCCAGAAATCTTTTGCTTGGAATTAACAACATTCCCATGCTGAATGCGGATATTGTAACAGGAATTTCCCTGATGCTTTTATTCATCAGTCTGGGACTGCGGTTTGGCATGAAGACTATATTACTGGCACACATTACATTTAATATCCCCTATGTAATCTTAAATGTAATGCCAAAATTTAAACAGCTGAATCCAAATACCTACGAGGCTGCTTTAGATCTTGGAGCCTCCCATATGTATGCCTTTTTTAAGGTTATTTTTCCGGAAATATTACCGGGTATCCTGTCGGGCTTTTTAATGGCATTTACCATGTCCCTGGATGATTTTATTATTACTCACTTTACCAAAGGGGCAGGAGTAGATACCCTTTCCACAAAAATATATACGGAAGTCCGGAAAGGCATCAAGCCGGAAATGTATGCACTTTCCACCATTATATTTGTCACGGTGTTTGTATTGCTTTTAATCGTCAATCTGGCTCCGGCAAAGAAAGAAAAAGCGGATGCAAAAAAGACGGATGCCCAGCCGAAAGCAAAAAAATATGTTCTGGCAGCTGCTGTATTACTGATTTTAATCGGAGGAGCTGCATTTATTCTAAATGAAGAAAGTTCGGAAAAGGTCATTGTCTATAACTGGGGAGAATATTTAGACCCGGAAGTCATTGATATGTTTGAAGAAGAAACCGGTATCGAAGTCATTTATGACGAATACGAAACCAATGAAACCATGTATCCAAAGGTGGAAGCCGGCGCTGCAGAATACGATGTGGTTTGTCCTTCTGACTATATGATACAGAAAATGATACAAAATGATCTGCTGGCAGAAATTGATTTTGATCATGTTCCAAATGCAAAAAATATCGACGAAGCTTATTATGAACAGTCGAGAGAATTTGATCCGGAAAATAAATACAGTGTTCCTTACTGTGTAGGAACGGTGGGCATTCTTTATAACAAGACTATGGTAGAAGAACCGGTTGACTCCTGGGATATCCTCTGGGATGAAAAGTACGCCGACAACATTCTGATGCAGGATTCCGTAAGAGATGCTTTCATGGTGGCACTTAAAAAACTGGGCTATTCCATGAATTCCACCGATGAGGAGGAATTAAAGGAAGCAAAGAATGCATTGATTGAACAGAAACCTTTAACCCAGGCTTATGTAGTTGACCAGGTAAGGGATAAAATGATTGGAAATGAGGCTGCTATTGGTGTCATTTACTCCGGAGAAGCGATTTACAGCCAGCGCGAAAACCCGGATCTGGAATATGTGATTCCAAAGGAAGGCACCAATGTCTGGATTGATTCCTGGTGTATTTTGAAGGATGCTCCAAACAAAGAAAATGCAGAGAAATTCATCAACTTCCTCTGCCGTCCGGATATTGCCCTTATGAACTTTGAATATATTACGTATTCCACGCCTAACGCGGAAGCAAGAAAACTCATTGAAGATGAAGATATCCGTAACAGTGAGATTGCGTTCCCAGACCTTTCAAAGTATGACCATCTGGAAACCTTCCAGTACCTGGGTGAGGATGCGGATAAACTATACAACGCACTTTGGAAAGAAGTGAAATCCAAATAACATAAAGATATGAAGACGGAAACCTGTTTCTATTCCTTTTCCTCATAAAAAATCCTTGTTTCATCTACTACATGGTATCCGTCTTCATCAAGTCTTACAATGATTACATTGCAGTTTTTCTGCAACCCGCCAGACCAATACTGGTCAACACCATGTTGTTTTATATGACACATGAGTGCCTTATTCATGGCACCATGTGCCACAATCATAATCCGCTCCAAGGCTCCAGCCTGCGGTTCTATTACTTCTCTCATAAATTCTGCGGCCCGTTTACAGATATGTTCTAACGTTTCCCCATTTTCCGGTGCCTGATAAAGTTCCGGCCGTTTAAAAAAATAGTGAAAAGGATCCTTCTCATCCTTTAACAGCTTTGAAAAATCTTTTCCTTCATTTACTCCAAAACAGAGTTCCCTAAGCCGGTCATCCCGAATAATTGGTATATTGCGATGCCCTCTTATTAGACATGCCGTCTCATACGCACGAATCAGCGGGGAACTGTATATCCTATCAAAATGAACATCCTCCAGGTTCTCACCGGTTTCTCCTGCCAATGCCCTTCCATTCTCATTTAGTTCAATGTCTGTACTTCCCTGCAAAAGCTTCTTTGCATTCCATACCGTTTCGCCATGCCGTACAATATAGATTTCCAAAACTGTATCCTCCAACTTTCAAATAATAAGTTATCTTAAGAAATGTTATCAAATATTTTCAATCTGCCAGTCAATAGGTTCCAAACCATGTTCTTCTAAAAACGCATTCGCCTGGCTGAAATGTCTGCATCCAAAAAATCCCCGGTATGCAGAAAGCGGGCTCGGATGAGGTGCCTTTAATATCAGGTGGTTCGGATTATTAAGACGTGCTGCTTTATTCTGTGCAGGTCTTCCCCAAAGCAGAAATACAATCGGCCTGTCCTGTTCATTTAATATATCCATTACCGCATCTGTAAACTGCTCCCATCCAATTCCCTGATGGGAATTCGCCTGATGTGCACGAACCGTCAACACACTATTTAACAGTAAAACTCCCTGTGTTGCCCACTTTACCAGATAGCCATTATTAGGAATGTAACACCCCAGATCCTCATGCAGTTCCTGGTATATATTCACCAGAGACGGTGGTATATCCACCTCCGGTTTTACACTGAAGCACAAACCGTGTGCCTGATTTTCTCCGTGATATGGGTCCTGCCCGATTATGACACATTTCACCTCCTGAAGAGGAGTTAAATGAAATGCATTAAAGATATCATCCGCTGGCGGATATATGGTTCTCCCGCTGCTGTATTCTTCATTTACTTTCGTATACAACTTTCTGTAATATTCCTTTTTATATTCCGGTTTTAAGGCTGGTGCCCAGTCATTCGTAATTGGTGGCATATCTCTTCCTCCTTAGTTTACATAATACAAATCATTCAAAGCCCGGTTAAAGCTCTGTCCCCTCTTTAAGTTTACATAACATATCTCCAGCCCGATAGGAAATATCCTGCTGTTTTGGATACAGGGCAACTCTTTTGTCCCCACCTTCTAACTGTTCCACAGAATCATTTCCCAAATATAATTCATCCATTGTAATATCTGCCTTTTTTCTGCCTTCACAATCAAAAAGCTGAAAAGTGTCACTGCATTTTCCTTTGCCTTTTGCTACAATCCCCTCCAGCTTCATCGATACCACTCCATTATACTCCTCCGGATAGGCGTCATTGATATAACACAGAAAATCTGCCTGTTCATGGAGGGCATACACCCTGTCATACATTTGTTTTCTTTTCTGCTGTATGATTGCTTTTTTCTCATTCTTTTTTAAAAACATGATAATCCCCTGCCAATTCCAATCCCGGTACTTCTATTTTCCACTACCATTCAGCTATATCCATATATTTTCTCAGCTTGTCTTCCCCATCAAAAAGCACGGCCTGCATACCTGCCTGTATTGCCGCATCTACATTAACCTGTCTGTCATCTATAAACAGGCATTCCTGAGGGGTTAAATATCAAGCCTTCATCTAAAAGATCCCAGTATTCTGAGTTAATCATGTTCTTTTCAAAAGCACTTATTATGTCCTTATCAAAGTGGAGATTCTCACAATGCTTTTCCCAGCAGAAGTCAATCAGCACCATTCCCACATCAAATACAATATTCTTTATATGTTTCTCCATTTTTTTATTAACCTCTTGCCAAAATCTATATTCTCACGTTGTTTTATTATATGTTATCCTTAAAATATTTACAAGTCCAACAAATGGAAACAACAAAAACCATAGAAACAGGAAAACTTTCCTATTGGAATAAAAAACTGCCGCACTAAGCTTTCTTATGAAAAGAATCGGACTTAGCACAGCAGCTTTCAATACTATTCTGATTATGATGTTATAACGAAAAATGCTTTGTATGTTCGCTCAAAGCAGCTGATATCTTTACAAGTTCCTGCGTCTCATCATGGCATTGTTTTACGATATTGCGAAGTTCTGTCATAGATGCTGAAGTCTCCTCTGTGGATGCTGCATTCTCCTCTGCAATGGATGCCAGCTGTTCTACACTGGTCAACACCGTATCTTTCATGCGCTCTAAATCCTCCATACTCTTACGTATTCTATCAACTCCCGCAGAAACGGATTCAATCTCATTATCCAGAGAAATAAACATCTCCTTCGTATTGCCAAGTTTAACATTCTGTTCCTGAACACTGTCAGACACACGGTTCATAGTCTCTACACTGGTATTGGAATTGCGGATCAATTCTGATACAATTGCTGTAATCTGCTCCGCAGAGTTTCTGGATTGTTCAGAAAGATTCCGGATCTCATCTGCGACCACTGCAAATCCCTTCCCATTCTCACCGGCTCTTGCCGCTTCAATACTGGCATTTAAGGACAGCATATTGGTCTGTGCAGCAATACTGGTAATCATATCTGTCGCCGTCTGAATTGCCAATGCTGACTGATTCGTCAGATTGGTCTGCTCTCTTACCTCATCAATGGCATGGCTTGTCTGCTCCGAAATGGATACCAACTCATTCAAAGTCTTTTCTGCGGATACCGAATAATCCTTCATGGTAACGGAATTCTGGTTCAACACCTCAATATCATCTGCTGTACTTTCAATGGAATTACCCATATTGACAATTTCTTCGTTTGCCTCCATGGTCTCCCCTGCCTGGGAAGTGGCACCATTCGCAACTTCATCTATTGCAATATTGATATTGGAAATATTCTCCGCAATGGTATCAAAAGAAGCTTCAAATTCATTCGAAAAATTCTCCAAATCGCTAGAACTTTCTGCCAAATCCTTCAGAATCCTCTTAAAGGAATCTATCAGTCCCTGAATGGAGGACGACATTTCTCCAATCTCATCTGCACGCTGCAGCATCTTCTCCTGCATATCAAAATCCAGTCTTCCCTCTGCCACATCATCCAGACGCCGGATTGTATGCTGCAATGCTTTGATGATTCTCTGTGCTACAATTACCACCACAATAAATGTGATAACGAAAATAACCAGCATGCTGATTCCCATCTTCGTCTGGCTTGCACGAATCTCTTTTACAACGTCTGCCTTTGCCCGGCCGGTAAATATCAATCCCACAACATCACCATTCTCCTGCGTCAGGGGTATGTAAAATCCACAATAATCCGAGCCTGCAATCTCAATATCCTTTGTAAAGTGCTTCTCGCTCTTACCATTCAATATATCCTTTGCAAAGTCTGCATCAATGGTTGTTCCAATGGCCCGGTTCCCCTCTGCGTCCATTACGGTTGTTATGGCTCTCTCATTACCCCAGAACAACGTCACTTCAATACCGGACTCTTCTTTAATCCGGTCAATAAAGGAATAATCATCTGAAAGAATTTTATTTCCTTTCTTCAAAATGCCATCCTCATAAGAATAATCCCCTTCCCCATAGACGCCATAAAGACTGTCTACATTCAGGGCAACTGCTTCCAGCTTCTCTTCTATCAAACGGTAAGCAGTATCCTCCTGATTGTTTCCTGCCATGATAACTCCCATTATACTGATAAAGATGAGTGGGAATAAAACCATCAAAACAATCTTTCCAGTAATTTTAAGTCCCTTTTTCATAGTACTTATTACCTCCTTCTCCAGGAATCAAAGCCCCCCCGGCTTTGATATAATAGTTCCTCCTCAAATATAATAGTAGCATTATAACACCTTTGTGCAAATAACACAATAGCAAGCTTCTTTTTTGTGGATAAATGACAATTTTCGCTAAATTTCCCTAACATTTTCTTCCTTATGCATCTGAATAAATCCATAGTTTTCCAAATTACGCATATATTGAACCAAGCGGGGATAAAGCGGCTCTGCCTTCTCCCCAAATTCTTCTTTCAGACACTCTCCGATGCCATAAACAGAACGTTTTCCATCTATCAAAGGCCAGATAAAATTCCCCATTTCTTCCAGATGAACCTGGGACACTCTGGGTTTTTTAAAGAATTTCTGGGCTATCCAATTAAAAAAACCCTTGTTTTCCACAAAAATGGTAATTTCACCCATTTCATTTTTTTCCCATTTATATTGCTCATTATATCCAGGAATATAATCCAGATAATTATCTGCCTTTGCTTTATTCTGCTTCATTTTTCTTTTCCTTATTGCTGCCTGCTGCCTTCATTACACAAAGTATCATGACAACCATCAAAATGATGCCGCCAATCCAGCCGGTGTTAAATTTCTCCGACAGGTCAATCTTACCTGCCACCTTAAATACCGCCAGAATTGCTAACAGTATACCAACTAAGCCTTCGCCGGCAATCAGACCGGAACAGAAAAGGATTCCTGAACTTGCATCTTTGTTTTCTTCTTTTTCTCCATTCTTTCGATCCACAAACCAACGGATGATACCACCAATCATAATGGTTGCACTAAGCTCTAACGGCAGATACAGACCAATGGCAACCGGCAGTACGGAAATTCCTAAAATCTCTATTACAACAGCAATAAATACTCCGATAAATACCAATGTCCATGGAAGATTTCCCTCCATAACGCCCTCTACGATCATTTTCATCAAAGTTGCCTGCGGTGCAGCTAACTCTGTGGTACCAAATCCCCATGCAGAATCCAGAAGGATCAGTACGCCACCAATGGTAAATGCAGAAACCACTGCACCAATCAACTCACCAATCTGCTGTTTCTTTGGCGTTGCACCAAGAATATAACCGGTCTTTAAATCCTGGGAGGTATCCCCTGCCATAGCTGCAATGATACAGATGATAGAACCAATTGCAATGGCTCCTGTCATGCCATGTACACCATCATCATGTGTCGCCTTCAGACAGAGTGTTGCAAACAACAAAGTTGCAATCGCCATACCGGAAACCGGATTGTTACTGCTTCCCACAAGACCAACCATTCTGGAAGATACTGCTCCAAAGAAAAAGCCAAACAAAACAATCAGTGCAGCCCCCAGCAAAGTAACCGGTATCTGTGGCAAAAGCCAGATTACCAATATCATTGCAAGAATACCTACACCAATAAAGCGCATATCCAAATCCTGATCGGTACGACGACGCTTGTCTCCTTTTCCTCCCTTAATGCCTTTAATCGCATCTACGAAAGTACCCACAATCAGAGGCATAGATTTAATCAGACTGATAATACCGCCTGCTGCGACCGCTCCTGCACCAATATAACGGATATAGCTGCTCCAGATAGCAGAAGCACCGCCGTTTGCATACATATTGGCAATGGTATCGGTTCCCGGATAAAGCATCGTATCCCCGCCAAAGGTTACAATTGCAGGAATCAATACAAACCAGCCAATCAGACCACCGGCAAACATATAAGAGGCAATTTTAATCCCACAGATATAGCCGACACCGATCAATGCCGGATACACTTCTGCCGAAAGCTCTGTCTTTAATGCCTTAATCGGGGCTGTGATAACACCAGGAATAACCTTTAATCCATCCACAACAAACTTAAAAACAGCTGCCAGACCCATTCCAGCAAAAACAGTTGTGGCACTGGCACCCCCTTCTTCTCCTGCTAAAAGAACTTCCGCACAGGCAGTTCCCTCCGGATACGGAAGCACTCCATGTTCTTTTACAATCAAAGCATTCCGAAGCGGCACCATGAAAAGCACACCTAAAATACCGCCACAAAGTGCAATCAGTGCAATGGTCACAAGACTTGGGGAATCCATAAGACCTTCCTTTGCCCATAAAAACAATACCGGCATCGTAAAAATTGCTCCCGCAGCCAATGATTCTCCTGCTGAACCAATTGTCTGCACCATATTGCTTTCCAAAATGGAATCCTTCCGCATGATAACGCGGATTACTCCCATGGAAATTACCGCTGCCGGAATGGATGCAGATACCGTCATTCCCACACGCAGTCCAAGATAGGCATTCGCTGCGCCAAAGACAATCGCCAGCAAAATACCCATGATTACAGAAGTTACTGTAAATTCCGGTGTAATCTTATCCGCCGGAACATAGGGTTTAAATTTTTCTTTCATATTTTTCCTCCAGTTTTCGTAATATTCCGGGCTGTCTTTCACAAAACCATTGGAAAAGCCCAGACTTAATCCAATATTATATAGTATTACCATATTTTTTACAACCAAATATGCGTTTTTTATTCTGATTAAAGAGTTCCAATTCCTTCCAGATTAAAACAAAAAAATGGATGCCTCCTGTAAAATACAGGAAAGCATCCATAAGTTGTGTTTCGTTCTTAAATCAATTATTTAATTTTAATTTTAATTGTTGCTTTCTTACCCGTTCCATCTGTAGCCTTAGCAGTAATTTTTACTTTCTTGCCTTTTCCGGCTTTCTTCGTCTCAACCACACCTTTGCTATTAACTGTGGCATATTCTGTATTACTGCTGGTCCATTTCAGTTTTTTATTCACACTGGATTTTCCGGTTGTCTTGACGGTTGCTTTCACTGTTACCGATTTACCAGCTTTCACTGTTTTACTATCCGCTTTCAGTGAAATCTTCTTTACAGCATGTTTCATAATGCTGATTCCATATACCGCCTTGATACCGGATCCATCCGTTGCAGTTGCTATGATAAGAACTCGCTTGCCAGCACCGGCTTTCTTTGCTGTTACCTTTCCTGTTTTGCTAACCGTAGCATATTTTGCATTAGAGGTTGTCCATGTTACTTCCTTAACAGATGCATTGGAAGGGATAATCTTAACATTCATCTGAACTTTCTCTCCAGCAGCAATCTTTTGGGAAATAGCACTGAGACCAATTGCGGAAACCGGAATCTTTGAATTACTGTTATCCTCTGTAGTAGCTTCAGTACTATTTGGTTCTTTTCCACTTTCATTATTATCCGGTTCTTTTCCACTTTCATCCGGTTCTTTTGCCGGATTAATGGTGTATAGCTTTAACAGCTGCGTATAATCCCTTGGAAGTATATAGTTGCTATTTGACAGAGAGGAAGCCAATGCACAGTATGAGCCCGGCTCTACCTTGTTGCCGTTTATTACTGTTACATCACATGTATCTCCCTCTAAAACGCCTTTTGCTTTAGCCGTAACGCTTACCGGCTCTCCCGTATATTCAAGATTGGATACATCAGACCATTCCAGGCTTACGCTCTTCTGGCGAATATAAAGCTGCGATGATACTAATGTCACATCATAGTTAGTATTTCCACATTCCTTCAGTTGTATCTCATAAACACCTGCAGGGCTATTCACGCTATTTCCGTCTGGTTCATCTTCTTCCAATACATTTACCGCCGTAAGTGACAACTCTAAATCATCCACCTTGTCATCAAAAGCAAGTTCCGATGATTCATCCAATTCATAATCCAGACTGGTCTCCTCACCGTATGTCTTCTCAGCGGACAGTGCATTTACAGTAATAGCTTTTTTTCTTACCACAATCTGGATATCTTCATATGCAGATAGTTCATTAGGATCATACTTGACCTGATACCCGTCGTGTGTCCCCGCAGATAATTCTACGTTATCGTCCACAGCATTGCCATCACCATCTACAATTGTAAATGTTCCATCTCCTGCGGCAAGTAACATCCTCGCCTCAGAAATCTTCTGTCCGTAAGTCATTACAGCACATACAGGCATGTTGTAATCAGTTGCATTTGCCCTTCGAACAATATATTGAATCTCCAGATCACCACCAGCCAGATAATAGTTGTGGCTGTCTTCTCCATCAAATCCTATTATCTCCGCATTGTATACAGTAATCGCATCAATAGACGCAGGTTTATCATCTTCCCAGCTTGGACTCTCCGTACCATCACTTTCCACAACGACATTACATACATCATCTTCATATGCCTTATTCGTCACATATGCTGAAGGTTCAGGATCACCCACCTTGATTCCGGTGGTGCTGTTCCACTTAATCATAGCCGGTTTCGGTAACACCTTAAGGCCGCCCTCTTTAAAGTCAATTTCATAGTTCGGATTCTTCTTAACAGTATTCGTACAGGTTATACTATAGTATCCCGCATCATACCGACCATTTTTCGCATCCGCACCATCGGCAGTCAGTTCAAAATCAAATTCGGCGGCCGTGTCTTCTCCCACAAGCTGTGTCTCGTCCATATGCCAGGTAAACTCCGGCGTAACCTGTCCGTATATCATCTGCTTATCATCAGCCGTAACTGTAATCTTTTTCGGATTTACCTCCACCGGCACTTTGGCAGAAGAAGTTACTGTTTCATAATTATCCATATCATCAGGTATAAATCGAAGGGTATATAGATACCGACCACTATCCGCTACTTCCAGCAGCGGTTTTTCATAAGCATCCGCCACATCTCTTACTAATTCAAATACACCCTCACAGCTGCTCGTTCCATTAATCTCTGCCGCTTCCACATACTGTCCGTAAGTAATTGTGACATACGTAGGGAATGTAACATCCGGAGTTGCTTTTTCTATTGTATAATCGAAGGTTTTTACTGAATTATCCCCAAATACATAATTCCTATTGCTGAGAGACACCGCTTCAGCCGTATATTCGCCTGCATTTATACCATTGCCGCCTGTTACCGTAACAGTACAGTCACCGTCTGTTGCCTGGTTTGTCACCTCCGCTTTGATATCCACAGCGTCTCCGCTATATGTATATGTTGATTCTTCAGGCCATTTTATCTCAGCTTCCCGCTTTGAAACAGTCAGGTCTGCAAAAGTAACCGTAACATCATACTTGCTACTTGCAGACTCTTTCTTAACTATCTGATATGTATCTGCATCGCAAAGCTTACTATCTCCGTTTCCGGCTGTCAGTGAAAGTCCGAGATCCGCTGTCGTATCGTTACCTACTAAATCGCCAGCATTAACGGTGTAGGTAAGTTCAGGAGTCTCATCTCCGTAAGTCTTCTCTTTTGCATTCGCTGTTACCGTTACGCTTTTCTTATTAACAGTTATTGTGATATCTTTTTTTATAACGGGACGCTCTGTATCATCATTCTCCGGTTTGTATGCAATAATATAATTGCTATATGTACCCACATCAAGTATCGTATCATCCTCACAATTCAGATCATCCCAAGTCAGATCTTCCCAATTCGTCGGATTTTCAACCTCAGTTGTCCAGAAAGAAAACGTACCCTCTCCCGAAGCACCTACCAGTGTTGCCTCCGAAAGTTTCTGACCATATGTCAGCACAACCTTCGTTGGGAACTGATATTCTTCCTTGTCTGGTGTCTCTCTCAGGATATAATAATCTATAGAGGTACCATCCGCAGGCAGCTGGTAGTTTCCGTAGTCAGCTCCGGCAAGGGAAGAAATTGTTGCTGTATATTTCTCCATTGGATTAGCCGAATCGCCCGTCCAGCTCGGTCCCACTTCATCTCCGCCTGTAACGGAAGCTGTACATTTGTCACCAGTCATCACTCCTGTAAGCGTCGCCGTAACATTTTGGGATTCACCGTTATATATAAGCTTTTTCGTATCGCTCCAATTTACGCCTACCGTTTTCTTATTTACTGTTACCTTGGCGGTCGTAAACGTTACATTATAATTATTAGAGGAACCGGATCCTTTTATATCATACTCGCCCGCCTTTAATAAACCTGCTGAAGACTTTTGTTCATTTATTGTCAGCGTTATTCCAAGATCCTCTTTCGAATCACCCTTCACAAGGTCATTTGCAGCAACGGAATATGTAAGTTTCGGAGTTGCCTCTCCATATGTGATTGTCTTATTATCCACCGTTACTTGCACCGGTTTCTTTGTAAATTTGGTTATGCTGACTTCCGCTGTTCCAAGGGTGGAACCATCAGATTTAGATTTATAAGTCATCTTAAATTTCTTACCATTCTTATAGTCGTTATAAGTAGGTATATAATCTCCGTCGTCAAAACTCCAGGTTCCGTCTCCGGTCTGCCCATTGATTGTTGCCCCTGAAAGTTTCTGACCATATTTCACCTCCACGGTTGTCGGAGCAGTAGGTTTTATTGCATAGAATTTGCTATTGCTTGAATTCGTTTCATATATAAGTTTTGCCATCTGACCGTCAATGTAATTGAGCATTACCATTCCCAGTCTGCTATCATCGATATAGCCATCACCTTTGTCGTTATACAACCACGGATTAATATCTCTTGTGTATCGGAAAGGAAAACCTATACCGGTACTTCCTGTAGTACTTGTATAATTATATATCCATGCATTTGCAGGAACCTGACCGGTTGTCGTCTGTTTCATTGTTCCTGCTATCCATTTTTCCTTATCGTCTGAATCCTTCTTGTAGGCATCCTGTGCATAAACGTATACATCATCCTTATCATATATACGTACAGCATTTTGATTACTGTGATAGGCATCTTTGTAATCATCCCATTTGTTAAGATCTATACCAAACCATTCTTCTTTGAGACCATCATCAGCCGGGTTGTACTTACTGGTATCTATCTCGTATCTTCTGATAAACACAATCTTGCCCCGTGCTTCTCCCATAGACGGAATGCCTTCTCCCGTATATACATACTCCTGATTTTCTTTGATAAAACCCCCTATAGCCCTTGCCAGCCCTACTGTACTTCCGTCGTCAGGTTTTACCATCATAACAATGGATTCGGAAGAATGATTTTTCAAAAATCTCACGCTATCATTCAGTATATCCCAAAGCGTAAGCTCTGTACCATCCCGGTCATAGCACTGCCATGTTTCACCTCCGTGGATTATCTTCACCTCGCTTGCTGTGGCATTATCACTAGTGGCGTTGCAACGTACATCAAAGCTTCGGGTACCGATATTAAGCTGCTCACCATAATAGTAGCTCTGGCAGCATGTCCATGACCACTTCGGTATATCACCCTGCTTTATGGAAGCCGTTCCCGTATCATGCGTACCGGGAATATTCACAGAAGAAAGATAAACATCATCAGGAATATCATTCATCCAGTCAATGGAATAATTGAAGTTAACCGACTTATCCGTTCCTGAAATTCTTTCAATGGTAACTTCATCTCCATCGCTGTCTTGTGCTAAATAACCTAAACTACCAGAAGTCAGGTATTTTCCGGTTTTGGCATTCTGTATCTTATAGTTATCACCCACCTTGATAAACCGCCAATAC
This sequence comes from Lachnospiraceae bacterium, assembly GCA_051877755.1. GTDB lineage: Bacteria > Bacillota > Clostridia > Lachnospirales > Lachnospiraceae > CAG-590. The sequence goes on along the minus strand of JBJEJE010000034.1, from coordinate 4,241 downwards.
TGAGTTGTATTCCGGTTGCCTTTGTTGTCTTTATCCGTATCGCTTCCTGCGTTGTCCTCCAATTTCCACATATTTATCAGTGCACCGTCTGACATACTTTCCCCGTATATATCCCACACCTTGCCGATATCCTTTTCCTCATCGTCTACAGCATGTATCGTATAAGCAGAGTACTCTTCATGCCATTTTATAAGCCATTTCGCACTTGTTCCCAGTTCGTAATAGTGGATATTTGCATAGTCATTTTCGCTATCACCCACTCTGTTAATGGCATTAATGGTTCCCTTTTTGAATATCTCTATATAAGTACCAGCTTCTTTATCTTCAGTACTTCCTTCCTTATATGCAATCAAATCCTCTGCATAATCATCGCTGGTCTTAGGAAGAACGTCTTTTGTAATAATCCATTTCTTACGATTCGCTTCCGTCGTCTGTATTATCTCGGTATTTTTTGCAGGAGTTCCGCTATAGCCCAGCCACAACCCACTGTTTCTGTTTTGGATGTAATAACATTGGTTGCCATATGTATCTTCACCTGCATCAAAGAAAGCAAACTGACGGTGTTCGTTTTCGTAAACTTTTTTGTCTTCGTCTTCCCAGACGTGAAGCACCTTATTTTCATCCTTGCTCTTATTCTCTATATCAGCATATAAATCAGTACCTCCGCTCAGTATATGCTTAATTCCGTAATATCCTTCATCAGTATACTCTTCTTCATCCGCATCATTCACTTTGTACACTCTATATAATGCAAAATGACAGTTTTTGCCGGAAATATTGTCAAGATGAACAACATTACCTTGCAAAGCACCTCCGTTGACGTTCCATCGTAAATCCGTATTCTCTGCACATGTTATATACAACAATTCATTCACCGGCATATTCGTAAGTCCCGCTGAACCTGCACTTGTTTTACTTTGAAGCTCCTCCTCGATTAGATCAGACTCCTCAACCGTATCATTGTTACCGGAGTTTCCTTCATTCATCGCGGCATCATTTTCCGTTGCATCACTGTTCGTATTATCAGTAACAGTTTCTTCAGCCTGTGCATCGTCCTGACTGCTGTCCTCTATGTCGTCCTGTGCACTATTCTGTGCGTCATCCTGACTGCTGTCCTGTGCATCCTCCTGACCGCTGTCCTGTGCATCCTCCTGACTGCTGTCCTGTGCGTCGTCCTGACTGCTGTCTGTTTCCTGCGAATCAGTTATTTCGACATTTTCATTTACTGGAAGATTTCCAGCCATTACGGGTGCTGCATCGCATAAGCACATGGTAAATACAAGCAGCACTGCCAATACTTTTTCATTTTTCTACCTCCTTGCATAATAAACCTGAATATCTCACCGATACAAGATGAACTATTCAGGTCTGATAAAATTATTATACTATTTGTATAAAACCACTGTCAAGAAAACAAACACGAAACGCAATCTTCTTTTCAAAAAACGGTACAAATCAGCACAAATCAAACCAAAAACGGTACAAAACGACATAGTCATTTTGCATATTTTTCCAAATATTGTTTAAAATATGTGCCCAATGCAATCTCCGTATGATCACTGCTCCTGGTAAATTCTATATTCTCTATATTGAACAGGATACAGCCGCAATGCCCTTCAAAGGTAGGAAAACAGATTACTTTCAGATAGGTATCTATCTCAGGGCTATAGTCAGTAAGTTCCAACGTTTCCCGGAAAAGACTAGCACGCTCATAACATTGCAGCCACTTGGAATCCATATTGTGGAAAATAGTTCCAAAGGTGTTGCCTATCAGCTTATCAAGAGGTACCTTTTCCAATTCAGCCAATGCCGAATTCCCATACCGGAAGATCCAGTCTGCTGCACGCCATGTCTCATCAAATATCATTTCAATATCAGCAAACGCAAAAGGTACATGCTCAAAGCCGCTGTAATACCTGAAATATTCTTCCTTTGTTATAGGTACACCTTCTTTAGAAAAACGACTGAGCAGGTTCTTTCGTTCTCGGTACAGATTCTCTTCTATCTCCTTCTTTCTCCTGAGTGTGTATTTCAAAGACAAACCATTATTCAGATTAATAGTTTGTGTTACATTATGGATGGCGATAACCGATACTATGGTTCCCCGGCGAACTTCGATAAATCCATCCCCCAATTGATCTTTCAACTCTTTATAATTGGTTCTTGTCTCACATACTCTTTCTCCTGTCATATAGATATCTGCATATTTTCTTCTCATATGAATATAGAGAATAGTACTAACTTTCAGTGTTACCTTTTTCCATTTTGAATTGACGGTAATATATTTTTCTTCCTGCATTTCGCTCCTCCTTTTATCATATATATCCGGATAGTGCAATCCTCACTCATTACAAGTCGGAGTAAGTTCCGTATTTTTGCTACGGAAGATAAGGCGAGTGTGGTTCTGTGGACCACGTGCTACGAGCCCACCGAGCCGGAGGCGAGACCTTGAACCCTGGGTTCAAGGAGCCTTCGGCTCGGTATAAGAAAACAGCAGATACTTGCGTATCTGCTGCTTTCTTATCCTGCGGAAGATGGGACTTGAACCCACACGGTGTTGCCACCACTAGATCCTTAGTCTAGCCTGTCTGCCAGTTCCAGCACTTCCGCATATTCTATTATATGCCGGGTTCGTTCCTTTGTGCCTGAATTACATTTCACGCTTCAAACACGAACCTTGTATAGATTACTACGTTTTAACAAAAAATGCAACAGAAAATTGCATTTTTTTTAATTTTTTATGTGAGAGTGCGGATACAGGTGCAGATGCACCTGCTCCTTTTCTCCCTCAACCTTATATATACGGATAACGATTTATGCTAACTTTGCTTTTGCAACCTCAACCAGTTTTGCAAATCCTTCTGCATCAGAAACTGCCAGTTCAGCAAGCATCTTTCTGTTCATGTCAACACCTGCTAATTTCAAACCATACATGAACTTGCTGTAGGATAATCCATTCATTCTTGCTGCTGCATTGATACGTGCAATCCATAAACGTCTGAACTGTCTCTTTCTCTGCTTTCTACCAGCATATGAAGAAGTAAGAGCTCTCATAACAGACTGTTTTGCCACTCTGTACTGCTTTGATCTTGCTCCTCTATAACCCTTTGCGAGCTTTAATGTTCTATTATGTCTCTTCTTTGCGCCTACGCCGCCTTTAACTCTTGCCATTTCAAATTCCTCCTAATTCTATCAATCTTACAGATAAGGTAAAATCTTCTTCATTACCTTTTCGTTTGTCTTATCCATCATAGTTGCTTTTCTAAGATTTCTCTTTCTCTTAGTAGTCTTCTTTGTTAAGATGTGGCTCTTGTAAGCTTTATTTCTCTTTAAGTTACCATTTCCGGTCTTCTTAAAACGCTTTGCTGCTGCTCTGTTTGTCTTTAATTTTGGCATTTTTATTTCCTCCTTAAATGTCTATAATTTCTTATATAATCGGAACTTTGTTCCAGCATATAACTATTTCTTCTCTGTCAAAAACATGATCATGCTTCTGCCTTCAAATTTTGCAGGTTTATCAACAACTGCAATATCTTCCAGCTGCTTAGCAAACTCATCTAAAATTACTTTGCTCTGGTTAACATGTGCAAGCTCTCTCCCCCGGAATCTTAAGGTAACCTTTACCTTATCACCCTTTGACAGGAATTTTCTTGCCTGATTTACCTTTGTATTCAAATCATTGGTATCAATATTCGGGGATAAACGAACCTCTTTGATATCAATAGTTTTTTGCTTTTTCTTTGCCTCTTTTTCTTTTCTTGCAAGCTCATAACGGTATTTTCCGTAATCAATAATCTTACATACCGGTGGCTTTGCAGTCGGAGCAATCTTTACCAGATCAAGTTCAGCTTCTCTCGCCAGTTTCATGGCTTCCTTTGCCGACATAATCCCTAACTGCTCTCCCTCTGTACCGATCAAACGGACTTCCTTATCACGAATCTGCTCATTGATCATTAACTCGCTAATGGCTTTGTACCTCCATCTCAAATGTTATTCAAAATCTTTCACTCCGCACAAACAATGCAAGCATTCCAGCTTAGCTTATGCCTTCCGCGAAAAAAAGAAGTGGACAGCATACTATCCACTTCTATTAGAAAACTTACATTCTTACGCTCTAATATTCAACCCGAGTCGCCCTATGCGCTAAGGTGAGAGTGGATACTCTGCTTTGTTGTTTCGTCACACGACTTGAATAGATTACCATATATCTCTATTCAAGTCAAGCACTTTTTATGCATCTT
>JBJEJE010000033.1:0-20601 GCA_051877755.1 Lachnospiraceae bacterium | reverse complement strand
AAAACAATTACTTTTTTAGATTTGAAAAAGAAATGAAGTAAACAAATCCCAATTTATCAGAAAGTTGACTTGATTTTTTTTATACATTGTGCTATTGTACAGTTTGTGCCTTGACAGGTGTAAAGACAACTGACAAGACAGTTAAAAGACAAAAAAGCAAAAAAAAGAAAAGTAAAAAATGAAAAACTAAAGGTGGAGCACAATGGAAAAATTAAAAAAGGTACTGAATGAGATTTTTATTGACGGGTTGAGTGGCATGGCGACCGGGCTTTTTGCCACATTAATCGTCGGGACGATCATCGGGCAGATCGGCAATCTGATCCCGGGATCAATCGGAAGTTATCTGGTATATATCGGTAAAGTTGCTTCTGCGGCAACGGGAGCCGGCATCGGTGTCGGAACGGCAATGCGCCTGAAATCCAGTCCGTTAGTCATTGTATCTGCGGCAGTCAGCGGTATGACCGGAGCGTTTGCATCCAAGATCATTGCCGGTACTTTCTTAGTAGATGGTGTTGTGAATCTGGCGGGTCCGGGAGAACCTCTGGGCGCTTTTATTGCCGCAATCGTGACAATTTATTTTGGAAAACTGGTTTCCGGAAAAACAAAAGTGGATATTCTGATTACACCTCTCGTATGTATCCTGAGCGGTTCGGCGGTAGGTTTGATTTTAGGACCGCCGATTTCGGCATTTATGACCTTCCTTGGCAGTCTGATCAATGCAGGAACGCAGCAGGCACCATTCCTAATGGGAATTATTGTGTCGGTTCTGATGGGCATGATCCTGACGTTGCCGATCAGCTCGGCTGCACTCGGCGTTATTTTAAACCTGTCGGGACTGGCAGCGGGAGCAGCCACGGTAGGATGTTGTGCCAATATGGTGGGCTTTGCGGTTGCAAGCTACCGTGAGAACAAAGTAAACGGATTGCTGGCACAGGGATTGGGAACCAGTATGCTTCAGATCGGTAACATTGTAAAGAAACCGATTATCTGGCTGCCTGCCATTATTACCAGTGCTGTTTTAGGACCTGTTTCGACCATGGTATTCCATATGACAAACAATGCCACGGGATCCGGAATGGGAACAGCCGGACTGGTAGGTCAGATTACGACATACCAGACTATGACGGCAGATGCGTCCGCAGGTATTGTTTTATTGAAGATTGTTTTACTGCACTTTGTATTTCCGGCGATTCTTTCTCTGGGTATCAGCGAGTTTATGCGTAAAAAAGGCTGGATCAAAGAGGGAGACATGAAGCTGGCAGTGTAAAGATAGGTAAATTGTTAATAAATTTACGATTATTTTACTTGGTCATTACGACAAAAAGATATCTAAAAATCTCCTTTGCGCTACAATATTATTAATTATAGTAGTCAAAGGAGATTTTTATATGCTACAGATTATTTTATTTATATGTGCAATAGTTGCATTGATTAAACCGGAACTTGTATTCAAGCCAAAAGAAAATGAGGAAAGAGAAACTTATTTAAAAAGGACACGTACAATAGCAGTGATTATTATCGTATTGTTTGTACTTTCTCTGATTTTGGCTTTTATTAAGTAGAATTCAGGATTTTTTCAATCTTTCAAACACCAGTTCATATCCGTCGCTTCCATAATTCAGCGAGCGGTTTACGCGGCTGATGGTAGCGGTGGAAGCACCGGTCTTTTCTGCGATTTCCAGATATGTTTTCTTATCCCGCAGCATGCTTGCCACTTCAAAACGCTGGGATAAAGAAAGCAGTTCGTTTACGGTACAAAGATCTTCAAAAAAGGAATAGCATTCTTTTTTATCACGCAATGTTAAAATTGCATCAAAAAGGGCATCTACCGCCTCATTTTTAATTTTCTTATTCATGACTGTTCTCCTGTTACTTTAACACTGTAAAATTTTAACGTCCTAACTTTCTCCATTTTATCACAGCAAAACATAAAGGTAAAGCAGAAATTAGAAAAGCATTATGAGGAAAAAGCATCCGCCGGAAAATAGTTTCTGACTTCCGGTTTTAAATAGGAAAAATAGTGATCGACGCTGTCATTTACAATCTTTTCCAAAGGAAAGCCTGCTTCGGAAATCAACGGCTCCGAATATTGTCTGGCACCGATCAGTGTATGGGAATGGGCATCGCTGTTTAAGATGATTTCCACATCATGTCTGACACAGGCATCCAACAGGCGCAGATAATTATCATGGGCGCCGGGGCGGTAACTGGTGGGAGCCAGAGAGGAGTTGTTTACCTCAAACAGTTTGTGATTGGCAGCCGCAGCCCTTGCCACTTCGTCATAATCTACCGGAAAACGGTCATCGTCCAGGTGTCCGATTATCTGGATCAGAGGATTTTCCAGAATGCGGACGATACTGTTAGTTGTTTCCTGTTTGCTCATGAATCGGACACATGGGGGATGAAGGCTTGCCAAAGCCACATCCATGGTGGCAAGCAGCTCAGGTGACATATCGACAGAGCCGTTTTCATCCAGAATATTCAGTTCCACACCGAAAAGCGTGGGAAGCTCATAGGCATTTCGGTCCAGAATGCGGTAATTTTGAAAATAAAATTCATGGCAGGTTCCGGGCATATTCACACAATGCTCAGTAATTGCCAATAAGCTTAAGCCCTTTTTGGATGCCGCGGCTGTCATTTCCATTATGGTGTTAAAAGCATGTCCGCTGGCAAGGGTATGGGTATGTGAATCTAAAACATAATTCATTTTTGTATCTCCTTTTTCGCAATATGTATTTTAATACGTTTACAAATAGTTTTCAATACTATATAATAGAGAAATGATAGGCAATTAGCCTTTGGAGGCGAAATATGACAATATCTACGGATGATTTATTAAATAGTATTTTACAGAGTTTTGACCGCATTGAACACATTGATGCGGATGAAATTCCCAATATTGATCTTTATATGGATCAGGTTACGACCTTTATGGATCAGCATATGCGTGCCACGACCAGAAATCCCGGTGAAGACAAGATCCTGACCAAGACCATGATTAATAATTATGCAAAAAATGATTTGCTGCCGCCGCCTGTTAAAAAGAAATATTCAAAAGAACATGTGCTGGTACTGATTTTTATTTATTATTTTAAAGGAATATTATCTATAGGAGATATTCAGGAGCTGTTGAAACCGCTGACAGATCAATATTTCGGAGCCGCATCCGGATTGAAACTGGAAGATATTTATGATGAGGTATTCAGTTTGGAGAAGGGCAGGGTAGAGGCATTAAAGGACGATGTAAAGAAAATGTTTGCGGAGTCGGCTGCCACTTTTGAAAACGCTCCTAAGCAGGAACAGGAATTTTTGCAGAGATTTTCCTTTATCTGTATGCTCAGTTATGATGTTTATGTAAAAAAACTTCTGATCGAAAAACTGATTGACAGCATGAAAGAAGAAAAGCAGAAGGAAGATAAAAAGAAAGAGGAAAAACCGGACGAAAAGAAGGCTGCTGCAAAGAAAGCCGATGGTAAAAAGTCAGCAGAATAAAAGTGCAAATCAGAAGTTGCCGTATTTATCAAGTCACATGGCGGAAATGTGGTTCCGTGAGATCTGTGATCCGATGAATACGGCAACTTTTTTTGGCTAAGAGACGTTATTTGGCTGCTTTTTCGGCAAAGCTCGTATCTACCAGCTCTTCATAAGGCACTCTCTCCGACAGTTCTCCTGCTTCTTCCAGAATGTTCTGCAGAAGAGTAAAGCTGTCTTCTTCAAAGATCAGATTATCTTTCCAAGTGTCCTGATTATAATAACGTTCTACGATTTTGGTAATGGTATCCAGGTCCGTTTCTTCAAACTGGGGCGCAATGACCTCGGCAATTTCCGCAGGAGTATGTGAGTTTACATAATCCATGCCTTTTTGCAGTGCATTGGTAAAGCCCTGAATGATTTCGGGGTTTTCTTTGATGTAGCTGGACTTTGCACTGAAAGCCGTATAAGGCACATAACCGGAATCTTCACCCAGTGAAGCGACTACATATCCGTCGCCCTTTTGCTCCAAAGAGGTGGCATGGGGCTCGAATTCCACGGAAAAGTCACCCTGACCTCCCGAAAAGGCCGCTGCTGTGGAGCCGAAATCAATGCTCTGATCAATGGTCAGGTCGGTCTGCGGGTCAATGCCGTTGGCTTTGAGGATATACTCAAAAACCATTTCCGGCATACCGCCTTTTCTGCCGCCCAAGACGGTAGTACCTTTCAGATCTTCCCATTTAAAATCATCCATGGGCGTGCGGGAAACAAGGAAGTTGCCCGCTCTTTGCGTCAACTGGGCGAAATTGACAACATAATCGTCGGTGTCGCCAAGATAGGTGTAGATCGTGGATTCACTTCCCATGAATCCGATGTCTGCCTCGCCGGACAAAACGGCGGTCATGGTTTTGTCAGCACCAAATCCTGTCACAAGGGTCAGATCGATTCCTTCCTCTTCGAAATAACCTTCTTCGATAGCCACATACATAGGTGCATAAAAAATGGAATGGGCTACTTCATTCAGCACGACTTCTTTATTGCCGGCTTCTTTTGCACCGCAGCCGGTCAATAGAAGCGCAGATAAAAGCGTCATCATAAGTGTGAGAGAAATCAACTTTTTCATAATATACCTCCTAAGGAATGTAATATTATGATATTGCAAAAGATTGTCAAAGGTTCTTATTTGCATCATTCTTCCGAAGTTTCGTGTTAAAATCAGTTGTTCTGCAACCTGAAGTTGACAGAAATGGTTCTTCGGGCAAAATAAAGTTCCATATCGACAGTATTTGGAAAATATAATATAATAATGACAACGGGCGGGAATATATTTAATCGGAACCCGTATACAGAAAACAATAACTATGAGCGCCTGAGGGGCAGAGGAGGATTTCCATGGGAATTATTTCAAGATTTAAAGACATTATGTCAGCAAACATGAACGCATTATTAGATAAGTGTGAGGATCCGGAAAAGATGATCAATCAGTATCTGCGTGATCTGCAGGAGGATCTGGGGAAAGTGAAAAGCGAAACTGCTGCAGTGATTGCTGATGAAAAAGCTGCAAAGAGAAAACTGGATGCGTGTGATGAAGAAATTGCCAAGATGGATAAATATGCAAGAAAAGCAGTTGCAGCCGGCAATGACAATGAAGCGCGTCAGTTCCTTGGCAGAAAATCCGAATTGACACAGGAAAGAGCAGCTTTGGAGCAGAATTACAATATCTGCGTGGAAAATTCCGCAAAGATGCGTGAAATGACCAAAAAGCTGGAAAGTGATATTCAGGATCTGAAAGGAAGACAGGCAACATTAAAAGCAAAACTTGCCGTAGCCGAGACAAAGAAGAAAATGAACAGCGTCGGAGATTCCGGTAAGGATGCAGGCGCAAGAATGGCGGCATTCGACAGAATGGAAGATAAGGTAAACCGCATGATGGATGAGGCGGAAGCGATGGAAGAATTAAATCAGAAGCCTTCGGACAGCATTGATGCGCTGGCGGCAAAATATGAAGACAGCGAGACCGATGTTGCGGTCGATGACGAGCTGGCGAAATTAAAAGCCGAAATGGGAATGTAATCAAAAAAGGAGATAGTGAAGATGGGACTTTTTTCTAATCAGTTATCCAACGTAGTAGAATGGGATGAGTCTAAGGAAGGCGTTATTTTCTGGAAATGGCCCAATGATGAGATCAAGAAAGGTTCTAAGCTGTTTATTCGTCCGGGACAGGATGCAATCTTCATGTACAACGGCAGAATCGAAGGTGTATTTGAAGATGACGGCAGCTATGACATTGAGACACAGATCATTCCTTTCCTGTCATCGTTAAAAGGTTTCAAGTTTGGCTTTAATTCCGGCATGAGAGCAGAAGTTGTTTTTATCAATACAAAAGAGCTGCTTTGTAAATGGGGTACCAAAAATGCTATCAATTTACCGGCACCGGGGCTTCCGGGCGGTATGCCGATTCGTGCATTTGGTACATTCAACTGTAAAGTACAGGATTTTGCGGTCATGCTGGAGAAACTTTCCGGAACCATGCAGACCTATAGTGTAGAGGATGTTAAGACACGTATTACTGCAAGCTTGGATCAGCTTTTGATGAGCTGGATCGGTAAAGAAGGCAGGGATATGTTCAATCTTCAGATGGATGCCCGCAATATTGCAAAAGGCATTGAAGAAGATCTGGATATGGAAATGCGCTCAATCGGTATCGGTATCACGGGCTTTACCATTGAAAGCTTCAACTATCCGGAAGAAGTAAAGAAGATGCAGGAGAAAGCGGCTGCACAGTCTATGGTCGGAGATATGAACAAATACAGTCAGATGGCCATGGCAAACTCCATCGAAAAAGGAAACGGCGGAAGCAGCGGAGCAAATCTTGCAGGCCAGATGATGGGTGTCCAGATGGGTATGATGATGGGTCAGCAGATGATGAACAATGTGAACATGACGCAGGGCATGAATCCCGATGTCGGCATGAATCAGGGCGGTCAGGCAGCTCCGGCAGCTGGCGGCGAGGGGCCGAAATTCTGTCCCAACTGCGGTACGCCTACCAATGGTGCAAAATTCTGCAGCAACTGCGGACAGAAGCTGATATAAAATATCACTGGTTAACATAACGAATAAGTGGTTTACATAATTATAATGCAAAGCAAGCAAATGAGAGGCTGTTGTAGTCCGGTTTATGCGATTTGTCATAACTCCCGGGCATGACAGCTTCTTTTTGGTAGAAAAATGAGAATGGGTGTGGTAAAGTTAATATAGTTGTAACATGAGAAGTGAGGGAAGGAAAATGAGTCGATTGGACATGCTAAATGATATGCAGAAGGAAGCGGTACTGGCGACGGAAGGTCCTGTCCTGATTCTGGCGGGAGCCGGTTCGGGAAAGACCCGCGTGCTGACCCACAGGATTGCATATCTGATAGAAGAATGCGGGGTAAACCCATGGAATATCATGGCAATTACCTTTACCAATAAAGCAGCGGGAGAAATGCGGGAAAGAGTGGATGGTTTGGTGGGCTTCGGCTCGGAAAGTATCTGGGTTTCCACATTTCATTCCAGCTGTGTCCGTATTTTACGCAGATTTGCGGAGCGTATCGGATATGATAATGCCTTTACCATTTATGATACGGATGACTCCAAATCGGTAATGAAGGATATCTGTAAGAGATTGCAGATCGATACCAAGCAGTTGAAGGAACGTACCATTTTGGGGGCAATTTCTTCTGCCAAGAATGAAGGGATACTTCCCGATGAATATGAAATGAATGCCATGGGCGATTTTAACCGGATGAGAATAGCCAAGGCGTACAAAGAATACCAGAAGACACTGCGAAAAAACAATGCCATGGATTTTGATGATCTGCTGGTCAATGCGGTGGAACTGTTTCGGGCCAATCCCGATGTACTTGCGGATTACCAAAACCGGTTAAAATATATTATGGTGGACGAGTATCAGGATACCAACAGCATTCAGTTTGAATTGATCAGATTGTTAGCCGGTGCTAATCATAATCTTTGCGTGGTCGGCGATGACGATCAGTCCATATACAAATTCCGCGGGGCAAATATCCGCAATATTCTGGATTTTGAAAAAGTTTTTCCCGAAGCAAAGGTGATCAAGTTGGAACAGAATTACCGTTCCACCCAGAATGTACTGGATGCGGCCAATGCGGTGATCAGCCACAATGAGGGCAGAAAGGAAAAAGCCCTTTGGACCGATAAAGGCAGCGGTAACAGACTGCATTTCAGACAGTTTGATCATGCCGTGGAAGAAGCGGAATATATTGCCTATGATGTTGCATCCAAGAAACGGGAGGGCATTTGCGATTACAGGGATTGTGCCGTGCTTTACCGCACCAATGCACAGGCGCGTGTATTGGAAGAGCAGTTTGTCAGGGCGGGTGTTCCCTATGATATTGTAGGCGGTGTTAATTTTTACGGCAGAAAAGAAATTAAAGATTTGCTGGCTTATTTAAAGACCATTGATAACGGGATGGATGATTTGGCGGTCAAGAGGATCATCAACGTACCCAAACGGGGAATCGGTGCCACTACCATTGTAAAAGTACAGGATTATGCCGATGCCAGAGGAATTAGTTTTTATGAGGCTTTGGAAGAAGCGGATCATATTATGACCATCGGGCGCAGTGCAGTCAAGCTGCAGCCGTTTGTAACCATGATACAGGTATTTCGTGCTAAGGCGAAGACGTATACTTTAAGCGAATTGTTGAAGGATGTTATCGAAACAACAGGTTATGTAAACCAGTTAGAGGCGGATACCGATGAGGAAGCGCAGGCAAGAATTGAAAATATCGATGAATTGATATCCAAAGTTGTTTCTTTTGAAGAAGAGCATGAGGAAGCAACGTTGTCCGAATTTCTGGCAGAGGTTGCTTTGGTTGCCGATATTGATAATGTGGACAGCGACAGAAACAAAGTGTTGTTAATGACGCTGCATAGTGCGAAAGGGCTGGAATTTCCCCATGTTTATCTGGCAGGAATGGAAGACGGCGTGTTTCCAAGCTATATGTCGATTATGGGCGATGATTCCGAGGAAGTGGAAGAGGAGCGGAGACTGGCCTATGTGGGCATTACCAGAGCAAAAGAAGATCTGACGCTGACAGCGGCTAAGGCAAGGATGATCCGCGGGGAAACCCAGTACAATCCCGTTTCCAGATTTTTAAAAGAAATTCCGGCGGAGTTGCTGGATAACAGACTGCCGAACAGCAGAGCAAGAGATTATGTGGAATATGACGACGATTCATACGAGAGGAACATTTTCAAGAAAAAGCCTTATGATATGGTAAGTGCTTATAGCGGCAGAAGCATACCGGATGATGTTTTCAATAAACCGAAGCCGGTGGGAGCGGCATCGTCTGCCGCGGCGGCTGCCGGAGCAGGAAGGGCAGCAGGTGGTTATCAGACCATTACCAAACCGAAAGCTGTCGTAAGACCCAAGGAGACCAGAGCGGAAGTGAAACCGTTTATTGCCCGGGGAACCGCTATGTTTGGTGCACAGGGGATTACCAAGGGAATGCAGGCTCCCGGAGAGAAACCTGATTACGAAGTGGGAGACAGAGTTTCCCATATTAAGTTTGGCCAGGGGACCGTAAAAGCGTTGGAGAAAGGTGCAAAGGATTATCAGGTGACGGTAGAGTTTGATCAGTACGGGCAAAAAATCCTGTATGCCGCTTTTGCGAAGCTGCAAAAACTTTGAATTTTTTATAAAATACAAAAAAATCATAGTAAAATGCGGGAGAAAGTGATAAACTATTTACAATGAATGGGGTCATAACGAGGAAATATATGGAAAGGCGGTTAATTTATGAATAAAGCAAAAATTGAAGAATTAGCAACAACGTTAAGCGAACTGTTAAAGAGACAGGAAGAAGTTAAAGAAGAGAAGAAGAGCCATAAGGTTCTCTGGGTATTTGCAATCATCGGTGCAATTGCAGCAATCGCAGCCATTGCTTATGCAGTATACCGTTATTTTACACCTGATTATCTGGAAGATTTCGAGGATGATTTTGACGATGACTTTGATGATGATTTCTTTGCAGATGATGAGGAAGAGGTAAAAGTCGCAACAGCAGATGAGAAGGATGAACCGGCAGAAGAGTAATCCATATTGAAAGAACGAAAGACTGTCGTGCCTTAGAAAGATATGTGTTCGCAGAAACTTTGTGACACAGTTATTTTCTGTAGCATGACAGTCTATTTTTATGTTTTGCATTTGGACTTTTTCAGTCCATGGTTGGGATTATCATTTCCGATTTTTTATATCGCAGAGGAGAGTTAAATATGAAAAAAGGACAGTGTTATGAAGGTATTGTGGAAAGTGTAAAATTTCCGGCAAAGGGAGTTGTGGCAGTTGCAGACGAGGAGACAAAGGCCGTCGTAAAGAATGTGATTCCCGGACAGAAGATCTCTTTCCGTGTCAGCAAAAAGAGAAAGGGAAAAGCAGAGGGAACACTGTTGGAGGTTTTGGAACAAGCGCCGAATGAGATTGAGGCGGTATGTCCTCACTTCGGAAAATGCGGTGGCTGCAATTATCTGAATCTGGCTTATGAAGATCAGCTTGCATTGAAAGCCGCACAGGTAAAAGAATTGCTGGATGAAGTTTACATAAAAACAGGAGCAGAGCCGGATTATGAGTTTCAGGGAATTAAAGAAAGCCCCAGACAATTTGGATATCGCAATAAAATGGAGTTTTCATTCGGGGATGAGTTTAAGGATGGCCCCCTGTCTCTTGGTTTACATAAAAGAGGGGGATTCTACGATATTGTCACAGTTTCCGACTGCCGGATCGTAGATGAGGATTACAGGATCATTTTAAAAACGGTGCTGGATTATTTTACCGTCCGGAAGACCAGTTTTTATCACAGAATGCGTCAGGAAGGATATCTGAGACATCTGCTTGTCAGAAAAGCGGTGAAGACTGGGGAAATCCTCATTGCATTGGTAACAAGTGGGACTTATGATATTGATGACAGGAACGAAGAGGTGCGTGTTTTAAACGGCTTTCGGGATGCTCTTCTATCTCTGGAGCGGGAAGGCAGACTGGAGGGACGTATTGAGGGCATCCTGCATACGGTCAACAATTCCGTGGCAGATGTGGTCAAAGCCGATGAAAACGAAATCTTATACGGAAAGGATTATTTTTATGAGGAACTGATGGGATTGCGCTTCCGGATTTCCCAGTTTTCCTTCTTTCAGACCAATTCTCTCGGAGCGGAAGTGCTCTATGAGACGGCAAGGCAGTATATCGGTGAGTTATCGGAGGGGGAACCGGATAAGGTGGTATTCGACCTGTACAGCGGAACCGGCACGATTGCCCAGATGATGGCACCGGTGTCCAAAAAAGTCATCGGTGTGGAAATTGTAGAAGAGGCAGTGGAAGCGGCAAAAGAAAATGCAAGGCTGAATGGTTTACATAACTGCGAGTTTATTGCAGGTGATGTGCTGAAGGTCATTGACACCATCGAAGAAAAACCGGATCTGATCATTTTGGATCCGCCCAGAGACGGTATTCATCCCAAGGCTTTGGATAAAATTATTGCTTACGGCGTGGAGCGGATTGTCTATATTTCCTGTAAGCCCACCAGCCTGGCAAGGGATCTGGAAGTCTTCTTTGCAAACGGATATCGAATGGAGAAGGCATGTGCCGTGGACATGTTCCCGGGAACAGGGAATGTTGAGACGGTTGTTCTTTTGTCCCAACGGAAAGCGGATGATTATGTTGAGGTGGAGTTAGAGTTGGACGAGCTTGATTTGACCTCAGCGGAAAGCAAAGCGACTTATGCGGAGATTAAGGATTATGTGCTGAAGGAGCATGGGTTGAAGGTTTCTAATCTATACATTTCACAGGTAAAGAGGAGATGTGGAATAGAGGTTGGGGAGAATTATAACCTGCCGAAGTCGGAAGATAGTAGGCAACCTCAGTGTCCGGAAGAGAAGGAAAAAGCGATTAGGGATGCGTTGGAGCATTTTGGGATGGTTTAGAGAGGTGAGTGCATGGCATTAAACTATATGGTATATCAATATGACGGCAGCAGGAATACAGTTGTTATGACAGATATGGATGGCAAGGAGCTTGTGATTGACTGTGATAAGGCGGAGATACAGGTTGTCTTTAATGAGCCGGAGGATGCAGGGATTCTTGCCAGACTCGCAAGGAAAGAGCCTGCAAGTTATGTAAGTATTGCAATGCGTCCAGGTGGATTGCAGGATTATGTGGATGTGTGGAATGAGTTGAATTAGGGGGATGGGAGCGTATCTTTGGTGATATGCACTTATGACCTATCTATGTAAAATATATGTAGAGGAAGTGTTTGCGATGAATAGTAAAGATCCTAATTTTGAAGATATGAAAAAATCTATAGAAAAAGCAGGTGGATTATTTTATCAGTATCGTCCATGTAGACGAGAT
This sequence comes from Lachnospiraceae bacterium, assembly GCA_051877755.1. Lineage (GTDB taxonomy): Bacteria > Bacillota > Clostridia > Lachnospirales > Lachnospiraceae > CAG-590. The sequence continues at coordinate 8,705 of JBJEJE010000033.1, read as the reverse complement.
ATGGCAACCATATATGATATAGAGAATATTCGTCATGGAGTGGTGTATGCCCAAACACCTTTAAATATGAATGATCCCTTTGATTCTGTGATTGGTTACTCGCCAGAGAAAATGTATGAAAACTGTATTTCATTGTTAATGAGTGCTATAAAAATTGAAGATGAAAATATTCGAATTATTGTAGAACAGTTATTAAAGCATAAGGCATTAGGAACTGTCGCAGAATTGTTATTTAACCTTAATGAACTAAAGAAGTATATTTTTACAAAGCAATTAGTGATGCATCAAACGAAATTCCCTGTTTCTATTTTTGTACAACAGAATCTGAATGTCCTTTATTCTAAAAGTCCAGGTTCAATTAAAAAATTATTTTCCAAGGAAATTTTTTTGATATTTTCTTTATTAGTGATACAAATGGAAAAAGTTGATATTACGGAGCAAACGTTAAATGATATATTGCAGTTGGACGATCTTTTAGAAAAAATGCATAAAACTGCGGTTGAAATTAAAGATTCTACATATATACCGCATATAAGAAAATTTTTATCACAGTTAACGGTATCGTGCTTTAGTGTTAGTGGTTGGGACAATCAGTTAATGTGGTCTCATTACGCTAATTCTTATGCGGGAATATGTATAGAATATGACTTTACTAAAGTAGAGGATTTTATAGGCTTTATTTATCCGGTTAACTATGTGAAAGAAAGACCCACGTTATCTATGAGTGATATTGGAATAAAGGGGCTGATATCGGACGGAGACACGCGAATTGACTACGGAGAAGTTAACATGACGGCTATATTCAATTACATGTTGGCAAAGAATAAATGCTGGGAGTATGAAAAGGAATGGCGAATTATTAATACGGGGAAGGAGAATACACCTATATTTGTAAATATGCCATTTATTAAGTCAATTACATTCGGATTAAAAATAGATCCAATATGTAAGCTCTTATTGTGGGATGTGTGCCAAGAGAGAGGAATTGAATGTTACGAAATTTCAGTTGACACATTCGATTTTGGTCTATACAGAAAACTGTTGAGACAAGAAGATTTTGTGTATGATGTAGATAACGAGGTGGAATATATTACGCTGCTTCTTCAACAAATAAATAGTATGTCTGAACGTATGGAAGCTCGCGGTGATGAGTTTTCAGCTAATGGCGCCAATTCGGATTTTTCATTACTTAAACCAATGATTTCGGATGCAATTGATATGTTGACAAACTCCTATTTTTTGAAAATATCCTTGAATCGTTTGTGCGAAAAATCAGAAGAAGAGATTACGAGAGATATTATTCCAGAAACCGTATTTGAGATTGTGAGACAGTTGAACGATATGATTCCGCAGATTGAAGAAACTACGAAAACATTAACGAAAACATTACCGAGCTTGCGGTTTGGAGGCGCGCTTAGCAACAATGATGGAGATATTGTAGATAAACAATTATGTGATTTAATGGAATTAGTAGAGAAATTTAAAGCAATAGAGTGGAATTCAATTTATCTGGACGATAGAAGTATGTAAAAGATATAGAGTAGGATACATCAAGGCATATATTGTGATTGTACAATTCGTTAAACCGTATTTGAAATATTATCAGCAGAAGTTGAGGTGTAAGATGACAGAATTAGTTATTAAAGATACCATAGATGAATATTTATCGGTGTCAAAATATATAAACTGGAATGATGATAGCATCATATCAAAAGCGGATGAATTTAAGTTGAAATTTACAGATGAAATCTCTTTGGTTAAGGCTGTTTATGATTTTGTACGTGATGAAATAAAGCATTCATGGGATGCACAAGACAAACGGGTAACTAAGTCTGCAACAGAGGTGTTGGAGCAGGGCGTTGGCATATGCTGGGCAAAAGCAAATCTTCTTGCTGCTCTGCTTCGTGCATGTGGAATACCTGCAGGCATTTGTTATCAGCGTCTTACATTGGGGGATGTGCCGGAAACAGGATTTTGTATTCATGCTTTAAATGCAGTTTATATCAAATCATTGAACCGATGGATTCGCTTGGATGCAAGAGGTAATAAAGTAGGTGTAGATGCTCGGTTTGATTTAGAGCAGGAAAGATTAGCTTTTCCGGTACATAGGGATCTCGGTGAAGTGGATTATGGGATTGTTTATGCGAACCCATCGGATAAGTTGATGAAGGTATTGGAAGAGAATACAGATGCACTTTATATGTATCTGAATTGTCTGCCGGATAGTATTTTCGAATATAGAAAAGCAACGATAGAAGATATTGATGAATTGGTACGAACAAGGATTATAGTTCTTCGTGCAGCTAATAAGTTGTCTAATGATGTGGATATGTCTGTGGTAGAGCAGGCATCCGATACATATTATAGACGGGCGTTGGAGTCGGGTGAGCATATTGCATATCTGGTGCACGATAATGGAACATTTATTGGTGCAGGTGGTGTCAGCTTTTATCAAGTTATGCCCACATACCATAATCCAAGTGGTAAAAAGGCATATATTATGAATATGTATACGGTACCGGAATACCGCAGACAGGGAATTGCATTTTATACATTAGATTTATTGATAAAGGATGCGAGGAAGCAGGGGGTGTCACAGATTGCGTTAGAAGCAACGAATATGGGACGACCATTGTATGAGAAATATGGGTTTGTAAAGATGGAAGATGAAATGGAGATTAAGTAGTATGAAAACAGACAGATTGTACGCACTTACCCTATATCTGCTTAATCACGGAAAATCATCTGCATCAGAGCTAGCAAAACATTTTGAAGTATCTGTGAGGACGATTCAGAGGGATATGGATGCCTTGTGTCAGGCTGGCATTCCTATTTGTGCTTTTATCGGTACAAATGGAGGATATGAGATTTTAAGTGATTTCAAAATGAATAATCAACTGACATCAGAAGATGAATATGCCTATATTGCAACTGCGATAAATGGATTAAAGACTGTTACCAATAATCCGGTGGCTGACGACATTTATGAGAAAATAACAGCCATATCTAAAAAGAGTAATACAGGTATGATTTTGGACTTTTCCGTGTTAAGGGAAGGCGATGAGAAATTACTTCAAATGTTGCAGTCAGCGGTTAAGAATAAGCAGGTGGTTAAATTTTCTTATACAAATAACAGTGGCGAAACAAGGGAGCACTGTGTAGAGCCGATTGCAGTTATTTATAAATGGTATGCATGGTATATGTTGGCATTCAATCCGGCGAAGCAAGATTATAGGACATACAAGTTGGTTCGAATGGAAGATGTATGTACTACAGAAGACAAATTTTCCAGAGAACATAGGATGGCAGAAGATATCTTGAATGACTGTAACAATTCCTATCAAGGAAAAGACATATCCATAAAAGTTAGGATGCGTTGCCGTGGTAATGCAATACATAGAATTAAAGAATATTTGAATGGGAAATTAGTCGAAGGGTTTGAAGATGGTTCTGCTATTATTGAGATTCATATTGTAGAGAATGAGCAGTGGTGGATTGGTGTTGTTTTGTCACAGGGAAAGGAAGTCGAAGTTATAGAACCGGAGCACATAAAAGAGCGGATTATTAATAGCGCAAAAGATATTCTTTTTTTATACGGAAAACTATGACATACAGGTGTCGTAATTCTTATGAGATAATACGCAAGAAGCTATCTAATGCTTAATGAATGACGACATGGAGGTTGATGGGAATATGAGTATTGATGTGTATGAACAAATTCCGGTTATGGAAAGTGACAAGTTACTGTTGAGAGAAATTGAAGATGCGGATGCAGAGGATTTGCTTAAGGTATATTCGGATAAGGCTGCTGTAGTGCTTTTTAACAGTGACAACTGTGTAAATGATTTTTATTATGTTTCAATTGAAGAAATGAAGGATACTATTGCGTTTTGGAAAAGAGAATACCAAAGCAGATATTATGTGCGCTGGGCTATTTTTGACAAAATGCTAATCAGGCAATCGGTACAATAGAGTTGTTTAATCGAAGGGCAAAGGATTATTTCAATAATTGTGGATTGCTAAGATTGGACTTAAGAAGTGATTGTGAGAAACAAGATATTATAGAGGATATTCTTGGCATTATTATTCCCAAAACAAAAGATATGTTCGCTTGTGAAATAATTGCAACTAAGGCAATTTCGATTGCTGAGGAACGAATTAAGGCTTTGGAGCAAATGGGATTTTGTCTGTCGGAAGAAGCTGTAATAGGGCACGATGGGACAAAGTATGGCTCATATTATGTGATGGAGGTATAAGAGATGGCTTTTGATTTTAAGAAGGAATACAAAGAATTTTACATGCCGGGGAATAAGCCGGAGATTGTCAATATTCCGAAGGCAAATTATATTGCTGTCAGAGGGGAAGGTAATCCCAATACCCCGGATGGCGAGTATCAGCAGGCAATAGGTGTATTGTATGCGATTGCTTATACTTTAAAGATGAGTTATAAATCAGATTATAAGATAGAAGGATTTTTTGAATATGTTGTGCCGCCTTTGGAAGGGTTCTGGTGGCAGTATCATGTTCAAGGTGTAGACTATGGGAATAAGGACACATTTAACTGGATTTCTGTTATTCGATTACCTGATTTCATTACAAAGAAGGATTTCGAGTGGGCGATAGAAACAGCAACAAGAAAGAAAAAGCTTGATTGCACCAAAGCAGAATTTCTGACCATTGAAGAGGGACTATGTGTTCAAATCATGCATATAGGACCATTTGATAATGAGCCGGAGACTGTGGCGATTATGGATACGTTTCTGGAAAAGAATGGATATGAAAATGATATAAATGAAAACCGATTACATCATGAAATATATATGTCTGACGCAAGAAAGGCTGCGCCGGAGAAGTGGAAGACAGTAATTAGACATCCGATTAAAAAACAAGAAAATGGTTAATCTCTCTTTTATATGCAGGAAAAGAGAGGAAATTGTATCGTAAAGGTGGTATCATTTTATGGAATGGATTGAGCGATTAAACAGTGCTGTTGAATACATGGAAGCTCATTTGCTTGATAAGATAGATTATGAAAAGGTTGCTGAAATTGCAAATTGTCCGGCGTACCATTTTCAAAGAATGTTCTTTTACATGACAAATATTTCTGTTTCTGAGTACATCAGAAGGAGAAGAATGTCTTTGGCAGCAGTTGATTTACAAGATGCAGGAGCAAAGGTTATTGATATTGCTCTGAAATATGGCTATGATTCACCGACAGCTTTTAATCGTGCATTTCAGAGTATACACGGTATAGCACCATCCGTAGCGAAGAAGGAAAATGTAACTTTGAAATCCTATCCGGCAATAAAGTTTTCTATTTCGGTACAAGGTATGGCGGAAATGAATTTTAGAATAGAAACAAAAGAAGCCTTTCGGATTGTTGGAAAAAGTTGTCCATTATGTAAAGTGCTTGAGGAGAATTTTGCAAGAATACCACACGAATGGGATATAGCACTGGAAAATGGAACCCTTACAGAACTTTATGAGTTAATGAATGATAAGCCGGAAGGATTGCTTGGTGTAAGCGTACATAATGAAAAAGAATGGAAATATTTTATTGCTGTAAGTTCTACGGAAGATAGTGATAACTTTGAGCAGTACGATATTCCTGCTGCAACTTGGGCTGTGTTTTCGGGGCGAGGCACCAATGTATCTCTGCAAGAATTGGAATGCCGTGTCATAACTGAATGGTTGCCGACATCCGGGTATGAGTATGCGGAGATACCTGATATTGAGGTATATATAAAAGCAGATCCAAAGGATGCAATATATGAATACTGGCTACCGGTTGTGAAGAAGGAGGATAATAGTGGCTGTATCAACGATTAAAGCGGAATTTCAGTGTGAAATAGAAAAAGTATGGGAATTAGTTACATCATTGGATAACTATTCTTGGAGAAGTGACTTAGATAAAATTGTGGTGACTGTGCCTGAAAAAGAGTTTGAGGAACATACGAAGGATGGTTATGTTACAAAGTTTAAAATTACTGCTTTTGATGAATATAAGAACTATGAATTCGATATGGAAAACGGCAATATGCAGGGTCATTGGATGGGTAAATTTTCTTATAAAGACGGTATTACATTTATTGAGTTTACAGAAGATGTAAATGCTAAAAATTTGGTTATGAAACCTTTTGTGGGAATGTATTTAAAGAAACAGCAGGCTAAATATATTCAAGATTTAAGGGAAGCATTGGAGGCAAAAAGATGACTTGTGATGAAATTATTGAAGAGTTAAAAGCAAATGCTTCTGAAAAATACAAAGTGAATGTCGTGAAAATGGGTATTCCAGAAGAATATAGTATAGGTGTTTCGACAGCCGTTGTTCGTGCGATAGCAAAGAAAGCAGGAAAATCAAACGAACTGGCAAGAGAATTGTGGAGTTCCGGCTACCATGAGGCAAAATTATTAGCGGTATTAGTTTTTGACAAAATGACCATATCACATGATGAAATAGAAAAACTTATATGTGATGTACAGTCGTGGGATTTGTGCGATCACTTGTGTAAAAATCTGATTATTAAGCGGAAGAGCTATGATGAGTTTATTACTAATTGGATTACAAGTACACATACTTACAAGAAGAGAGCAGCATTTACGTTAATAGCTTCTTCTGTAGTACATAACAAAACGATTACCAATGATACGCTTGATGATTATTTGCGCATTATACAAGAGTATTCCGATAGTGAACATGAACATGTTAGGAAGGCAATTTCTTGGGCATTGCGGGAGATAGGAAAGAAAGATTTTACTTACAATGAAAAAGCGATTCTTTTGGCTTGTGAATTAAAAGAAAGTGGCAACAAGAATAAGGTATGGATTGCCAAGGATGCTTTAAAAGAGTTAGAAACACTTGTTAAGGTGGAAGGAAGAGGTAGGCTTATTTCTTCAAATAGCAAGATGGGAAGAGAATAATATAAGTGCGTCAAAAAGTGGAGCACCTTCCGAAGCGGGGAAAATTTCAACGAAAAAGGTGCGTCAAAAAGTGGAGCACCTTTCAGAAAGTGACTCCAAAAAGTGGAGTACTTTTTCAAAAAGTGCGTCAAAAAGTGACGCACCTATATAAATATATCAGGGGTTTTAGGGGATTTTGCCCTTAACTAGATGCATTTTGCAATGGATATACAAAATGCGTATCTAGCAGAAGACACATAGAGAAATGTAAATGACTTAGGAAATTTTTTCTCACCGGAATCATTGCTTTTTCTAATCCATAGTTGTATCATTAAGACAAGAGGTCATAGATAACTTATAGGACGAAAAGATGCAGAAGCGATTATGGAAGGAGGGAAGCTTTGAACAAGGAATTTGAACGCTGCTGCACATTCCTAGCCGAGATGATGGAAAAGTACGGAGTACTGGTTTTGCGAGATATCGCAGTAGAGATTCAGTATGAACCGGAAACTTGGTGTGATGATGCAGAGGGAAAAAGACTTCGGTATGAGGCTTATGCGAGAAGATTTCTGAAACGAATGGATAAAGTGGCATAAGGCTTACCGGCATCCTGCGAGAGTGGGATGTATACATATGATGGAGCGTTCAAAATAGTAAGATTGAAAGTTTACCACTGACCGATAGGTGGTATAGAAATAGTCGGGTTGAAAGTGTACCGCTGACCAATATGCGGTATAGAAATGGTTGGATTGAAAGTGTTATTTCACATATTGAGTATAATAATAGATTTATAGTAAGCTTCGGTAAATTTTTTGCTGAGGTTTATTTTTTTGCGACAAGTTGTTGACCGTGTGAATGCTTGGATATATAATGAATTTATGCAATGCATAAAGAGGTGACCTTATGGAAGCAAGAGAAGAATTGAGAGAATTAAGAGAAAGTACTGGTATGAACCGGAAAGAATTTTGTGAGTACTTTGAAATCCCATATATGACAGAAACAGATTGGGAATTAGGGAATAGAAGGGTTCCACAGTATCTTTTGCGGTTGATGGCATATAAGATTGAGATAGAGAAGTTGGCGGACAAGAAGAGAGAGAATGACAAGGAAGATAACGCTGCTAACAAATAACGTATTAGTAATTGTGCCACAGCCTGTGGCACAATTTGTAGGAGGATGAATGTACAGATGGCAGAAAGTACAGAATTGATGACAGTAGATAATATATGTAATCGAGTTTATGTTATTCGAGGACAACAGGTTATGCTAGATTATGATTTGGCTGAAATTTATGGATATGAAGTGAAGAATCTCAATCAACAGGTAAAGCGTAACATTGCGAGGTTTCCAGAAGACTTTATGTTTCAGTTGACTCGAGAAGAGGTAGAATCCGTGAAATCACAAATTGTGATTTCACGAGAAAATAATTTTTTTGAAGGTCAAGGTGGTGGAAGAAGAACATTGCCGTATGCTTTTACGGAACAAGGCATCTATATGCTTGCTACCGTTCTAAGAGGAGAACTTGCGGAACAACAAAGCATTTTTATAATGCGTGCGTTTCGTGAGATGCGTCATTATATAAAGCAAAATCAACAGTTTGTTACACAGTCGGAGATGCGGCTTGTTACGGCAAAAGTATCGGAAATATCAGTGCAGGTTGCAGGTGTTGTAGATTGGAAGAATAAAACTGAAGATAGATTTGATAGTATTCAAAGAAGTATAGATACTCTGAATGAAAATTTTGTCTCAGATAAGGATTTCAAAAATTTTGTTATCTATAAAGGACAGAAGTTTGAAGCAGATGC
>JBJEJE010000032.1:5219-20668 GCA_051877755.1 Lachnospiraceae bacterium | reverse complement strand
AAGAAAAAAGCGTTGATTGGATTCCGAAAAATGAATTTATTCCTCAACGCTGATAATATGGAATAACCTCTTTCTTTATGAAAAGACTTGTGCTAATATAAAGATATTATGTTTCCCAAGAAAATTGACCAGATAATATTGATATTGGGACTATAAATAATAAAGAGAAACAAGGAGGATAACATGATAGGTTTTATAATCAGCTTAATTGTTGGTGCAATAGCAGGCTGGATTGCCGGACAGATTATGAATGTGGAAGGCGGCTGGCTGAAAAATATGATTTTAGGAATTGTTGGAGGAGCAGTTGGTGGCTTTATACTTGGATTGATTGGAATATCCGGTCATGGGATTATTGGAAATATCATAATTTCTGTAATTGGGGCATGTATTTTGATTGCAGTGGCGAGAGCCATTTCAAAGAACTAAGAATAAAGAATTGTTACAAATGAAAAAGGCTGTGTGACAGATAAAAGTGTCAGTTACACAGCCTTTTCCATACTTATGATTCAGATGGATTGTCCATATCGCTATTCTTTTTTTTCAGATATTTGTTCTGGTTGGCAAGATAATGGATATATCGCATTAATTCATTTTGCCCATCCTGATTTAATTCATAAAAAATCTGCAGGATTTCTGTTTTTTGCGTATGTTCTACTTCTGTTTCAGGGAAACACATTAATTCGGCAGGAGAAATGTGAAATTTTTGGGCAAGCTGTTCAATATGGGTGCGCTTGAGATTTTCTACCGTGCCGTTTTCCCATTTCTGGACAGCAGCTTTGTTGACAGGTGGTTCTAAGGAAAATCCTAATTCCTCCTGGGACAGCTTTAATTGTTTACGGTGATATTTTATCATTTCACCCATTGTCATGGTTGATTCCTCCAACACAAATTGTTTTTGATAATAATAAGCATATTATTATTTGGAATATACAAAATTCTCCATAAACTGATCAAGTGGACATGGTTTTCCAAAATAAAATCCCTGACTGTAATCTGGAGATAACTCCTGAATGCGGTCACGTTCATCTGCGGTTTCAATTCCCTCAATACAGATTTTCAGGTTCAGTTTATGTACTAAACCACTCATTAATGCAAGAAGATTATATTCGTATTCGTTCTCCATGGCTTTCGCAGTGAAAGAGCGGTCAATCTTAATGATATCCGGCTGCAAATCATATAGATAGTGGAAATTGGAATAACCGGTACCAAAATCATCTAATGCCAGACGGATACCATTTGCTTTAAGTTTTTCCCATATTTTTGAAAAATGAATATCGGATTCCAAAGCACCGCTTTCGGTTAATTCAATCACTACTTTGGAAGGTGGAATCGCATATTCCTTTGTAGCAGATACAATTTCTCCGATAATATCGCTTTTTATGATCTGAATATAGGATACATTTATTGTAATCTGAAATTCTGGAACATACTGCTGTATCTGTTTACATGCAGATAATGCTTGATGTAAAATCCAGCGGCCTAAAGGAATGATCAGACCGGTTTCCTCTAATACAGGAATAAATTCCCCAGGAGAAATTGGACCATACTCCTCTGAGGTAAAACGCATTAAAGTTTCTGCCCCATAGAGCTTATGGGTATCTGCATAAAACAATGGCTGGAAATATGCTTCAAATCCTTCAAAATCATTGCAGACAGCTTGTCTTAACAATTGTTTGATTTTCCGGCGGCGTAAGAAACGGTTATAATCTTCCTCAAGGAAGGTATAACATTGGTTTTTTCCACGGCGTTTGGCTTCATTTAACGCAAATTCAGACAACTTCATTGTGTCGGAGAAAGAGAATTCCTCCAGTTTACTGCTTTCCAGTATACCACCAGAAATAGTAAATACAGCTTCATAATGATTTTCTTCTACAAAGCGGTCTACTGTCTGACGAATTTGTTTATAAAGTTCTACCGCGTGTTCCAGACCATCACCTAAAAAATCCAAAATAATGAATTCATCTGCAACAATCCGGTAAAGTTTTTGTCCAGGATGAATACACTGGGAAATACATTCAGCTGTTTTTCGCAAAACCATATCCCCGTATTCCATACCCAGTTTTTCGTTGATGCCCTTGAAATCATCAATTCCTAAGCGCAGAAGATATCCGGTTGGAAAGAAAGGTGCAAACTCAGCAAGATAGTGTTCCAGGCTGGTTTCGCCAAGAAGACCACTGATATTGTCGGCCTTTTGTCTTGCACCAATTTCGTTGATACAGCCTACCATATAACTGGGCTTTCCATTTTCACTTACGGCATAGCCGCGGCAGTTAATCCAGACTAGATTTCCGTCCGCGCCAATCCACCGATATTGAAGATTGTGAAAATTCTTTTTTCCAGAGGCAATTTCTTCTAAATCTGCATTCAATGCAGGAATGTCTGGTGAGTATGTAAAACCATACAAAGTGTTTGTTACATCATGAAATTGATAATCTGGCATCATGAAACGCTTGACAGCATTTGGAGAAATGTAAAAAAAGTCGTTTTGCAGGTCGTAAACATATGGGTAATCATCCATGCATGGATGCATTAAGTCAATAACTTCACAAAGCTGTCGAACGGTAATATGTTGGAGATTTTCTTTCAAAAAATCCACTCCTTTCTATTCTCGTCCGTATAATTGTTAAATTATTACAATTATTGTACTATTATAGAGTATTTTGCAATTTATTGCAACAAAATACCAAAAATAAACAAGGATTTAATAGTTGGATTTGTCGGTTAATAGATATAAGAGGCAGGGGTGATGGATTACCACCACCCAAATAGTCCACCCAGATAATAAATGACACCTAAGACCCAGCTGGTAAATATACCGTAAAGAATGACGGGACCGGCAATGGTAAATATTTTAACCCCAATACCAAATACCTGTCCTTCCTTCTGATATTCGATTGCCGGGGCTGCTACAGAATTTGCAAAGCCGGTGATGGGAACCAGTGCACCGGCACCACCTAACCGTGCAATATGTCCATAGGCATTCAAACCGGTTAAAATGACACTTGTAAGAACCAAAATCATGGATTCGTAGCTTGCTGCATCCGCTTCCGGCATTCCCAGAGAATTTTTGAAAAAAGCAAAGATGAATTCTCCAATAACGCAGATCAGACCTCCGATCCAGAAAGCATTAAAGCAGTTCTTCCAAATACTATAGGTAGGTGTGACCTGTTCCACATATGCATTATATTCTTCATTACTGATTTTTTGTTTCAAGTGAATACCCCCTTTTCTATGATTTGTAATCGTTTATCTGACTGCAGTTTTGAAGCAAAGAAAAAAGATTTAAGGCTTCTACTAGGTAGTATGGCATAAGAACGATTCTTTATGCGTCTAAAAATAAATATTGAATTAAAATAAAGATACCTTTTCCAAATGCCAGAAAATAGATAATCAGGGAAAGATTCTTCTGGATGTGAGCCTTTCTTGCATAAATGGGAATGGTATTTAGTACTTCCGATAATCCCCCGATTAAAAAACTGATATAGATTCCGCCAAATAATCCAATGAGCAGTAATATAACAATTCCTATTACCGTAGGTGGGAGTGCTGGCGAGGTTATATCAGCAGAGGTATAAGATACAAAAAATTGAAGCATGGTAGCAAGCAGGATGCCCAGAATTAAACAGTTTTCATAAAGGACACATTCCTTGGCGGTTTTTGTTTTTGCTGCAACTTTTGGGAAAATTCCCAGCATGGCAATAAAAGCTACATAAGCAGCTGCAGTAACAAAACCGGCAGATAAACCACTTATGAGCAATAGACTGTATCGTATAAATTGCATGGCAGATTCCTTTCTTTTACACAGTGGTTACTGATTCTTGACATCCATACTTTCTCCCCGGCGGCTGCTGTCTTTAATGATGGTGGTACTGATATCCTTTTCATAAAGCCGCATTTGTATTTCCAGTGGCGTTGGATCCGAGGTGAGTTTTTTGTTTCCAAGATGATTAAAAAATAAAAGCATGCCAATGGTAAGACCGATGGAGTAAGCAATGGAAAGATATAGGACTCCTGATTTAGCATTTCCTAAAAAAAGCATGGATAAGTAGGTGAATAATTCCTTTGCCCCTACATCAGTGTTATATGCCATTATGGCATACCCACCGCCAAAAAAAGCAACCATGCAGATAAAAATAGTAGAAAAGATTTCCCTGGCTTTTTCAAATCTGGCAGTTGGCTGATAAGAGAGAATAAAATCCCCTTCTCCGAGATTTTCTACCTGGGCATCCGGATATTTGTCAGTAATAATTTCAATTATTTTTAGAATGGATACAATTACCTGTGCCTTTTTTCCCTTTTCAAAGGTATAAAACGGAATGGATAGAATTTGTTCTGCCAATGCTTCATCTGTAGTGTAAATGGTTAAAAAATCCTTTAGCATGACAGTATTGTTTTCAACTTCAATACATTGTGGTGCTTTGATATAAACTGTCTGTTCCATACATGATCTCCATTTATCTGTTTTTTTTAGTATGAGAAATAATTTTGTATTTATACAAAATTTGGGGTAAACTTGGATGAAATCATTGTGAATTATGAATTCCTGTGATATGATAATACATTAGAACTGTGGCAGGATTCAGAATGCTGCGTGTATAAAAGATTTTATATTTATGGAAGAAAATACTGGCTTTGTTTACAGGGGGAACGAAATGGAATGGAGAAGACTTGTAAAATTATTAAAGAATCATATGGTTTATTTGCAGACGCATAATTTTCCGGATCCAGACGCATTGGCAGCAGCTTTTGGCATGCAGGTGTTTTTAAAGGCAAATGGTGTGGAATCTACCATATGCTATGCAGGTAAGATTGAAAAAAATAGTACAAAGCGTATGATGGAGGAGTTTGGGATTAAAGCAGAGCATATAGATGATTTGCCCCGGATGGTGGAAGAGGATTATATTGTGACCATTGATGCTCAGAAGTATAATTCCAATATTACGGATTTTCCGGGAGATGAGGTGGCATGCATTGATCATCATCCAACTATAATTCCATGTGCTTATGAATACAGTGATATCCGAATTTGTGGAGCCTGTTGTTCCATTGTCACCAGTTATTTTATTGAAAGTGATACAACTTTGGATACCAATACGGCAACTGCTCTTTTATATGGTATTAAGATGGATACGGATTCTTTTAACCGTGGTGTAACAGATTTTGATATTGCAATGTTTTCCTATTTGCATAAGCTGGCGGACAATCAGAAAATCATCTCCATGTATAACAACAATATGGAAATTGAGGATTTGCATGCTTATGGTGAAGCTATCCGGAATATTCAGATATATGAAAATGTCGGCTTTGCAAAGATTCGTTTTGACTGCCCGGATGGACTGATTGCCATGATTTCAGACTTTATTTTAGGGTTAGATGTAGTGGAACTTTCTGTGGTCTATGCAGCAAGAAATGGGGGATACAAGTTTTCTGTAAGAAATGAAACTCCAATCTATCATGCCGGGGCGGTTACCCAGAAAGCATTGGCAGATATAGGTGGCGGCGGTGGACATTTTTCCATGGCAGGAGGTGTTATCACAAAAGAAGGATTGCAGAAATTGGGAGCAGATTCTGACTTTGAGATACGGAAACGGTTTCTTGATGTTATCAAGCAGGAAAAGAGCCGGATTATGGAACTGAAAAAGCAGAAAAACGATATTAAGAAAATAAATTAGCAAGTGCTATAAGGATATACATAATTAAAGGAGTAAAGAATGGAAAAACAAAGGATTGTTGTAAAGGTGGGAACCTCGACATTAACAGGAGAAAATGGAGCACTGAATTTTCGCACCATTGATAAATTGGCACAGGTTTTATCAGCATTGCATAATGAAGGAAATCAGGTTGTTTTAGTATCTTCAGGTGCAATCGCAGTGGGAGTAAATAAAATGCGTCTTCCTATGAAACCGAAGGATATCTGTATGAAACAGGCCGCAGCAGCGGTGGGTCAGTGTGAATTAATGCATATTTACGATAAATGTTTTGGCGAATATGGCAACATTGTTGGGCAGATACTACTGACAGCAGAGGATATTGCAGTAAAGGAAAAACGCCGCAACCTGAAAAATACATTTGAGGCATTGCTGGAAAATGGGATGATTCCGGTGGTAAATGAAAATGATTCCGTCAGTCATGCAGAGATTGAATCAGAAAAAAAGGTTTTTGGTGACAATGATATGTTATCAGCGATTGTGGCAAACCTTTGTGAAGCGAACCGCCTGATCATACTGTCTGATATTGAGGGGTTATATGACAGCAATCCCCATACAAATGCCGATGCAAAATTGATTCATGAGGTAGAAGATATTACAGAAGAGATCAGAGCACTTGGTTCCGGCTCCGGTTCTAACCGTGGAACCGGTGGTATGGTGACTAAGCTGGATGCAGCCGAATATGCCATTACCCATGGAATGGATATGCATATCGCTCATGGAAATGATCCGGAAAATATTTACCGCATTATAGAAGGGGATGCGGTGGGAACACATTTTATTAAGAAATATTAAACGTATTCAATTTGTGGCTGTTTATCAATATGATATACTTTACAAATCGAAAGAAGGAATAAATATGAATTACAGAACTGTTTCTTACTATAAAGACTTTCATTGTATTGGGGGCATCTGCGAAGATTCCTGTTGTGAAAATTGGGAAATTGATTTAGATGATGCGTCATTGAAACAGTATATGAAGCAGAGCGGAGAATTTGGAAAGCGGCTAAAAGAAAACACAAAGGCAAAGGATAAACAATTTATTCTGAATGGAACACGTTGTCCATTTTTAAATGAAGATAATTTATGTGATATATTCATTGAGATGGGAGAAGATTGTCTATGTGAAACCTGTACTAATTTTCCCAGACATGTAGAGGAGTTTGATGATTTAAAAGAAGTCAGTCTTACAATGTCCTGTCCGGAGGCAAGCCGTATCATGCTTGCAAAGGAGGAGAAGATGACTTTTGAATGCAAAGAGGGTTCTGATGAGGAGTATGGATTAAAACATATAGAACCTGTAAGAGCATTTGCATTCTGGAAAAGGAATCAAGCCAATAAATTGGATAAACCGTTATTTGATATTTTATTTGAGGCAAGACAGCTGATTTTTTCTATTCTGCAAAACAGAGAGGAACCCATTGCAAAAAGGGCTGCAACTATTTTGGTATTTTCTTATGAGATACAGGAATTTATTGATACAAAACAGTATGATAAAATTCTGAAAAAGATGGATAATTATAGAAAACCGGAAAAAAAGGCTTTATTGGAACAGTATTTCAAAAAGCATAGCAGCCGGATGATGGAAAAAGAGGAATGGTTAAGACAGATTCTCAATATGTTTGAGGGATTGGAAACCATAAAGGAGGACTGGAATGTTCTGCTTTCTGAGGCTATGAAGATTATGCATGGAAAAGAGGAGTTAAAGGGAATCCTGGTATCTGCAGGCCTGACTGCTGCGGAAGAAAATGGTGAAGCAGGCAGCAGTTTTTTACGGAATTATGCAGTGTCTTATCAGGAATTTCTGCATTATTACCAGAATAAGGAATATGAGTTTGAACATATTTTAGTGTATTATATATTTAACTATTTTCTGGGAGCATCATATGATCATGATGTCTATACAAAAGTAAAATTTGCCGTGGTATCTTATATGGTAATCTTAGAACTGGACATTGCAGTCTGGTTAAAACAGCAGAAAGAATTTTTGTATGAGGATCAGGTGAAGGTCGCCCATGCCTATTCCAAAGAGGTAGAGCATTCTTATAACAATTTTGAATCGCTGCAGCTGGTACTTTCGGCACATCCAATTTTGGATATGGAACATATACTGATTGGTCTGTTATCTTAGTGACAATACAGTATAAATGTTTTTTGACAGGCATACAAAAGCAAAATACAGATAGACAGGAATAAGTCTGTCATAGAATGAAAAAAGGGGAATAAGATGAAAAAAGACTGGAAAAAAAGAAGATTGAAAATGGCACTATTTTTTAGACGGGCGAAGCGGGCAATCAATGAGCGGAAAGGAATCTTTTGTGTGTATCTGTTGCTGAGAATATCGGTTATCCTGGTTATGATTGCACAGTTTTTTAATCATAATTATGAAAATGTATTTCTTTGTTTGTTGACGCTGGTATTGTTCATGATGCCTACGTTTATTGAACAGAAGCTTAGAATACGGTTTCCGGATACCATGGAGATTATTATTCTTCTTTTTATCTATTCAGCGGAAATCCTTGGTGAAATTCATTCCATGTATATAAGGATTCCTGTATGGGATACGATATTGCATACTTTGAATGGATTTCTGGTTGCAGCTATTGGATTTTGCCTTGTGGATCTGTTAAACCGGCATGATAAGTTTACTTTCAAATTGTCTCCGGCTTATCTTGCCATTGTGGCGTTTTGTTTTTCCATGACGATTGGCGTGCTTTGGGAATTTTTTGAGTTTAGTATGGATAATTGTCTGAAAATGGATATGCAAAAAGATACAGTGATCAACCGGATATCCTCGGTTACCCTTGATCCAGAAGGCAGAAATAATCCGGTGGTGATAGAGGGCATTGAATCGGTAATAATTCAGACTGCTGAAGGGGAAGAGGTTCTTCCGGTAGCTGGATATTTGGATATTGGGCTTTATGATACCATGGGAGATCTGTTCGTCAATTTTATCGGTGCAATGGTATTTTCCGTTATTGGTTTTTTCTATGTGAAGCATAAGGGAAAAGGAAAAATTGCCGAACGTTTTATTCCTGAGGTTTATCAATAATATTTCAGTCCTCTTTGATGTTCTTTATAAAGACAAATTGTAAAAAGTTGATTGACAAGAAAAATAGACTGGTATATAATGTCTTACCAAAGGCGATGACGAAGAGAAGTAACAGAAATTATCGTTCCCAGTGAGTGGAGGATAGTGAGAACTCTGCAAAGTGAATTTCTGCGAATAACACTTTAACAGCTGCAATCTGAACATATGCAGGTCATATCAGTAGGTGCGCCGTAGGTTGTGCGTAAGACAACAAGGTTTGAGAAGAACCGGTAAGAGACTGTAGTATAGATACAGTAATTCAGGTGGTACCGCGGACATAACAGGTTGTTCGTCCTGAACAAGAATTGTTTGGGATGAGCAGCCTTTTTCTTATTATTTTGTGAAACCAAACGGAGAATAGAAAAGGAGAGTAACATGAACACGAATAACATTTATCGTAATCGGACCCTTGATAACATTAGTGAGGGTGATGTGGGAGCAACCTTAAAAATTGCAGGATGGATTGAAAATATCCGTGACCATGGTGGTGTATCCTTTATTGATTTAAGGGATATGTATGGAATTATGCAGGTGGTTATGCGGGATACTTCTTTGTTAGATGGTCTGAATAAAGAGGATTGTATTTCCATTGAGGGTGTGGTGGAACACCGTGACGAAGAAACCTATAATCCGAAGATTCCAACAGGAACCATTGAATTGGAAGCACATAGTGTGGAGGTTCTTGGTAAAGTATACCGCCAGCTTCCATTTGAGGTGATGACTTCCAAGGAAACCAGAGAGGATGTACGTTTAAAATACCGTTATCTGGATCTTAGAAATGCAAAGGTTCGTGATAATATGATCTTCCGTTCTAAAGTGATCAGTTTCTTACGTCAGAAGATGACAGATATGGGATTTTTGGAGATTCAGACACCGATTCTATGTGCTTCTTCTCCAGAGGGAGCAAGAGATTACATTGTGCCTTCCCGTAAATTTAAGGGTAAATTTTATGCACTGCCACAGGCACCACAGCAGTACAAGCAGTTACTGATGGTGTCCGGTTTTGACAAATATTTTCAGATTGCACCATGTTTCCGTGATGAGGACGCAAGAGCAGACCGAAGTCCTGGAGAGTTTTATCAGTTAGACTTTGAGATGAGCTTTGCCACACAGGAGGATGTATTTAAGGTTGGAGAAGAGGTTCTTGCAGAGACCTTTAAGAAGTTTGCACCGGAGGGAGCAAAGATTACGGATACGCCATTTCCTATCATCAGCTACAAGCAGGCAATGTTAGAGTTTGGTACTGATAAGCCGGATTTACGCAATCCTCTTCGTATTATTGATGTGACAGAATTTTTCTCAAGATGTACCTTTAAGCCATTTCATGATAAAACAGTCCGTGCAATCAATGTGCATGCCAAGCTTTCCAAGGGGCAGCATGAGAAACTTTTAAAATACGCCCAGTCTATTGGTATGGGTGGCTTGGGATATCTTGAAGTATTAGAAGATATGAGTTATAAGGGACCAATCGATAAGTTTATTCCTGACGATATGAAGACTGAAATCCGTGATCTGGCAGGTCTGCAGGCAGGAGATACCATTTTCTTTATTGCAGATGTGGAAGAACTGGCAGCTTCTTATGCCGGACAGCTTCGCACCGAGATTGCAAACCGTCTGGATTTGTTAGAGAAGAACGCATACCGGTTCTGTTATATTAACGATTTCCCAATGTATGAGTACGACAGGGAAAGTAAGAAGATTATCTTTACCCATAATCCATTCTCTATGCCACAGGGAGGGTTGGAAGCACTGAATGAGAAAGACCCATTGGAGATTTTGGCATATCAGTATGATATTGTATGTAATGGTGTGGAGTTATCTTCCGGTGCGGTCCGTAATCACAATCTGGATATTATGGTAAAGGCATTTGAGATTGCAGGATATACAGAGGAAGACTTGAAGGAGAAATTTGGAGCCCTTTACAATGCGTTCCAGTTTGGAGCACCTCCTCATGCAGGAATGGCACCGGGAGTCGACCGTATGATCATGTTGCTGCGTAATGAAGAGAATATCCGTGAGGTTATTCCGTTCCCTATGAATGGTAATGCCCAGGATCTGATGTGTGGTGCACCTGGGGAAGTGACGGAACAGCAGCTTAGAGAGGTGCATATAAAGGTAAGACAATAGATTGGATAAGGCTGACAATCAGTATATCTGAAATAAATTTAATGAAAAACACATTATGTAAACTAAAATTTCTGACAGAATGATAGGTTTACATAATGTGTTTTTTTATATTGCATGTATAAATGTATTTTAGTAAAAATGATAAGATGACTTTACATAGATTTAACATAAATTTTACCTATAGGTGCTAGTAGGAAAAGTTGTACATCCTTTACATTAAATATGTGAAAAAAGAGAAAAATAAAATGAAGAAAGTGTGTTATAAAACACACAAAAGAAAGACATATGAGGTGTAAAGATGGATATTGTTAATACGTTATTTGGTCTGTTTGGCGGTTTGGCTTTATTTTTGTTTGGTATGGAGATGATGAGTGACGGTCTGCAAAAGGCGGCAGGCGAACGGATGAAATATATTTTAGGTCTTCTTACGAAAAATCCGATCATGGGAGTGCTTGCAGGAGCTTTGGTTACTGCGGTTTTACAGAGCAGCAGTGCTACAACGGTCATGGTCATCGGTTTTGTTAGTGCAGGTCTGATGAATCTGCCACAGGCAATATCCATTATTTTAGGTGCGAATATTGGTACGACTATTACAGCCCAGATTATTGCATTTAATATCAGCGATTATATTTATCCGATTGTTTTTATCGGCTTTTTGATTGCCTTTGTGGCAAAAAAGGAGGTTGCCAAGAATATTGGAAATACCATTTTGGGATTTGGTATTTTGTTTATCGGAATAGAGACCATGGGAAATACCATGAAGCCATTAGCTTCAAGTCCGGTATTTCTTGATCTGATTGGAAAAGTTGCGGATATCCCGGTGTTAGGACTTTTGCTTGGTGTAGTTATTACGGTTTTGGTGCAGAGTTCCTCTGCGGTGATTGCAGTATTGCAGAATTTTGCAGCACAGGCAGGTCCGGATGGCGTATCTTCCATATTAGGACTGCAGGGAGCAATTCCAATTTTGTTAGGCAGCAATATAGGTACAACCATTACCGCATTACTGGCATGTATCGGTCAGACAAGAAATGCAAAACGTACAGCGGTTGCCCATAGTGTATTTAATGTGACAGGCTCAGTTTTGTTTATGTTTATTATTCCATGGTTTGCTAAGGTGATAACATTGATTTCACCAAAAGGCATAGAGATTGAAGTGATTTCCAGACAGATTGCAAATGCCCATACTGCATTTAATCTGGTTAACACGATTATCTGGATTCCTTTAATCTGGCTTATGGTGAAAATTGTAATGTGGATATTACCGGATAAAGGTAATGAGGAGCAGGAAGAGAAACATTCACAGTTTTTGGATGTTAATGTCATGAATCAGCCGGTGGTTGCCCTGCATTTGGTTTCGAAGGAAATCATTCATTATACAAAACAGATGGAGATTTTTTTATCAGATATCAAAACTGCCATGCTGGAAGGTGGATTAGAGGTGTTAAATCAGGCGGATAAAACTGCCCGTACTGTGATGAATATACATGAGGATATTTATAATTATCTGATTGGTCTGTTTTCTTCCGGTAATATGAATGAGGAACAATCGGCACATACAATGGAAATCATGTATATTGTGGAGGATTTGGAACGAATCAGTAAATGTATGATGGAACTGTTGGAAAGTGCAAGGGAAAAGACCATGAAAGATTTCCTGTTTTCCAAAAAGGCAATGGATGAAATAGAGGAGAGTTTTGAGGTAATTACGGTAATGTATATGGAATCCGTACATTTAATCATGTACGGAGATAAGTCAGCAGTGGCAGATGTGGAACAGTATATGAAGCGGATTGCAAAACTGGAGAAAAATGTACGCAAAAATCATAAAAAGCGTATAAAAGAGGGAAAATGCAAACCGGAATTTACAAATATATTTGCAAATATCTTCCACAGTATGGAAAAGCTTGGAGAGAACTGCAGCAATATCACGGAGTCCGTTGCAGATGATATGTATCTTAAGTATCTGCCGGATGAGCAAATTTCCGTATGATCAGGCTGGCATTATGACCACCAAATCCAAGTGAATTTGACATTGCATAAGATATGTCTTTGCTGCGGCCCTCGTTGGCAACGATATCCAGGTCACATGCATCATCCGGAACAAGGTAGTTAATTGTTGGCGGAATATAACCTTCTTTTACTGCGAGAGTTGTAAAAATTGCTTCAATTGCACCGCTGGCACCAAGAAGATGTCCTGTCATGGATTTTGTTGAACTCATCATAAGTTCGTGTGCATGTGTACCAAATGCCTGCTTTACAGCCATAGTTTCACTGCTGTCATTTAATACAGTGGAAGTTCCGTGGGCATTAATATATTCAATCTGCTCCGGATTGATACCGGCATCTTTTATAGCAAGTTCCATACATCTTGCTGCACCGCTTCCATCCGGGGATGGTGCAGTTACATGGTAAGCATCACAATTCGCCCAATATCCGGCAATTTCTCCATAAATTTTGGCACCGCGGGATTTGGCGTGTTCCAATTCTTCTAAGACTAATATTCCAGCACCTTCTCCCATGACAAATCCATTGCGCTGCTTGTCAAAAGGAATAGAAGCCCGCATAGGGTCTTCGGTTTCCGATAAAGCCTTCAATGCTGTAAAACCACCAATTCCAAACTCTGTGATGCAGCTTTCGGAACCACCGCATACCATGACATCCGCATAGCCATCACGAATCAGGCGGAAACTGTCACCGATGGCATTGGTTCCACCGGCACAGGCTGTTACTACGCAGCTGCTCATACCGGTAAGACCATAGCGGATTGCAATCCGTGCAGCGGCAATATTGGATATTCCACCGGGAACAAAATATGGGGAAACACGGTCAAATCCCTTTTGTTCTCCTTTGGTATGTTCTGTTTCAATGCTTCCCAGTCCTCCAACACCAGTGGAAACAATGGTTCCACAGTGCTCTTTGTCCCAGTCATCCCTGTCAGCTAATCCGGCATCCTGCATGGCTTCTTCCGCTGCAATGAGAGCAAATGCAACAAAACGATCCATTCTTCGAATTTCTTTCTTTGGAAAATAGTCTTCCAAGTTCAGATTCTTTGCTTCTCCGGCTACCTTAACCTTACGATCTGCTGTATCAAAATGTGTGATGGGAGCAATACCGCATTTTCCCTGTTGTAATGCGGTAAAATTATCTTTTAAGTTATTGCCAATTGGTGTCACTGTTCCCATTCCTGTAATTACAATTCTTCTCATGCAAATTCCTTCCATTCTTCTATAATTTCATCCATTAATTCCTTAACGGTAGTGATTTTGTCAATGCGGTCTACATTTGCACCACAGAAAAAGAGACCATCCTCCCAGTTTCCTTTTACCGCTTCGACTAATGCGCGGCTGATGCAGTATGGGGTCAGGTCGCCGTGGGGACATGCCTTCAGACATAAATTGCAGCGTTCAGGCTGTAATTTTTCACCTTTGGCAAGACGTCTGATAAGTGGGCTGTTCAGTGCCCGTCCCGGCATTCCTACAGGACTGTTGACAATGGTTATATCTTCTGATTTGGCTTCCACCATCCGTTGTTTGTAAGCCAGACTGGCATCACACTCTTTCGTGGCAATGAAGCGGGTTGCAATCTGGACACCAGATGCACCAACTTTGGTAAGTTTTGCCATATCGCGACCGTCATATACTCCGCCTGCCACAAATACCGGAATCTTACGGCCGTATTTTTCCTCGTATGGAGCGATGGAAGACAGAACCTCAGGGAGAATCTGGTCGGTTTCTTCTGCACTGCCATCTAAAAGGGCTTCTTTTTGAAATCCTAAATGACCGCCAGCCCTTGGACCTTCGATTACAATGAAGTCAGGTATAACATTATATTTGCGGTCCCATGATTTACAGATTATTGCAGCAGCTTTGCCGCTGGATACAATGGGTGCGGCCGCCACACCGGTGCCTTTCGTCAGTTTTGGCAGTGACATAGGAAGTCCTGCTCCAGAGATTACAGCATGAATACCTGCTTCTATAGCAGCAGACACAGTCTCTTCGTAGTGGTTAACAGCTACCATGGCATTGATTGCTACCATGCCTTTTCCATTGGCGATGGTGAGTGCATTTTTGATTTCTTCTTTTAGTGCACGGATATTTGCCTCAAATGGATGGTCATCAAAGTCTGCTTCACGATAACCTGCATTGACGGTACTGATTACCCCCATTCCGCCACAAGAGGCTACGCTGCCGGCGAGATTGCCAAGGGACACACCTACGCCCATCCCTCCCTGGATAATAGGAACCGATAGTTCCCTGTTAAGAATCTGAATCATAATAGATACCTTGCCTTTTATTTTATAGTAATGATTAAAACATACCTGTTCATTATAGGATTTGATGTAGTGATTGTCAAGATATAATATGACTTATACATCTATTTTATGTAGTTATTAAAACTATATTGTGTGCAGCCTTTTCCAGATAGCAATAAAAAATATGACTATGGTAACATTGTAAAGCCTGACATGTGTGGTATAATAGGAGCACTTAATGAGCCGGAGGCGAATTTAGTGCGAGTAATGC
>JBJEJE010000032.1:0-5119 GCA_051877755.1 Lachnospiraceae bacterium | reverse complement strand
ATAATAGGAGCACTTAATGAGCCGGAGGCGAATTTAGTGCGAGTAATGCCGTGGTTTTTTTCGCTTTTGATGGTTTACCGGGTTTTTACCGGAATAGGATGGGAGTATGGACAGTATGTATCAAATGAAGAATTATGTATGTGCAGTGGGAATACAGATTCTATTGTTAATCTGTGCGGTGGTGAAATCACCATTTCCGTATTATTGCATTTTAACAGCCAGCCTGCTGTTGATTTTATTTTCCATAAGGAGTCTGAATGAATCAGAAGATACTCTGTTGCAAGTGTTACAGTTTCTGTTGTCCTTGTTGTTTTGCATATTGGCAACAGGATTTTTCCATTTTCTCATTTTTGTGGAATATCGCAGTGTAAAATGGAACAGAATGCGGATTTATCTTCCTGCCATCATTTATGCTGTAGTATTTTTCATAGGGCACAAAGGGAATACTGCAGAAGGGATTGTACAGATGATGTGTCTGCTTTTATTAAGTGCAGGGATATATGGAGTGGAAGCCTTAGTAGATAATTATATAGAGGCGAAAAGCCGGATTGCCTATGCAGTGACCATTACATCGGTGAATGAAATGTATCAGAAAAAATTAAATCAGGAGCTGCGGCTTAAAAACTATCTGATTGATAAAAATGCAAGGCTGGAAGAGCGGGAAAATATCAGCCGGAATATCCATAACAGCGTAGGACATTCCATAACAGCAGCGATTATGACGTTGGATGCGGCAGATATGCTTTTTGAGCGGGAACCGGAGCAGGCAAGGGAAAAAATGCACATTGCCAAAGGAAGAATCCGTGAGGGACTGGAAAATATCCGCCATGCAGTAAGGGTATTGGATACGGAAAATACCAGTATAGCCATAATCGATTTTATAAAAGAACTGCAGGATATTATTCATAATTTTGTAATGGATACCCAGATAAAAGTCCGTGCTGATTTTCCGGAAGAAAAGAAGGAGCAGCCGCTTCCACATGAGCATACAGAATTTCTTACCGGTGCTTTGCAGGAGCTGTTAACCAATGGGGTTAAGCACGGAAAGGCAGATTTTTTTGTGGTTTCCGTGGTGGTGGACAGCAGTCATATCCGGCTGTGTGTATCGGATAACGGAAACAGTTTCCTGCATAAAGGAATAAAAAAACAGCGGATAGAACAGGGATATGGTTTGAAAAAGATTATTTCCTATACAAAACGGTGTGGAGGAACAACACATATTACAGAGGATAACGGATGGATGACAGAGATTACCCTGCCATTGGAAGGAGGAGAAAATAATGCATAACTGGAAGGTGTTATTAGTAGATGACGAACCACTGCTGCTGGAAAGTCTTGAAATTATTCTGACCTTTCATGAGATGACGGTTACAGGTAAGGCAAGGGACGGAGTGGAAGCCTTGCAGATTTTGGAAAATCGAACCTGCGACCTGGCACTTGTGGATTTGAACATGCAGGGAATGGGAGGCTTAGAGCTGATTGCTAAGTTAAAGGCAGAGTATCCAGGAATCAAAATACTGGTGCTTACCACCTTTTATGATGATAAGAATATTACTGCTGCCATTGCAGGAGGGGCAGATGGGTACCTGCTGAAAGACAGTGGAAAAGAAGCAATTATTGGTGCCATTGAACAGATTATGAATGGAAGAAATGTCATTGATAATAAAGTCATGCAGAGACTGGCATTTTTAATGGGAAATCAAACTGGTAATCATGCTTTATTGGAAGGAATGACGGAAAGGGAAAGTGAAATCTGTTCCCTGCTGGCGCAGGGGCTTACCAATAAGCAGATTGCAGATGAACTGTATATATCTGAGGGTACGGTAAAGAATTATATTTCCTCCATTTATGATAAAACAGGGATTCATGACAGGGCAAAGCTGATTGTAGCCATAAAAGGCTAGTTATCTGTCTGGCTGTAAATTAAAATGATTATAGGAAAAGGCAGTGAACTTTCATACCGGGGAGAATATGACCGCAGTCATAGAAAGAATGTGACTGCGGTTACTTTTATCCTGGATGGAAAACTGCTTTAATATAGCTAGTGCATTACAAAGTATGTAACAGAAAAAATTATTCTATGTCAAAGAAGAGAAGGCTTACTTTCTAATGCACCAGATAGAAAAAAGGAGGAAACATATATGCCGCAGAAGTTATCTGCAATGAAGTACATTAAGAATAACAAGAGAAGGGTCTCTGTATTGATTTTCAGTTTAACTCTTTGCTTTGTACTTTTTTATTTATCACATTTTCTGTTATCTACCACAACAGAAACCTTTGGACATGTATTAGTGGAAAATGCAAAGAAGGTACAGTATGTAAGATTGCCATATTCTGCCTATGGTCTGGATAGTGAAGCCCTGGAATCCCTGGGAGAAGAGGAGTTCTTAAGCCGGACTAAGGAAGGCAGTATGGAACTGCTTTCAAAATTAGAAGATAAGAAAGGAGTACAGCATGTATTTTATGCACCAGTGAATTATGTGGAACTATATGCAGTGGTGGGCGAGTACTGGCAGGAGGTTC
This sequence comes from Lachnospiraceae bacterium, assembly GCA_051877755.1. Classification (GTDB taxonomy): domain Bacteria; phylum Bacillota; class Clostridia; order Lachnospirales; family Lachnospiraceae; genus CAG-590. The sequence goes on along the minus strand of JBJEJE010000032.1, from coordinate 2,596 downwards.
CCATGCTACAAAAGGATGAGATTTCTTTGATGATGGCACATTTTGATGCGAAACTGACAGAAGGAAAACTTCCGGAACAGGGTGGTGAAGTCATCTTAGATGAGAAAATCATGCAGAATAATTCCTACCAGATAGGAGACAGCTTAAGGCAGTATCCGGAAACAAAGATTGTGGGTGTGGTACAGTCGGATAATTATTTTGGCTGTGGAGTCCATGATGGAGAAAGCAATCTGTATGCAAATTATAAACTGGTCATACTTTCCGATGGAAGCATTCAGGATATGGCGTCAGTTTTGCACGATATGGGCTATAATTTTAAGGACAAGGATGCAGACATCGTGGATGTAAAGATTGGGCAGAAAGATCTGCAAAAAAATATCATAGATGCCATTTCTGTTTCCACCAATGTGGTTTATATAGCAATCATGGGAGTTTTGTCTGTGGCATTATTTATTGTGTATGTCACATATTTGCGGGACCGGCGAAATGAATGGTGTCTCTATTGTTCAATCGGGTTTTCTAAAAAGAGTATTTATTATGCGGTTATGAGGGAGCTTTTGTTTATCTTTGGAACTGCTGTGTTATTGGGTCTGCTGATAGCGGCGGGGGCTGTAGTGTTACTGGATCATACCATGATACAGTCCTTGGGGTTGAAATGCAGATATTTATATCCGGAAGTGTTAGTGGAAATATTATGCAGCTATGCACTCATATTAGGGGCGCTGCAGATTCCGGTACGGGTTGCTTTATATAAAATACGGACCATTGATGCGATGGATGATGATTTGATTGGATAACAGGAGGGAAAAGGATGTTTGAGATAAAGGAAATAACAATGATTTATGATATGGAAAAGACAGAAAAGGTGTATGCACTTGGGGGATTTGATTTAGAACTGCCGGATAAAGGTCTGATTGGGATTATCGGACCTTCCGGTAGTGGGAAATCCACCCTGATGTATTGTCTGTCCACATTAAAGAAACCGACAGAAGGTTCCATTCTTTATAATGGAAAGGAACTTACCAATTTGAGGGACAGTGAACGGGAACAGCTGCGGCGGGAGGAATTTGGTTTTGTGTTCCAGAGACATTTTCTGGTTCCTTATATGTCGGCATTGGATAATGTGACGGTGGCGGCAGCAAAGAGCGGTGCACAGACAGATGAAAGAGCAAAGGAGCTGCTGGTGCAATTTGGTTTGGGAGAGCGGGAAATCGGAAAACGTCCGGCAAAGCTTTCCGGCGGACAGCGGCAGCGTACCGCCATTGCGAGGGCGATGATAAACCAGCCAAAGGTTTTATTTGCAGATGAGCCAACGGCGGCTTTAGACCATGAAAATGCCTTTGCAGTAATGGATATTTTAAAAGAGTATGCAAAGGATAATCTGGTACTGGTTATTACCCATGACCATTCCATTTTGAAGGATGCAGACCGGATTATTGAAATGTGGGACGGAAATATCAGTGCTGTGAAAGGTGGGGAGACAGTATGAAACCATTTTCGGCAGGTTATTTTATAAAGAAAAACCGGATGCGGAGTTCTCTATTGGTTTTTATGTTCATTTTATCCTATATTGCGTATCTTGGGGGATTGTATGTTACCAATATCCGATCCATGTTTGATTATAGTTTAGAAAGGATGGACAGATATGCTATTCTGTATCCGGTAAGTGATGATACAGATTTCGAGCAGTTTGAGAAGGCAAATGAGGCGGTTTCAAAGGAAACGGGGATTACCCTTTTTCAACAGGGGGTTGTAAGCAGTCTGAATACGGATTCCATTATGGGATTTGAAAATCAGTATCTTAGCCTGTCTTTTCGAAGTGTAGAGGATTTTAAGACTTTCTGCCAGGTGGTTGGGATAAAATGTGATTTTGAGAATTTAAAGGGTGGAAGTCTGATTATGAGTTCCTTAGAAGCGAATAACCGGGGAATGAAAATAGGAGATGTGTTAAAGGAAGAGGAAGATGAATCCGTATATGGAAGCTATACATTGGATGCTATTACGGATGAAGAGGGATATTCAGTTTATTATATTGATGCTGGAAAGAATGGCTCCAATTTAAGCTATATTCTTCTGGCAGAAAATATGACAGAGTCGGAATTTGCAACGTATCTGGAAAAGCTGGGACAGCAGTATAAGATTGACATCAGAAGCAGAAAGTATTTTGAAGAGACTCTTGACCGGCAGCTTGGCAGCTTCAATTACATCTATCTGTTTATTGTTGTGTTGGTGTCCGTGGTTATGGCAGTTACCATAAATGCAGCCTTTGTAGGAATGTATCAGCAAAGACAGCCGGAATTTGCAATTTACCGGGCAATTGGAATCTCAAAAAGGCGGATTGTGGGAAAAGTGGCAGGAGAACTGCTGTTATTAGATGCAATTGGAATGATTGCAGGGGGAGCGCTTTTGCTCCTTGGAGTATATCTGTTAAACCAGTTGTACCTGATTCCAAGGGGACTTATACTGTTTTATTATCATCCGATAGCACTTTCTGGAATGCTGTTTTGTAATCTGATGGTACTGATTCCCCTGCTGGTAACACGGAGCCGGCAGCTTCTGCGTGCCGACATCTGTACCTACTAAATCCCTGTTTCGT
>JBJEJE010000031.1:0-20830 GCA_051877755.1 Lachnospiraceae bacterium | reverse complement strand
ATTCCTCTTTAGTTCAAATTCATAATGCAATCTATTGTTTTGTACAATTACCTTATGTTTTCCTCTCATACCAAAGCACCTACACGTAGTCCACAGCTACATCTACAAACTCACGCATATTATGAACAATTTCTCCCGTATTTAGAATCTTCGCTTCAAATGACTGATTTCCAAAGTCCATAATATGCATAAGGTTAATAGTCAGATTTTTCGATTCACTGATTTTCATAATCCACTTTGCGCAATTATCTCCACACACAGATGCATTAAAAATCTTTCCATGTTCTTCGAAAGCCATTAGCATAAGTGTCTTCACTCCGCCAGACAATTCTTTCACAGAAATAGGTCCCAGTATGGGACTCTCGATTAAATGTGCGCTTACAACTTCTGACTTATCTACGTCTTTTATCATCTCTACTGAAAGTGGATCTGTAATCCACTCGTCTTCATATCTATTATCAAAATATGTTGGCGGATGATAAATTGCATCATCCAACTCACCTAAATAAATGCTCAGCATATGGAATCTCCTGTATAAATAGTTTTTGCTTATTTGGTTTTCTACCATCTCAATCCTGGGTGTGATTGTCTCCTCGTCTTGACTTATAATTATAGTCTTTTGCTTATAGCTTTACAATAGTTTTAATATTCAGGATCTTATCCTACAGACCATTTTCTCCAGTTATAAATTAAATTTCCAACACTACATATCAACCATTACGATCCATCGTGACATTTCATCGCCTTCATGGTTGCGCTCCCTCTATATTTCTGCCAGCAAGTGCTCCACTTTCATAAACTCTGCCAATTCCCTTAGTCCGTCGAAAGCAGGATTCTTTAGATTCTCCCTTGCGCTCTGCATTACCAGCTTTTTGCTGCGTGGCATCTGGGTTCCAAGGTCGAGTTCCTCGAACCAGCTGTCCATTTTATAAAAATACGCATCGCCATGCAGCATTCCGTTTTTCATCATCAAACAAACCGTTTCTGCATATTTGCGCAGCCTTCTTACCGCCTCTTCCTTTTCCCCAACGATTATTTTATATATAGCTGTCTGATACTGATATCCTGCAACCACATTGGGATTCAATTCATCCAGACAATAAGTCGTAATCAGAGTATCCACTCTTGTGATTGTTTCATCACAAATTGCTTTTTCCTGCATATTCATGGAAAGAAAATAAGTACTGTCAGCAACCAGCATCAATAAATGAAGATACATACTCGCCTGTGTAAAACTATCGGCTTTTTCCAGATCTCCATTCATCAAATATGCCTGAATCAGCAGCCCTTCGCTCTGATTCAACACCCTGTTGGGATTCAGCAGATTACTAATCCCGTCAATCGCTTCCTGTGGCCTTCCACACAGTAAATCTACTGATGCCCTTACTCCAAGTACATCACTACAGATTTCTGCATTCGTGCAGTTTTCCAGAATATGATTGCATAACTTCTGCAGCTTATCAAGAATTTCTTCCTGTCTTTCCTTCTCCTCTGCCAGCATATAATGATTCAGCCACAGGACACAAATCTGCAATAAAAATAAATAGCAGGAATAATATTTCTTTACCAGCGCCTCACTTTTTGCAAAAGCTTCTTCAAACGGCAGTTGTGCAAAATTCTCCCCCAGTTCCCGATAGACCTTCTGAATCTGCTCTTTGGAAAGCTGTGGTTCATAGCCCAAAAGTTCATCCACCGTAATATCAAAATACGTTGCAATTTCCGGCAAAAGTATAATATCCGGCATACTCTGTCCGTTTTCCCATTTGGATACGGATGCCTTGGTCACTCCTAAAAAAGAGGCCAGTTCATCCTGTGTGATTCCCTTTTGTTTTCGCAAATACATTATATTTTCTGAAATTCTTAACATATTCATATCTCTTACTTATCTCTCATTGATTTTCAACAATTCCACCCGATTATTTTTTCGATATAAAAGTAATGTAATGACCAGAAGAAGGATAACGGTCAGCAGGCAAATCCAGTTTGTGAATTTTTCTCCGGCAAATATGACTCCCAACAGCGGAAGGATACTGCCGAGTATTCCTGCCAGCATCATGATTAGCATGGAAGCACTCTGCTTTACTACCCGTACCTCATTCTCCCACTTTAAAACCGGAAATGCAAGATTCGCCGTAATCCCTGCCACAGAGGTAAACAATACATAGCACGCCGGAATGAGAATCAGCCATAACAGTTCCAGCCCTGTCAACTTTACCGACAGCCCCAGAAGGACAACGGAAACCAGATAAAACGGTGCTGCTATACTGATATTCAGAAGAATTTTACTATTAAAGAATTCCTTCGGTCTCACAGGAAGCGTCTGAATCTGCCAAAAGGTATTCCCCTCCATGGAAATGGAGCATGCTGTTATAGCAGTCATAGACAGCAGACAGGAAAGTCCAAAGGGCAGACACCTGGCAACCATTGGTCCGATACCGGTAATTCCCATTGCCGACTCAATCTTCTCGATTCCCATAAAACAGACACCGGCAGAAACAATCACTGCCATTACATATCCTATAATCGTATTGGTCACATAGACGCTGGACGAAAAATACCGTTTCAATTCCCTCTTCCACAATGCCAGAATATGGCTGCTCTGTTTTAAGCTTGTCATTTTATAATTATTCTTTGCTGAAACTGCATGAATTGCAGCGCAGATTCTCTGGAAATATTTTTGCAATACTGCAACAAACAGAGTAAACACCGCAGCCGGTACTGCAATCAGCAAAAGCAGCGCTCCCATGTCGCCGGAAAGTGCCTTTCCAAACCAGATAGAAGGCGGATAGATTCTGCCAATCTGAACCGACAAAACTTCTGCCAGATTCTTTAACATCTCTTCCGTAATCTCTGATTCATGCCCGGATAGAAACAGGCTTCCGCCCAAAACAGCAATCACAAATACCAGCATCAGTAATGTCTCTACAAGACTCTTATGTCTGCTACGTGCTCCGGCTGCTGTAATGGCTGCTCCTAAAATCGATGAAATCGTCAGCGGCAGTAACGGCAAAAAAAGAGTCCCTATCAAAAAGACTGCATAAAAACCTGCCGATGGTCTTACAAAATATCCATAAACTCCGATTCCCGGAAGCAGAATCAAAAGCTCCATCAGCAGATTTGTCGCATACATACAAAGGAATCTGCTGACAATAATGGAAGCCCTGGATACCGGAAGCGAGATCATCATCTCATAACCCTTCATGGCAAACAGTGTACTCCCGGCCTTAAAAAAGCTAAAAATCAAAATCAGAAGGCTCGCCACCGCATATAGATACATTGGCACAATTTCTGCCATTCCTATGGTAATGAGTCCGTAAGAAAAAGCTCCCACATATCCCACCAGCATGGCAATCAGCCATACCCATACTGCTGCCAGACCAATAAAACGTCCCCGTTTTGCTTTATCCTTTGTATACCGGAATTCATTGATTCCAAACAGATTCGCCATCTGCAATCTGTATAATCTGAAAATCTGCCTACTCATGCTTTGTTACCTCCATGAATACAGATTCCAGAGAGCTGTTTCTGGTAAGCTCCTCCATATTTCCTGCCGCGATAATCTGCCCCTGACGGATGATTGCCACCTTATTGCAAAGCTTTTCTGCCACATCCAGCACATGGGTGGAAAAGAAAATGGCACTGCCAGCTTCACAAAGCTCATGCATTTTATTCTTTAAGACCAGCGCAGCCTTTGGGTCTAAACCCACAAATGGTTCATCCAGAATCAAAAGCTTTGGTTTGTGGAGTAATGCACCGATAATGGCAAGCTTCTGCTTCATACCATGCGAATAAGAAGAAATCAAATCCCCCAAAGCCGGTGTGATTTCAAAGGCATCTGCTTCCTCCTGAATTCTTTTTTCACGTTCTCCTGCCGACACCTGAAAGATATCTGCAATAAAATTTAAATACTGGATGCCTGTCAGGTATTCATATAAATCAGGATTATCCGGTATGTATGCCAGTACTGATTTACAGGCGAGCGGCTCTGCTTTTACCGACCTGCCATCCACCAGAATTTCTCCTTCGTCAAAATCATGGATTCCGACAATACATTTGATTGTTGTGGTTTTTCCGGCACCATTATGTCCGATAAAACCATAAATATCACCCGCCGCTACGGAAAGATTCAGATTGGATACCGCTTTTTTACCACCCTTATATACTTTTGTCAGATTTTTTATTTCCAGCATAGAACTCCTCCATTCTTACTGTGTCTGTTTCTTTTACCGTGGCTATTTGCCAGGGACACAATATCTGTGCTTTTTCTAACAATAGTATACAAAACATGAGCCGTTTTTTCGAGAGAATTCTCCGATACTTTTCGATACAAAGTCAACCAACAAGAAACTTTTCCCAGAAAGGGGGCACAATAGTTATTACTATTTTGAGTCACCCATCTGCTGTCATGCTTTTACCTCCATTAAAAAGAGGAGCCAACCAGCTCCTCTAAACTAATCCTAATTAAGTTGTATTTGCGATAGTGTGTCTACTGTCTCGTGCTCTACATCTTCAAAGTGTGGCTCATCTTTATACGAAGTTGCATAAATTCCGGTAGTAACGAAAATACGACGCTGAATGCCAGCTTTTTCTGCAGCAATTATATCCGACATACGATCGCCAACCATAATGCATTGCGCTAAGTCAAGATTGTAGTGCTGCGCTGCTCGCTCAATCATACCAGTATCTGGTTTGCGACAATGACAATTAGCCTCTTTAGTATGTGGACAGTAATAAATTGCATCCACATACTTCAGCTTTCTACGAAGCTTTAAATTGAATAAATGCATGCGTAAACTGCTGTAGTATCCTTTCCCAATGGCACTCTGATTTGTCAGTATAATTACTTTGTATCCACTTTGATGTGCCCTCTGTACAAGACTTGCTGCACCTGGCAGTAACTCTAAGTCCTTTAGCTTATGGGTCATGACCTTATCAACATGGAGTGTTCCGTCTCTATCCAACAAAATAGCCTTTTTCGGTTCATCAGTTAACTGCTCTCTACGCTCATAATCACAAAAAGCCAGTTTATTCAATCCAGTGTATGAATTATAATAATTTAATTTGTAAACCACAAGAATTGCCAAACACAAACAAACTGCAGAGTATACACTGAAAAATACTGTTATTCCTAACAGATAATTTGCAATAATGAATACAATAATTGGTGTCAGTAGTGCTACATCATGAAAGAATCTATTTCTACCGCCTTCACGGTTATCGCACTCTAAATGCCTGACTTTATCACAATACTGCTCCCATAGCATAATTTTATTGCCAAACTCTTTTGAAATTCTTGGTTCTATTTCTGCGTTTAAATACTCCACCAATCTTTCATGCACACGATAGCTAGAATCTATAAGCATGCTGTAAAATAAAGAAACTAATGGCAATAATGCCAGCGCGACAAAAGAAACTTTTTCTCCATTCTGAGAAAATGTCAATGTAAGTAACGCAAGCGTTATCACAGTATATTGAATTGCAAAATTATCCCTCTGAGCAATTCTTTGCTTAAGCTCATCTCGCGCATCATCGCGAATCTGCAATAATACATCCAACTTCGGCTTACTCATGCTTCGTCCTCGCTTACTGCTTTTAATTGTAAAAGTATATCGCACAATTAAGATACTGTAAAGTATTAATAGGTACAAAACTGCATTACTCATCTTTGTCTCCCATTAAAAAGAGGAGCTGATTTGCTCCTCTAAACTAACCGCTCTCGCTCAATTAAAGTGTTACATCAGCAAGTGATGCCACCATCTCACACTGAATACCTCCGGTATCAAGCCCATTCTCAGAAACAATAACTTTTCTTGGCACTTTAGCATTCTCCGCCATCAAAACATCATTGACAGAATCACCTACGACAATGCACTGTGCTAAGTCAAGATTAAAATGTTGAGCTGCACGCTGCACCATTCCAGGGAATGGTTTCCTACTTCTAAGTCATCAACCACCAGTTCAACTGGTGGTTTGATATTAGCCCTCTAAAGGGCTATGTTACTGCTCGCCCCAAAGGGCGGTATCGCAAGCACTTTTACAGGTCCGCTATAAAGCGGTACTTCTTGAATCTTCTTTCCTCGATTCTTCTGCCTGCTCTTTTATATACTTTTGAACTGCCTCATCTGTGATATTACCAATTGTCTCAACATAATAACCTCTTGCCCAAAAGGCTTTATCCCATTTGCTTTGCAATTCCGGATGCCTGTCGTAAATCATTAAGGTACTCTTTCCTTTTAAGTATCCCATAAAATTCGAAATACTCAATTTTGGTGGTATTGCCACGCTAAGATGTACATGATCTATGCAGACTGCACCTGCTATAATCTCCACATCTTTATATTTGCATAATGTGCTGATTATCTCTCTTACATCATCTCTAATTTTCCCATACAATACTTTTTTACGATATTTGGGAATAAATACTATATGATATTGGCATTTCCAGCGAGTGTGTGATATGCTTCTGTTGTCCATTTGGACCACCTCCTATGTTTGAGTCTGGCTTGCGACACCATTCTCAATATAACATAGGAGGTTTTTTATTGATATCCTCACCGTTTCCACTTACACTATTCTCCCCAGCATAGCTGGGGGATTAGACTTTTCATTAATCACGCCTTCATCGTATGGACAGTAGTAAATTGCATCTACATACTTCAACTTTCTACGAAGCTTTAAATTAAATAAATGCATCTTACGTACACTATTGTAATTATTACCAACATCACTCTGGTCAGCAAGCACGACTACTTTAAATCCTTTGTCATGGGCCTGCTTTACTAAATCTCTTGCACCCGGCATTAACTGTAAATCGCGTAATTTGCAAGAACCGTGTCTTTCAGCAATCAGTGTTCCATCACGATCGAATAAAATGGCCTTAGTGGGTCTACCAGTAAATTGACCTGGCTCACGCTCATAATCGCAAAACGCTAAAGAGTTATCCTCTTTGTAAGGAACAAACTTAACCATATCATTAACAAGAAGAAGGTCTGCAATGCAGAAAAGAATTATCCAAAGGATAAAGAAAACGTTTGGATCAAAAGCTATTAAATAAATCCACATTGTCATAAGCGTCACAACTGTAGCGGCGATACTAAAGAATGCTTTCTTACGATTTTGCACATTTCCTGCTTCTAAAGCAAACTGTTTGTTTTTATAACTCTCTGGAAGTGTAATGTCCTTTGCATCGCTTTCTTTGATTTTTGGTTCGATCTCCCGGATCAAGTACGCTATGTCTTTTGCACGCCCCTTAAAACTTGAGTTTATCAAAATACAATAAAATAATGTGACTAATGGGATCAAAGCCAGAGCGACTGTGCCTTTCATTCCCCGCTGGAAACCGATAGTCAATAATGCTGAGATAGCCACAATACACTGAACAACAAAATTATTTATCTGTGTGCCGTACTGTTTGATCTCATCCCTTGTATCACTGTAAATTTGCAAAAGTACTGTCATTTTTGAATCGCCCATCTGCTGTTCACCTCTTATGGATTTATCATTAATAAGATAACCAAAAAGAAGAAGAATGTAAAGTGTGAATAAAACAATTGTTACTGCTGTCATAATTTTACCTCCATTAAAAAGAGGAGCTGGTAGGCTCCTCTAAACTGATTATTCTCGTTCCTTTCGTAAACGCTTTGCCTCATATGATTGTCCTGTGAACATCCCAGTATCGTTTATCAAAATTGGGATGGCTCTGAAAAATTCCTCCGTATACTCATGATACATATTCTCACAACAGAATGTATGTACCTCTGGGTATAAACTAAACCCGACATAGCTAAACATCTTACGCATAAGCTGTGCAGGTGAGCAAACACACAGCAACTTCCCAAACCCCAGATGATTGAAAAGTTCTGATGCTATACGGCACTCATCTGTGGAATTATATGCCTTGACTTCATACCCAAGCAATCCGGCACAATCATTGATTGTAATGATTGATTCCTTTGGAATGCCTTTACTAACAAGATAATTCCGTCCGGATTCGCTTAATGAAATCTTATCCATCTTGCCACCAGCGCTGTGTATATTACCTGGAATAAAGAATTTTACATTTCCATAATCTTTGGAGATTCTTATGGCTTCGTCTAGCCTGCCCTTAAACTCATCACCCGGGTACAGTCCATCCACCAATGGGTGCTGCGCTGCAACTTCAATCAGAACTGAATCACTTTGTGCACTTCTGCTTTCCATCGTTCTTTTAGCAAGCTGTACCTTCTCATACCAATTCTTCTGCTGAACTGATACTATATTTTTCTTGAAGTCATCTAAAGAAACTGATGCATATTTCCAGACTGATTCAAAGTGAGTAACTGCCATAGAAATAAACTCTTTGTCCTCTCCGGATTCTCCTCTTAGGATAAACGACTGGGTTGATTTGTACGGTGGTAATGTTACTGTTAGCCAAACCTTAATTTTATCGCCTGGATACTTTGCAATAATCAAAGGTAATCGATAGGCATCAGAAAAGAAGCGTATCTCAAAACGTGGATTATTGAACTCATCCACATTTCTGAATATTTCTTCACTGATCAAACAACCTTTCTCCCTCACGCCTTCTGATACTTCCATGCTTTCAATGGTGTTTAAAAAGTCACTATATGGATGTGAACACAGAAAACGAATATGCTTACCTTCATCTATTGCGGATTTTATAAGCTGCTTATTATCATTAAGGAAATGCGTGCCAGCTACATTCAGAATGCAGATCTCATCTGCATTCTGAAACATATCTTTCCTTTCTGCTTTGCTTTGTTTATTAACAGCTACGCTATTAAATCCTAAGTTCTTCATCTTACTACTAAACGTTATATCTCTAGTATAACGCTTTATGAATATTGCTGACACAACAGCAACAATTCCCGTTGAGATAACATTTTGCAGTATACCATTTATTAATTCACAAACATCCATTATTCAATCACCTCAACTGCATTATACTATAGATACATTCCTCCTTCAATTTATTTTAATTTATGAAACAAAAAGAGGAGCTGATTGGCTCCTCTACAGATACTCTCTTATTCTCATAGTTTACTATGTACTTGTGAACATCCTCCATATCAATTGCACTTGTATCCTTCATACAAATGACGAGTAGTTTACATGTTTCTTTGAACCATAAAAACAATTCATTGTTTAAGTATAAATCGGCATTGTCAAGCAGCACTACCTCTGCATTTTTGCACACTTCTTTTATTTGGTCACTATCGTATTCCTTAAATCTATAATTACAGTATACACAATTAATAGAATTGTTCATACAAAAGAGCTCGATCGCTTGCATTAAAAATGTTTTTCCTGTACCAGAATATCCACTGAGCATACTCCACCTATCACTAAAGTGTACCTCTACATTTGCGCCCTGATACTTTAAATTTACACTCAGACTATTCATATTATTCACCATCCTAATCCATCACATATGCCAAAAATTTCTTGAAATCAGTGAAATGCTGATTATGAATAACAATATCACAACTTGTATTTCCAACATAATGCAATACCGGTAGTTTCCATAAAACATTTCCATTTCTAATTAAAGGTAAAAGACTCAGCGCGTTTGAACCGCACTCTATCACATCAAAACATTTATCCGGATTAGAAATAATGTTTAGAAGTGTTTTACACCCTGTGCTTAAATGTTCTTTGTTTAAGCTTCCCAATGATTTATCTCTTCCAATAAATGTATTTTCTGTATTGTATTCGGCCTTATCAATCTCTCTCATCACAATTTCACTAACTTCATCATCTGCTAAGGATTGTCCGTTGAAAAAGAGATCATTATAATCTATAAGCTTCATATCGCTTGGTATTTCACTTTTATCTGTAAAAATTCTTAAACTCATAAATACGCTCCTCCTTAATCTGCAAATGCAAATTCATCATGAAATAAATCCTCCACTTCCAGCAGCCGATCTAATACAAAATGTGGGTACAGCCTTTTTGCCATCAAAATTAATCTTACCTCATTTAATTGCAATCTCTGTAATTGTTGAGCAAAGCACTCTGTTGGATTCGCAGCATCACAATGATTCTTTGCCAACCAGTAAATCCCGTCCAGTAACTGCAGATATTGCTTGTTTTCTTTTGTGATTACTTCTCTCGGTTTTAAAACTTTTGTATGAACCATTTCGCCAAACTTGTAATTATAGCGATTTGATGTGATCTCTAAATGGTTTGGAACTAATGTAGAAATACCTATTGAATTATAGTAAGATGTACCTGATAAATATCCATTGTCATCGACCATGTAAAAACATTCTGCAATTTCCAATTCGGTCGGAGCAACCCTTCCCCACTTAGTACTTGAAAGTTTTGTATATACACCTCTTCCGATTCTCTTTATCAGTTCTCTGTCGCAAAGTCGTTTCATCTCTACATTAAAAGTAGCACATTGCTGCTTCCCTATTCCTAACCGGCTTTGTATCTCTTGATTTGTTAAAACAATCTGTTGTTCAAAAAGTTGCTCTATTTCATGCTGAAACATACCATCACCTCACAAACCATTTGATATTATTATATAATTATTTTAAAAAATATCAATGTTATAAATAACATTATTAACAATATTAAAAAGAGGAGCTGGTTGACTCCTCTTACTCCTACATCCCCAATTAAAACTACTAATTGCTGAGTACACCTATCTTCGTACCTCCATACGAGCCTAATAGAGCAACATCCAAGCCCTTGTCTAAAAGTTCATCACGCTTTATGCATAGTTGCTTGAATGATTCTCTATCTGTACTCACTGCCATCAATTGACCCTTAACATTATTTACATCTTTTACATCCTTTAAAATAAATCTGCTGTGAGGGTATTTTCTCATAACTTCTTTTTCTGATAAATACTCTGGGTTGTCAAATATTTTTAACATAATATTATTCACCATCCTAATCCATCACATATGCCAAAAATTTCTTGAAATCAGTGAAATGCTGATTATGACTACTCCTCCTTAATCTGCAAATAATCAAATACGCAGTTTGGATAGTAATCTCCGCCTACAAAAGCAGACTAATAAGTGTGCCATGAATATACTCTCCACTATAATCCTCTGTTGTTCGACTGATGAAAAATCCATCATTCCAGTGTTCATTCATATATTCAATTCTGTCTTTATCATTCATTACGGCGATAAGTGTTCCCTTCATAAAAGTTGCTTTATTAAATTCGCAATCTTTAAATGATATCCACATTCCCGGAAATAGACTAACTGCCTCTTCCCAAGTCAAACGTTTACCGATATATTGCTCCTCATTCATAATTACATAGCCCTAACCTGTCAATGTCAGAATCCCCGTAGATACACTGAATATAGCCATATTGCTCGGGCTCCCTTTCATTTCTATACTCCCAATGCACTTACTGCGCTTTGGTCTACCAAAGCTAATAAAACATCTAATGTCAAACATCCTCTGAATTGGATAATTAAATCATCTGATGTTTTGTCTTCTCTTAATTTTATTCCCAATCCATCTTCCATTTCTATTTCTTCAAAAAAATTCTGAATAATCTCTGAAAAATGCATTTGTGTTATCACGAGATAAAACTAATACTGCTTTCTCTCCCTTTTGTGATAACAATTGCACTACACGTGCCCCATACTGCTCCAATTCACAAAAAGAAATGCTTTTTCTATCGCACCTCTTCATAATTTCTATTAGACCATTTGCCACTAAGTCTTCAATTCCAATGTAAAAGCACATATTCATTTCCCCTTTATGATGGTGTCAAATTGTTGCTGCTTACTTATAAGAAAGTAATTGAAAAAGGGGAGCCCACAAATGGACTCCCCTGAAACTGAACTACTTTTTAACTTTGATGCTCTTTACACTGGAGTAACCGCCCTTTAAGGTGTCACTGCCTTTGGACTCTTTGTACGCTCTCACCTTGAAATAGTAAGTCTTACCACCCTTAAGGCTTACGGTCTTGCTCTTGCCATCAACCTTGTAAGTAACCTTACCATTGAAGGTCTTCTTATTAGAAGAAGTGGTAGCAACCTTATAGAACTTACCATCTTTCTTGGTGCTAAAGTAAATCTCGTAACCATCGACGTCTTTAACACTCTTCCAACTAAGCTGTACCTGCTTTGACTTCTTGCTGGTAGCCTTGAGGCTCTCTGTACTCTTTGGCTTAATCGTAATCTTAATAGACTTGGACCAGCTGGACTTGATTGTATCACCAGTGGAGGTAGTCTTGGTAGCACGAACTCTGTAATAGTAAACACCGGGCTTACTGGTCTTGCGGTATCCATTGGTACACGCCTTGGTAAACTTATCTCCAGAATTCTTCCACTCACCCTTTGCACCAAGCTTATACTGCACCTGGTAAGACTTTGCAGAGGATACTTTATCGAAGCAGAACTTATTGTTCTTTGCGTATGCCTTCGGAGTGCTGAGGGATTTTGCCTTAGTGGTTACTTTGATGGGTTTGCTAAAATCGGAGTAAATAGTCACTGACTTGCGGGTTGCTTCGGAGGACTCTAAATCTGCGTCACAACAACCACCCTTAGGGTCGTAATCCTTAAAGCTAAGCTTATCAGCTGTGCTACATGCTCTTACCTTGTAATAGTAAGTCTTGTCATCCTTTAACTCCTTATTAGTCCAGGAATCAACACTTGACTTAAGCGTTGCAACCTTAGTGTAGTCGCCATCCTTCTTCTCACTTCTCCAAACCTCAAACTTGGAATCACTGCATACATCAAATGTAATAGAGGTTGTCTTGGTAGACGCAACACAAAAGCTGGGTACCTCTAAGACATCTAACTCATCACAGCAATACCCAAGATTATTCATCATTATCTCTTTACCAAAAGCTGTCTTATACAAGGTGATTCGAACTTTATTAAACTTACTAGGTGCTACTTTAACGCTAGTCGCATTCCCCTTGAGGGCCTGACCATTCACTTCGATTCTATCCATACCGCCGTCGACACTCCAGCTCACATCATAAGTACCATCTCCATTCGGAGTAAGAACTACGTTGTGTAAGTGGTTGGTTATTGGTACAATATCAATTGAGTAGGTCACTTTCTCGCCACGCGGAAGATCCGCCTCAATTGCAACATAGGGAGCCTCTGTGTTGGCACCGAGAAAATCATTACCCTTGTGATTATCGTTAGTAGCATCTGTATTTCCACCAGCATAGATATGCAACTTGCTTAAGTCACTACCAGCATTTGCTGCATAGAAAGTAAATTTATCTGAATGGCTACCAATTGTGAGAATCACTGCGGACTCAACGCTCACATTAGTGTCAATAAGGAAGGAATCTCTACCGTAGAGAAAAGTTCCCTCGTAATGAGTGCCAGTCATATCAATAATTGGTAAATAATCTCCTGAAGGTCTACCATCAAGAACTCTGTCGGAGCTGCAAGGACGATAATTAAGGACCACCTTAAGAGTTTCTGCAGGGGCATACTCATACTTAGTCACACCATTTTTATCATAATCCCTATCTGGGATAAAATAGTAGGTACCTGCTTCTAAAAACTGATTGCCCGTTTCAAGGCAAGTCTGAATAGCTATACAATTTGTTCCACAAACGGCTGGAACATTAGTGTAAGCCATCCCGTTGCTATCATAAGCAGCGTGCTCACTAAGTACGGAAGCGCTCACAACACCAGGCTGAGTAAGCGTGAACTTGTATGCAACTGCCTGGTCACCTTCAGAGTAAACTGCATCAAAGGGAACATTGGGAGTGCAAGTGCCCTTAACTACAGTGAGCTGGCACATATCATTCTCACTCTCGCCGTACCAGAAATGGGTATCATCAATCCAGCCGGGATGGTACTCATCAACTGCCTTGGTGTTGTCGGTTACTTCAATTGCGCTAAAGGTGGAAGCTTCTTCTGCTTCGTCAACTAAAGAAACTTCAGTTGAGAAATCGGCTGCGATGAAGTCTTCGGTGGATTCGGTCTCCTCGGTAGCTTCTTCGGTCTCCTCGATTGCTTCTTCGGTTTCTTCGATTACTTCTTCAGTAGACTCTGTCTCTTCTGTCTCGATAATTTCAACTTCTTCGGTTTCCTCGGTTTCTTCTGCTAAAGATTCCTCGGTTGCTTCCTCAACAGATTCAGTTTCTTCTGCTAAAGATTCCTCTGTTACTTCCTCAGTGGATTCAGTCTCCTCGGTTGCTTCAACGGATTCAATGGATTCAGTCTCCTCAGTCTCTTCCTCGATGGAAACTTCCTCGGTTGCTTCGGTGGTTTCTACTTCGTCTGCGAAAGTGGAAACGGAGGCAGATGTTATTAAAATTGTAGCTGCTAAAATACCGCTCATTAATTTCTTCATTTTCATAGCTTTCTTGCTCCTTTACTTCTGTAATTATAATCCAAATGGTTAGTTTTTACAATACACTCTTGTACTGCCACTGATTTTTTGAATTTCATAGATGTATAATTATTTTTGAGTGTAGTAGTATTTCCTGGGTCATTGGAAGGTGGTTGAGAATTGAGTTAGGGAGAATGGTGGGAATTGAAAAACCCTTGAAAATTCAATTCAAGGGTTTTATTCTTCAATCCGAAATCTTCGCATCCACAAAGAAAATCAAATCACGATACTTCTACTGTATCCTATGACACATCTTGTGAGGATGTTATATCTTCATTTGAGGAAATATCGGTAATGCTGGATATCATTGATGAATCCACATAAGGTGAATTATCCATCTCCGAATCAATATCGGGCATTGTAAGCATTGTATTCATAGCTGCATCAACAGAAGCCCGATTACGCATTTTTTCTGCCATATCTGCATCTAATTCATATCTCTGGATATTTTCAATAATTTCCTTCATTAATTGATCCTCTTCCTTATTAAAGAGATAATCTGCGATAATCTGTGGCAATTTGTATATTCCAAGTATCATAGTAACAAATGAAGAAGCAATTGACACAATCGCTCCAACCAAAATTTGTGTTGAACTGCTATCAAACATAGCCATAATAGCCATAATAATTAATGAGAGAATAACAACGATACCATATGTGATAACCAAGATATACATAATCTTTTTAATAGAACTAAAGAAACTCTGCTTTAGTTGATTCTTATTCATCACAGACTGATAAAGTTGTTGCTTGTATGTATTTAATATTCCAACATATGCTTCCGTATATTGATCATGCGTTGATTTCTTATCACCATCACGATCCTCATTTACATCCAAATTCAATCAGTTCGCTCCCCTTTACTCTAAAACTTCTTGGATCCTTCTCTGAATACAAGACTCTTTGGTATTAAATAACTTCGCCAAATATGGTATTGTGTATTCTTTATTATAATCAGATAATTTCATAGCTTTTACATACTCCGGCAGAAACACTTTCTTTGGCATTAATAACTCAGCTGCAAATCTATCGGCTCTGATCTCCTCTGGGGAATTATGATTTACTTTAGGATATGTTCTCGAAAACACAACGTTTTTACCTTTATAATCCTCATTACCTATGTAATCCATCAAATAATGCGCCAACTCATGTGCCACAATAAATCTCTGATGCGGAAGTGGCTCACTCTCCCCTACTATAATCACCTTGTCTGCTCCATAATGTGCTTTAGTAATGCCTCCAATAAAAATATTTCCAGAAATATCTTCCGGAATGTCTTTTGCTTTATATGTTTCAAATCCAAAATCGTGCGCTATTTTAATAATGGGTGTTGGGGCACTTTTACCAACATATCCGTAAATCTCGAGTACTTCATCTGCCAAACTCTCAGCTTCTCGCACTACATAATTTTTAGCAGGCACAGATTCTAATCTGTTAACCAGCTTTTCATACATAGATTTCCCTCTTTTCTTCTCCGTCGCATTCGTAAATGTGCAGAATCTCACAATGTTGCTCATATCATCCTCCTCTTGAAGAATAACAGAGTGTAATTGTAAAACCTTGCAAAAATTGGTAGACATGACGTCTGCTATTCTATTATAAAGCAATTTTCTTTAAATTTCTATCGTAAATATCACCAAAAGCGATATATTATCAAAAGCGATATTTTGACTTATATGCTTTTATCGAAGATTATAAAATCTTTTTATAAATTACACTGCAAAATTATTGTGGTAATTTTCATGCACTCATGAAAAAAGTTGTTGCTGCCTTACTTATTAAAAATTAGTGGGAATTGAAAAAGAGGAGCTGGTTAGCTCCTCTCTATAGTATTTTGTTGATGGGTATGTAAGAGTTTTGTATTATCCGAACACAGCCTAATGTCATGATCATTAGGCATGTGTCTTAATGTTTTATCTTTTAATACTTTGTTTGCTCTTACTTTTAATAATTGCATCTTTAATGCAATGCTACCTTCTTTTAAAGTTGCTTGCATATCGCCATCCACCCTTTCATGTAATCGTGGTTAACAATTACAATTTTTTTAATGCAAATCGCGTCTTAATATACTTTCACCTAAGAACATCACCTTCATTGAATCTACTGATGATTTGTAAAAAGTTTCACCGGTTCCTATTACAAATGAATTTTCTCCGTTTTCTACAATAGTTTGCTCAAGGTACGCATCAACTTTATCTGCACAACCTATTATCAGAACTTCAAACATTTGCTGCTTTGCGCATGCCCCAAATCCGTCCATATGTGCACCTATACAATGAGATACTTGAGTAATAATGTTTTTCGCATACCCTTCCGATGTAGAAATATCATCCCTTGCATACTCAATTTGGAGTTTGTTAGCAATGTAATTAGCACCCTCAAATCCGTGTCCTAACAAAGCCTGATTCATCGAAAGCGTATGTTCATTTATAAACTCCATTTGATTTTTGTAATCAAATAATTTTCCAACATCATGCATTAATGAGCAGAATTTAATTAAATCCATGCACACAGACTCTTTATAAAACTCTCCCAACCTAATAGCATTCAATGCCACATTACAAGTATGTACAATTAAACCACCTGCATAATTATGGTGCTGCCAATCTGACCCCTTCACTGTTAGAAAAAGTTCCTTATTTTCTTCTAAAACTTGCAGTGCCACTGTTCTTAAGACAATCTCATGAATATCTTTGGCTATACTCTTACAATACTGAAATGCTAACTGTGGATTTGTTATACGTTTATCATCCATAAATAATCCTCCTTTAGAACATACATCCCTCTTTTTAGATGATGGTGTCAAAATTGTTGCTGCCTTTCCCCTTACTAAGTAACGGAAATTGAAAAAGGGGAATAGCACACCGGCTATTCCCCACAAGTGGACTGCGTGTAACTACAGCCCGCGTACTTCGTACGCTTTATTCACATTTGTATAATTCCAGCAAAAGTGGAATCCATCTGCTGAATCCTAAAAACTATTCCTTTTTGTCAACGGACAACCGCCAAATCAGTCTGGAGTAGTAATAATCGGTCTGCAATGACTCCAGTGCAATACCGGGATCGACACGGAACAAGACTGAGGATTCATTGATTGCATCCTTTGCTGTTGCACTTACAACGACATCTCCCTGCTTCAGCTCACTGTAAGTACTGCCACCATCGGTGGAGGACTGTGCGTAAAGCTGATACACCTTACCGGTGTAAACACCCTTAAGACCTGACATAGATTCCAGCGTAAGCTTTGCTTCTATCTCAGAGCCATTGGATGCTGCCTTAATACCAACCTTGGCAGTTGAGCCAATCACCATCTCACTCGGTATCGTCACAGAAGCGGACGAAACAGTAATCGTACACTTGCCAATCAAAGTCTGACCATCGCTGGTGTAAACACGAATTACGGTCTGACCTGCACCGGTACCCTGCACCTTACCAGCCTGATCTGCTTTCACTATCTCGAGGTTCTCTACCTTGTAAACTCGTCCGGCATCGGAGTACTCATCTGTTAAGAAGTCTTTCTTTATATTAATGGTTTCACCAACCAGTAAAGAGTATGACTTCTTAATCAGTTCTACACCGCTGTCCTCGTCATCATCACCGTCGTCACCGTCGTCATCCTTCGCCGTCTTGCTGTAAAGCACCGTGTACATAATTGCATTCTCACGGAACTCGTAAGTATTACCGGCGAAGTAGTCGTATGGCTTAACGAACTCCTCCGGGTAGGAAGAAATTGTTGCACCTAAAGCATGACTCTCTGTAAGTGCCTTACCAGTGGTATGACTGTGGGTGTCCGGTTTACCATCTTCGGTCTTCTCTGTTGTCCAGCAGTACTGCCATACATCGGTCTCACGCTTGATTGCATTACGGTACCAGATTGGGTAAGCTGGCATCGTAAAGGATGGGTAAATCACAGAACGGTTCTCACCCACGCTGCTGTCTATCAGACTTCCGTAGACCCTGCTCTTAAGATCACTCAGAGCGTACTTCGTGTAAACATGGAGAGGAATTGCCGACTTTGTAGTTCTGTCGTAACCGGAAACATTCAAGTATGCCATACCCTTCTGCGTGCCAATCACGTCGCCGCCCTCGTAAGCAGTGTGTCCTGTCGGGTCGAAGGTGAGAGTAATCTCCCTCTCATAATTCGCGAAATAGAGACCATAATCCTTCGCCTGCATATCCTTATTCTGTTCGTATGCTCCCTTGCTCTCATCGTTTGCTGTCATGCTCTCCAGCCACTTCGTAGAAGTCCAGCTGTATAGATTCTTAATCGCTGGTGCTTTCGTAGTGACAGTCTTCACATAGTCATTGATACTCTTACTGTTCCTATGGATAGTACCATTCCCCTTCACATCCACAGTGGTCTGTACGAAGTACCAGGTAATTCCTCGGTTGTACTGTGCATAAAAAGTAGTGTCGTGACTAATCGTAGCACTGGAGTTCTTCGTCGGGTAACCGCTATCCGTGTGCGTGTTTTGCTGGTCCTTGAACTTGGCTAGCCAAGCTGCGCAATCGTCAATCACACCATCCCTAAACTCGGCATCGTAGTTGCGAACCCAGCCGGAGAAGTTCCAGCCGTTAACCGTACCAGCAGTCGGGAAGCTAAAATCGGCTGAAGTAGACTTGTTCCAGACTACCTGTGAAGAAGTAGTAACAATTCTGCCACCGCCCAGCGCCGGTACTTTGTTCACAATTGCTCCATCCGGGTCGCTACCGCTGTACTTATGAGAAACTGTGGTGAAAGTGACTACCTTCTTGTAAATGGCGTACAGGGTCACGTCATGAGCAGGCATCTTACCGTTACTAAGGAAGCCAATGGCTGCTTCAGCTGTCTTACTAATCTTCGCAGTATTGGTTTCATTCGGATCAAGCGCCCATCCGACGAACTGCCAGCCATCCGGATTAGAGCTGCTGTATACTCCGGTATCGCCACTCTTCTCTGCAGTCGGGAGAGCTAAACTGGTGCCGGATGCGGTATTGGTGTTTACATTGTAATTGTAGTTAATCTCCCGCTTAACCGTAGACGAATCGGAGCTATTCGGGTTGTATCCACCATTCGTTGTGTAATCGAAGTTGAGTGTAAACTTACGACGTACAAAATGCGGATAGTAAGTCACATTATTTGGTAAGCTGCCGGAACTAGAGCCAGCCCTAATCAAACCGGACCCGTAAGTTGATTCTGCTTGGGTCTGTGAAATACCAACAGTAGATGCATCCTGTATCTCGGAATCCTTTGCAGTTCCCCAGCCGACAAAGTAGAAGCCATCCGTAAAGAAGCTGCCCGGATTGGGTAACGTAATTGCTCCGTAATCCCAGTCTGCTAATAATGTGTACTCCTTTGGCTGTGCACTGTAACTTACGAAAGAATCAAATGCTGCCGAAGTTGCAACCGGGTTACCATCACCATTGCGCACATACCACTGCTTGAATGTAACTACATTCTGCATAGAAGCTGGTCCATTGCTATACTGCAACTCGGATGCTGTTGGTGCTTTGAAGACTGCTGTACTCTTGTTATGCGTAAATGCATTTGCCTTGATTGTGTGTCTACCATTACCTGCAGCGTCTGTGAACCAATAATGAGTTGCACCCGCCACTAGCTTACCATTTGTATGGTAGAAGTAAATAGTATCAGCATCCATAGTACCGGAGCCACCGGTTGTACCACCGTCATCAGTAAAACGTGGGTCATAAATAATCTTGGTGCTTACTTTGCGCCAAACCGCACTAAAAGACGTGTCACGATTTAATGCAACAGTTGCACCAGGAGCGTAATCAGTACTGATTGCACCAATTGTGTTATACACTCCTCCAGTATTGCTGCCTTTGTTCCAGCCCACTAACTCGTAACCGGCAGAACCAGAAACTGTGGTTGGAAGTGTAATAATAGCATTTCCCCACTGTGCTGTGAGAGTTACTATAGCACCATTAGCCGCTGAAGGATTTGCATCGCTGATAAAGGTATTGTATCGAAACTGCGTCAGACTGTTTGCGCCATCTGGAATATCTGATTAGTCTCGGCCGGCTACCTGCAGCTTTGAAGTAAGTATTGAATTAGCCTTATCTGTCGTCACACTCCAGCTATCAAATGGCTGTTCCTTTGTACACTCTGCAAGTGTCGTGAATTTGTAACCATCGCCATTATAATATGATACTGTTACGGTAGGCGCTTGATACTGACTCATCTTGGTATGTATACTTCTGGCAGAATTCTCTCTCAACCAGTTACCTGTGCCATCGCCATTTTCATACCAATGAATGTTACAGTTATCCATTGCTTTTCCAGAAATTAAAGAAACTGCTGTTCCATTACCGGAAGTACCACCACTGTAAACCACTGTTGCATCGTAAACTCTGTATCGAGGATCTTCATCGCACGAAATGGGTTTCTGCCACCCCTACCCGGAAACCATAAAGATTTACGGATAAAGGTGAAAATAAGTAAGCGCCCAATAATCGGGCGGCCTTCCTAAATATCTCGCATCCATGCAATGGT
>JBJEJE010000030.1:16078-20863 GCA_051877755.1 Lachnospiraceae bacterium | reverse complement strand
CCCCATTAGTGTGTATTTGATATATTAACTTTTATTTCTCCATCTGTGTCAGAGACTTTGTACGAATCTCCTCGCATATCTTACTGATGAAGGTGTTAAGCTCCATTGCTCCCAAATCACCGTCTTCGCCACGCTTTCTTACAGAAACGGTCTTGTTTTCCTCCTCGTTGGCACCAACGACTAACATATAAGGAAGCTTTTGAAGTCTTGCCTCACGAATCTTATAACCAATCTTTTCAGAACGGTCGTCCATTGTAGCGAGAATTCCATTTTTCTTAAGTTCAGCAAGAATCTCTTTGCCGTAATCATGGAACTTGTCGGAAATAGGAAGGATACGAACCTGCTCCGGAGCTAACCAGGTTGGGAAAGCACCAGCATATTTCTCGATCAGCCATGCTAAGGTTCTCTCGTAGCAGCCCATGGAGGTTCTGTGGATGATGTATGGGCGTTTCTTCTCGCCGTCCTTGTCCACATAGTACATATCAAAACGTTCAGCCAGCAAAGCGTCCCACTGAATGGTGATCATGGTGTCTTCTTTGCCGTATACGTTCTTTGCATTGATATCAATCTTTGGACCATAGAAAGCAGCCTCGCCAACATCTTCGGTAAAGGCAATATCCAGCTCATTCATAATGTCACGCATATGCTGCTGGGTTTCCTCCCACACTTCCGGTTCTCCAAGGTATTTTTCCGGATTTTCCGGATCCCATTTTGACAGATGGTAGGTCACATCTTCTTCCACACCCAAAGTCTGTAAGCAATATTTTGCAAGTGCCAGACAATTTTTAAACTCATCAACCATCTGCTCCGGAGTACAGATTAAATGTCCTTCGGAAATGGTAAACTGTCTTACACGGGTTAAACCATGCATTTCGCCGGAATCCTCGTTACGGAACAGGGTAGAGGTCTCACCCATACGGTAAGGCAGGTCACGGTAGCTGTGTGGTTTTGCTTTATACACAAAGTACTGGAATGGACAGGTCATCGGACGCAGTGCCATTACCTCTTTTCCGGATTTGGTCTCTTTCTGGGCAGATGCATTTACAGCTTCCTCGCCTTCTGGAGCTTCATCGTCACTGCCGTCATCATTTAAAATGAACATACCCTCTTTGTAGTGATACCAGTGGTCGGATAATTTGTATAAATCCGATTTTGCCATTAAAGGAGTCTTGGTTCTCACATAACCCCATTCGTTGTCCTCTAAGTCTTCAATCCATCTCTGCAAAGTCTGGATAATCTTGGCACCCTTTGGCATCAGAAGCGGCAGACCCTGACCGATTACATCTACCGTGGTAAATAATTCCAGTTCACGTCCTAATTTATTGTGGTCACGGTTCTTAATGTTTTCCAAAAACTCCAGACGCTCTGTCAGATCCTCTTTTTTCGTATAAGCAGTACCATAGATACGGGTTAACATTTTATTGTCGGAATTGCCTCTCCAGTAAGCACCGGAAGAGGAAGTCAGCTTGAAGAATTTCACAGGCTTTGTACTCATCAAATGAGGTCCGGCACACAGGTCGGTAAAATCACCCTGCTCGTAAAAGCTTAATACCGCATCCTCCGGAAGGTCGTTAATCAGCTCTACCTTATAAGGTTCGCCCTGGTCTTCCATGAATTGGATGGCTTCTGCACGAGGAAGGGTATAGCTTTTGATTGGAATATTTTCCTTTACAATCTTTTTCATCTCAGCCTCGATTTTATCCAAGTCTTCTCTTGTTAAAGAAGGCATA
The DNA here is from genome assembly GCA_051877755.1 of Lachnospiraceae bacterium. GTDB lineage: Bacteria > Bacillota > Clostridia > Lachnospirales > Lachnospiraceae > CAG-590. The sequence continues at coordinate 19,133 of JBJEJE010000030.1, read as the reverse complement.
TCAAAGTCGTAGTAAAAGCCTTCATCAATTGCCGGTCCAATGGTGCATTTTGCATCCGGATAAAGTCTCTTTACAGCCTGTGCCAGAATGTGGGCTGCGGTATGGCGGAATGCCTTCTTACCTGCCTCATCATCAAAGGTTAAAATGCTTAAATTACAGTCCTTGTCAATCATGGTTCTAAGGTCTACAACCTTGCCGTCTACTTCACCGGCACATGCCACTCGTGCAAGCCCTTCACTGATATCTTTCGCAATATCCAGTACGCTCATAGCGCTTTCATACTCCTTAGAGGAGCCATCTTTTAATGTGATTTTCATAATCGTTTGTTCCTTTCTTAAATGTAGAATAAAAAATCCCTGGCATAAAATATGCCAGGGACGATAAATCAGTTCTCGCGGTTCCACCCTAGTTCCTGCTGCAAAATGTTTCATAAAAGATATGGAGTCTGTATCATTCAACAGATTATTCTGTAACAGGCACTTCATTCTGACGATATCGGAGTCACCGGCCGTTATTAAGGGCTGCTCAGAGGTGGTTTTCAAAAGGATTCTGTCTAGGCTTATTCCAGCACAAACCGGGTCTGCCAATATGACTGCCGGTTGGTAAGCCCTCTCTGGAAACACAATTCCAATCTACTGTCCTCGTCATTGCTTTATACATATGTTATAAATTATTTTTACTCATATTCTGCATTGTAGTCCAATCATATTGGAAAGTCAACTACCAAATTTTAAAAAAATTATATAATCTTTACATATGGGTGAGCAATCCATCCATTATAGGTTTTTCCACTTTTCTTGAAGGTAACCTTATACCAGGTGACACCTTTCTTGGTTTTGGTCTTCAAAACGATGACTTTCTTGTTTCTGCTTAATCGGGTCAGTCTTGTTGAAGTTATGCTGGCAGATTTTCTTACATTTACTTTGCTGCCATTGATTTTCCCCTGCTTTGCAATGGTAACCTGACCGGAAGGAATGAAACCGGTAAAATCTCCGGTGGAGGTTTCGTAAGTGACATGATACCATGTGTTGCCGGCAGCATCCAGTGTACTGTAAGTTACGGTCATGGCAGCATTTGGTGTAGGATTGATTACCACAACTCCATCTGTGGAAGTGGTGTTATATATAGCAGCTCCGGATTTGCCAAGTGCCAGTCTTGTGTAGCCGGTATTGGTATAGATTGCCCGTATTGGTGAATATTCTCCATAATAGGTCTGTCCGTTACTGGTAATGTATGTCCTTATCTTGTAGTAATAGCATTGTCCGGCTGTCAGTCCGCTGTTTTTATAGCTTGTGGTGCTCTTGTTTGTAACGGTTTTGATTTTCTTATAGGAACCATCCGGTGCAGATGCACGATAAATCTGGTAGCCGGTTACATTGCTTGCTTTGCTCCAGGAAAGAGTGATGTAATTAGTGGAGCGTTTTTTTACATTGAGTGTGGACATGGCCTTTGGCACAATATTAAAGATTATAGTCCTGGTTCCAAAGTATCCGTTCGCACCGGTGATTGTTATGGTAGCGGTACCTACATTGATATTATTGCTATATTGAATGGTGTAATCCAGATTTGGAGTAAGTACTTTGCCATCCAGTGTAACGGTAAAGGAAGGTGTATGGGCACTGCCATTATAGGTCTGGTCTGCGATTGGAGTAATGACGGCAGATGCCAGACTGCCGGTAGGTGCTGCATAATAAAAGTTCATGTCGACATTGCCAGTGATTCCCGGAACCGAACCAGTGCTGGAATATTGCCAATAAGTAAAAGTTCCATTATAGGATGTACTGGTTGTGTAGTTGGCAAGCCAGATTGGGTAGCTTGCACTAATGGTGGAAGCATTTAAGTGGTTGTTCAGCATATCCGGGTTGGCATAAACCATTGGTGTATAACCGGCTGCTGCAATGGTCTGACAGAAAGCAAGACACACATTAGTGGCTTCTTCCTTGGATAGATTGGCATCCCGTAACCGTCCGCCTTCGGAGGTGCCGGTTGATGCAAATTCGTAATCCAGAATCAGAGGCATATTGACGGTATATGTACCAATGCGGTCTAATATAAACTGAGCTTCTTCCACAGCTTCCGCCTCCGTGATTGCCTGGGAAAATACATAAATACCGGTATTTACTCCTGCAGCGGCAGCATTTTGCATATTGATACCGTAAGTGCTGTCGTTGTACATACTGCCTGTTTTGCCCCAGCCCCGGCCGCCAACCCGGATAAAGGCAAAATCAATGCCAGCTGCTTTAACGGCAGCCCAGTCAATGGTCTTTTGATACTCACTAACATCAATTCCGTTTATAATGGTACAGCCGGTAAACTGGTCCTGATGTGTATATGTCTTGTTGGTATATGGGCTGACAGACTGAAATGTACCATAACGCTTTATACGGGAGGCAGCTGCAGCCGGGTCTGCCTCTTCATAAAATTCTTCCGGTATGTCCGTTCCGGATAACCGTCCGGCTCCGGGATCATCATTTACCGCATAAGAAGTGCTGTGCAGTCCTGCTATAAGTAACAGGGACAGTAAAAGTAAACTTCGTAAATGTAATTTCTTTTTCATAATAGTAATGATACTGTCATAAACCTGGTTAAAGGATATGACAGCAGACTCCTTTCTCCATATTATAAAATTAGTATATATTTGTCTGGTAAGAACTTTATTATAAAATACAGTTCCCTATTGTAAAACAAAATGCTCTGAAATACTAGTAAAGATTTCTTAAAATTGTTTTATGGGGAATATGTACATAGGAATCAGAGTACGAAATATATATGAAATAAAAGTGAAAAACCCACGAAAAATAAGGCTTTTTTAATGGTATATTATTCCAATAGGAAAAAATTTAATTTTTTTTAAAAAAGTACTTGCATTTTGTCTCGCTATCATATATAATCAACACTGTTGCTGAGAAAAACAGCTGGCAACTGAATATACGGGCCGCTAGCTCATTTGGTAGAGCACCTGACTCTTAATCAGGGTGTGCGGGGTTCGAGCCCCCGGCGGCCCACTAACGAAAGGATCGATTTGATGTCGCAGAACATTGGGTTGGTTCTTTTT
>JBJEJE010000030.1:0-15978 GCA_051877755.1 Lachnospiraceae bacterium | reverse complement strand
TAAGGAAAATTACCATGGCAGAAAAATACATTATGATTCACGATATTTTAAGTGAACATAAAGATCGGATGTTAAACTTAAAAAAGTATTATCCATTTTTTGTACTCTGTGACACCACATTTTCCCAGTATAAAGACGGAAAGTATATGGATTTGGATATGGGTTATATTACCATGGCAACTCTGCGCTTTTTTATCAATGAGAACAACTTCCATGAAAGTGAGATAACCTATGAACAGTACGAAGCTTTTCTTTTAGAGCTGCTTCATCGTGAGTTTCGGTTAGAGGCAGAGGAGGAAGAGGAAAAGGAACTTGCAGGTTACATATTTGACAAGATCAAGAATGATGGTAAAGCATTTACTTTTCCGTATTTTGACCCGGAGGAGAAGAAGAAAAAGACTGCCCGGGTGAAGCTTATTGACAGCCGCATTGTGGATGGTGTGGTGCTTTACCATGTGACAACAGACGGAATCGAATTTTATCTGGATACAAAGGAGATTAAAGAAGAAAGTAATATATCCGTACAGCAGCTTTTGCTGGAGAAAATGATCCAGTCGGAGAATTTTGCTGGCGGTATTGAGGTTGTTAAGCGGATCAACAACGAGGTAAGCAGGCTTGCACTGCAGAAAAAGGAAGTGCTGGATCTGTTGAGCTATGATGTATTTTCCGGGGCAAAGGCAAGTGAAGAATATATGGAAACGGTGGCAAAATGGTTTGATGAGGAGTCCAAACTGTTTGAGAAAAACCGTGCCCTGATTGATAAGGCATTCGCCAAGGCAAATACTGCCAACAAAGAAATGATGATGTCTGGCCAGACTGACAGTGAGGACAATTCCCAAAATCCGGGCAGCACAGGAAGGATGTCTGCAAATTCGGCTATCTTAAGTGAAATCCATAAGCTGGATACGGAGCTTAAAAAGACCATTATCCGGCATGGGGAGCTGATTAAGGAAACCATTGAACTGCAAAATATTGCAGATGAAATGATTGCAAGGGCAAAGCTTCGGAAACTGCGTCCGGTATTTAATTTTCGGGATGCTCTGAAAAAGACTATGGATAACAACCGGGCAGACCAGCTTGGGATGCTTGTGGCACCCCTTTTCATGCCAAAGCTTGGCAAACAGTTTGCGGTGGAAAGCATTGACCGGATGCTGGAGAGCAAGATGGATAATGCAGACTTTAGTGAAAAAATAGAGAAAAAACAGGTGGATACGGATTACGTATTTGAAGATGAGATAGAAGAAAAGAGAATTGCAGCTAATTTTGGAAGGCTGTTTGGAGAGCTTTTAGAGCAGCTTTGGAAACATGGAAAAACTACCCTGTCAGAGCTCATGGCAATCTATGAGATCAAATTTGGAAAAGAGATTTACCGAAACGGAGATGTCTATTCCTTCCTGGTTCATTTAGCCCAGAAGGACAAGTATGATTTGAAGAAAATGCATGACAAGCAGGACACTTTTTTGGAAGGGCTGGTTATGGATGCTTTGAGTCTGGAGAAGAAAGAACAGTTCGCAGATATGGCATTTTGTATTTTGTTTGATGTGGATACTGTGTTAAAGTTTGGAGAGCATAAGGACGAAGCTTTTACGATTACGGATATGCAGTTTGAAGCTGTTGGAAAATAGATACAGAAAAAAGGAGAGAGGGCAAATTATACTTGCCCTTTTTCTGTATTTGTGGGAAAATAAAAGACAGTGTAAAAATGTAAAAAGAGGATATCTTTATGGAGATGAAAAATTTAGAAAAAGCAATGGATATCTATGCAAAGCTGGTGACAGGAGAAGATATCAGGCGGGGTGGTGCCAATGGCAGCCTTTATGATGATTATTACGGCAATGCAGAGGTATATGAAATTGTTGGAATGATACTAAAGAAACTGAATCTGAATCTATATGAGTACAAAGAAAGCCTGTTTTTATCTGCAGGGGAAGGAAACCGGATCTTTGGCTATACCAACGAAGAACTGAAAAAGAGTATGGGACTTCGCTATAACAAGGAACTGTATCTTTGTTATTTTATCATGTACGAGATTCTGCTGTCTTTCTATTCCGATTCAGCTTCCTATCAGTTCAAGGAATATATTAAGATTGAGGATGTAATGGCAGAGGTGACAAAAGCATTATCTGTGTTTACAAAGGATATTGCCATTTATGATATGGAAGAGGAAAAACAGGAAAGTTTTCAGGCGGTGGCGCTCTTGTGGGATGAACTGCCGGCAAGCACCGGTGAAAATCAGGAAGACATTAAAGCTTCCCGTGCTTCCAAGGCAAGTTTTGTTAAGCTGACATTTAATTTTCTGGTAAATGAGAATCTGTTTGTGGAGGTAAGCAGGCGTTATTATCCGACGGAACGGTTCCAGGCTGTTGTGGAGCATTATTTTGAGGAGTACCGTGGACAGATATACGATTCTTTGTCGAATATGAAGCTTGATGAAGAGACAGATGAGTGACAGAAAAGAAGCGTTTAGATAACAGTTGTGAGTAGAGGTTAGAATATGCCAAATATAAATCGAATTCGAGTAAACAATGTAAAATACAATTTTGGAACCCAGGGGTATGATGATTTTTCCATGCGTATGTATGGAAAAAATACATTATATGACCTGGCAAATGGTGGTGGTAAAAGTGTGTTAATGCTGCTTTTACTGCAAAACCTGATTCCGAACTGTACCCTGGACGAGAAACAGCCGATTGAGAAGTTATTCCGTAATGGAGGCGGCAATACCACCATTCATTCCTTAGTGGAATGGAAACTGGATGACAAGGATATCAAAGAGGGTTTCCGTTATATGACCACCGGGTTTTGTGCCAGAAAAGCAAAGGATGCGGATACATCTGAAGATGGGCAGCTGTCCCTTGCATCCACAGGTGCAGGGAATGGAATATCCGGCGGGGCTGCTGCAGGAGAAAACCAGGATATTACGGCTGGCACCACGCCAAAGGGGATTGGAAAGGACAGTGCATCCATTGAGTATTTTAATTATTGCATTTTTTACAGAGATTATAACGAAAATGATATCATCAATCTTCCTTTGCAAAACAACAAGGAGCGGATTACCTACACCGGGCTTAAGAATTATCTGAAGGAGTTATCCAGAAAAAACCTTAATCTCAAGGTTTATGTGTTTGAGCGCAAGGGAGAATACCAGCGTTTTATCAGCCGGTATGGATTGTTTGAAAGCCAGTGGGAAATCATACGTGGAATCAACAAGACAGAGGGACATGTCCGTACTTATTTTGAGACCCATTACAAGACTACCCGTAAGGTGGTTGAAGATTTATTGATTGAAGAGATTATCGAAAAGGCATTTCTCGTAAAAACCGAGCAGAATGATGTGAATGAGGATATGGCAAAAACCCTGCTGGATATCAAGGATAAATTAGTGGAACTTTCCAGAAAAAAGAGCGAGATTGCCAATTACGATAAAGAAACGGAACTGATGCATCTGTTAGAGGGAAGGGTATCATCTTTTTTGTCACTCTATGAACAGAAAGACAAAGTGGCGGGCACACTGGCTGATATTTATGTGACAGGGGAACATTTAAGCAGACAGGGAGAAGAGGAAATTGCCCGGATGGAGCAGAAAAAAGATGCCTATGACCAGCGGCTTTTCTCTGAACGTAAGCGCATTGAAGGTTTGAAGATTATTAAGGATCAGTATGATTTGGGATCTGTCAGAGAGGAAATGAAAGTATTAGAGTCCCATGTGGCAAAGGCGGATAAGGAGCTTTCGGAAGCAAAGGCAGAGTTGGATTTAAAGGAAAGTATCAATGATTATCTGCGTTATCTGAAGGATAAGGCACAGATGGAGGAAAACCAGGCAGTCCTTGATGCATCCGCAGACGCTAATTCGGACCAGCTTGGAAAACTGCATACCTATGCTTACACCAGAAAGCAGCTGGATGATGAAAAACTTGCAGATATCCGGAAGCGTCTCGAGGAGCGGAAACGGGAACTTGACAAGGCAAAGGCAGAACGGGAAAGTCTTTCCCATGTATATGAGGAGGGAACCATTGCACTGGCGGTGGCAAAGAGCCATAGGGAACACTTTGCAGAAGAGTATCACAAATATATGGAGGAAATCCGGGCAGTACGCAAGGAGATTTCCATTCTGGTGTTAAGTGATCTTACAGATTTAATGAAGGATCTGAAGGAAGAGGAAGCAGATATCCAGGCAAGGGAAGCGCAGGCAAAGGCGGCATATCTCTCCGATATACAGGAATTGAATGCAAAGGAAAGGGAACTTTATGAGGAGCAGGAAATGCTCAAAAAAGCGGAGAAATCTCTGGAAGAAGCTTCAAAGAAAAATGAAGAATACATGGACAATAAAGAACGCTTAAAGAAAATGGTCCAGATATATGGGGTAAAGGATATGTCAGCCTTATATGCCACCATTAAGGAGCGTGCCTTTAAGCATAGGGTTGCAGTGGCAGGTCTGGAAGAACAGATAGCCGGGGTGGACCGTCATCTGGAACAGGTAAAGGAAGGCAGGATTTTGGAGGAATCCGAAGGGGTTGCCAAAGTAAAGGACTATCTGGAAAGCCGGCATGGAGATTTTGCACTTTCCGGAGTGGATTATCTGTCTGCCCTGCCGAAGGTAAACCGGGAAGAACTGTTAAATCGTTTTCCGCTTCTTCCTTATGGTGTGGTAACCAAGCAGTTTGATATTGTAAAAGAGGATGAACGTATTGGAACCATTGACCTGAAAAACCAGGCGGTGCCGGTATTTGATCAGAATACTTTGGAATCCCCATATGTTCCGGGAAAGGAAGAGGGCGTTTTGCTGATTGCCAAGGATAAGCAGACATTTCTGGATGAAGATGCCCTTGCCATGGAAACCACCCGTCTGGAGAAAAAACTTTCGGAACTTAAGGAGGAACTGGAGCGTTTCCGGGAGATGGAACAGACCTATGATGAGGATCTGGATTATACGGCAAAGCTTACAGATGCTGCCTTTTTAAATGCAGAAAATGAAGTTCAGGCAGGAACAGAAGCGGTACTGGAGCATCAGCGGAGAATTGAAAGCCTGAAGCAGGATATTGAGCGTATCGGGGCACATAGTGTAAAACAGCAGGAGGAGTCAGAAACCTGCAGGGAGTCTCTTTTGACGAACCAGAAGGAACAGATTAAACTGGCGGGAATAGAGGCAAAGAGCGATCTGGCAGATGAGACAAAACGTCAGCTGGATTTCTATGAGGCAGAGGAAAAACGTCTGGAAAAAGATGTGACCGATGCAGAAACTGCAAAAGAAGCGGCAGTTTTGAAAGAACAGGATTTAGAGGGACAGATTGCACATATGGAGCAGCAGATACAGGAAGTACTGTCTGACTGGGATACCCTTTATAAAGAATATTATGTTGAAGGAAAATTTACTGCGGTCAATATTCCAGAGGAGCAGTTAAGAGCAGAATTTTTAGCAGCAAAGGCAGTGGTGGAGCAGGCTACCATTGTATTGGAGGATAAGAAGAAACTGATTGCTGCTCTTTTGGAAAGCATGGAACGTGGTGTGAAACTGATCAAGCGGCGTGGAATCCACTTAGAACAGTTGGAACAGATGAAGACAGCAGATGAGCTGCATCCGGCAGATGAGGAGTATATGAACCGGCTTTCCATGCATTTATCCCAGCTTTCCGTGAGGGCAGACCAGTTAAAGTCGGATTATAAGAAGAAGGAGCATGAGGCAACCCGTTTAGAGGGACGTATTGAACAGGCAGTCCAGGCACTTCGTGAGCGATTTGGGGAACCGGCTTTAGAGGAGCTGGAGAGACTTTCCGGTGGAAAGGCAGATGCTTCAGGAGAAGGTACGAAGGCAGTTACCAGAGAGGAGGCCCTTCAGGCACTGGCAGAGGGTGACCGGATTTTGAAGGAACTTCAGGAGGAGATAAAGAAGTTCCAGAAAGAGTACCAGCAGTATGTGAAGAACAACGGTGTCATCATCGATCTTTATAAGGATGTAAAACGTATTGTGGAAAGTGAGGGCATTGATACGGCAAATGCTTCTGTCCTGATGCGCGAACAGGGTGAAATACGGGAGATTTTCGAGGAAAGCCTTCTTGCCTATGACAAGAGCAGCAAGGCACTGGTAAGGGCAAGACAGGAGCTCTTAAATTATAAGACCCAGACGGCAAATACCTTCTTTACCATGGGATCCTATGAGCTTTCCAATTCCATCAAAGAAGATGTGGAAGTGCCGGAAACCTATGAGGATGCAAAAGCACTTCTTGCTAATATCAGGGAAATGATATCCTATATTGCACTGGAAAAGGAACGGGTGGAACAGGGTATCGAGGATATGGAAGCCATTAAGAATAATTTTGAAAACCAGTGTATTGAACGGTGCAGGGATGTGAGGACAGAGCTGGACAAACTGCCAAAGCTGTCCCGTATCCAGTTAGACGGAGAAATGATACAGATGGTGGATCTTTCCATTCCATATGTAAAGGATGAATTTATCAAGCAGAGAATGTCGGATTATATCGACGAGGTGGTAAATGGTGCGGACAAGTTTACGGATAACAATGACCGGATCAAATATATGAAGAACCGTCTGCTTCTCAAAAACCTGTTTGGAGTTATGGTGACAGATATGAATGCTATCCGGTTAAAACTTTATAAGAGAGAGCGGATGAAGGAGCAGAGCCGTTATCTGCGTTATGAAGAAGCGGTGGGAAGTACAGGGCAGTCCCAGGGTATTTATATCCAGTTTCTGGTATCCATTATTAACTATATTTCCGGTATGTATGCACCGGAGGCAGAGGCAAATGAACTGAAGAAGGTTATCTTCATTGATAATCCCTTTGGTGCTGCAAAGGACATTTATATATGGGAACCAATCTTTGCAATGCTGAAGACCAACAATGTACAGTTGATTGTTCCGGCCCGTGGTGCCACACCGGCCATTACGAACCGGTTTGACGTAAATTATATTTTAGGACAGCAGTTAATTGGCGGCAGACAACAGACCGTTGTGGTGGATTACAGAAGCCAGGTAGCACAGGACGAAATCGAATACGAGAATCTGGAGTATAGCCAGGGAACATTTGATTTTATATAAGGAGGTACAAATATGCAGGCAGTTTTGGAAAATGAGATTTTAAAAGTAACCATTAATCATTTTGGTGCAGAACTTTCCAGTATTGTAAAGAAAGCAACCGGCACAGAATATATGTGGAATGCCGATGAAAAGTTCTGGAAGCGCAGTGCGCCGGTACTATTTCCTTTTGTGGGAAGTCTGAAAAACAAGGAGTATGTATATGAGGGAAAGGCATATCCTATGGGACAGCATGGATTTGCCAGGGATATGGAGTTTTCTTTTGTGTCAAATGATGGCAGAGAAGCATGGTTTTCGCTAAGCTCGGATGACAGTACCTATGAAAAATACCCATTTGCCTTTACCCTGGAGATTGGGTATCAGCTTACCGGAAACACTTTGAAGGTAATCTGGCATGTGGTAAATGAAGATGAAAAACAGATGTATTTTTCCATTGGCGGCCATCCTGCATTCATGTGCCCGTTAAACGGAGAGGGCAAGCAGACAGACTGCTTTATTGAGTTTGATACAGATAAGGATTTAACCTATTCCAAGTTAAGCGGGAATGGACTGGTATATAAGAAGGATAATGTGCTTGCAACAAATGGCGGAAAGATGCAGGTGACAGAGCATCTGTTTGATGAGGATGCTCTGGTGGTGGAGCAGGACCAGGCACATAAAGTGTCCCTATGCAAGCCGGACGGCAGTCCGTATCTTACCGTAACCTTTGATGCACCATTATTTGGATTGTGGTCACCGGCAAAGAAGAATGCACCTTTTATCTGTATTGAGCCGTGGTATGGACGATGCGACAGTGAAGAATTTGCGGGAACCTTGGAACAGCGGGAATATGGACATTGCCTGGAAGCCGGAGAAGATTTTGAGGTAAGTTTTGAAATCCAGGTTGGCTAGATGACTGCGAAACGCAGTTTTTAATAAAATAGGAAGATAATTCAGAATATAAGAAGAGAAACACATAGGGAGATTGACATGAGCGTACGAGCAACGCTGGCGGTATGGGCTGGTAAATTTACAACAACAATTTTAAAGTTAATGGGAAGTGGCGGAACCTCTCTGCCGGGCAAAGTGGTCTTAAAAATCTGTCCGGATATTCTGGGACATCTGGCAAAGGATATGCGGATTATCTGTGTCACCGGAACCAATGGAAAGACGACTACCTGTCATGTGATACGGGATATGATTGAAACCAAGGGAAGTACGGTGTTTTGCAATGATGCCGGAGCCAATCTGCTTGGCGGTGTAGTATCTGCATTTGTCGGGGCAGCGGGATTAAATGGCAGGGTGAAGACAGATTATGCCCTGCTGGAATGTGATGAAGCAGCATTGAAATCCATCGTAGAGCATTTTGGAGACCTGGATGTGACGGCAGTGGTAACCAATGTATTCCGTGACCAGTTAGACCGTTATGGTGAGGTTTTGACCACGGTTAATAAGATTCGTGCAGGGTTAGAGCAGCTGCCAAATGTAAAGCTGGTATTGAATGCGGATTGTTCTCTGACCACCTCCCTCAGTGATTTACCCCACAGTGGGATATATTATTTTGGTGTAAATGCACCCCTTTATGAGGGGACTTCTTCCGATATATCGGATGCAGTGTACTGTATTCACTGTAAGACCAAGTATCAGTACCGCTATCATACCTTTGGACATTTAGGCGGGTTCTACTGTGAAAATTGTGGCTATCAAAGACAGGATCCGGATGTGGCACTTACCAAGGTATTAGAGTGGAAGGACGGTTCAGAAGTGGTGGAGATGGAAGTCTTTGGAAAACAGATAAAGGCAGAAGTAATGCTTCCGGGAGGGTATAACCTTTACAATGCATTAGCTGCTGCCACCATTGCCCATCTGATTGGATTGCCGGAGGAGCAGATTGTTTCTGTGCTTGGCGGTCTTACCACCCATTTTGGAAGAATGGAACAGGTAACGCTTGGTGAAGCGAACCTTAACCTGGTGCTGGTAAAGAATCCGGCTGGCTTTAATGAAGTATTGCAGTTTTTGATCCAGCAAAGACCAACCGGCAATATCGTATTTGGTTTGAACGACAATTATGCTGATGGCAAGGATATTTCATGGATTTATGATGTGGAATTTGAACGGCTGACGGAGGCTGCTGCGGGAGCAAAGCACTTCTATTTTACTGGAAAACGTGCCTATGATATGCAGCTTCGGTTAAAATATGCAGATTTTGATACTGCGAAGTTCAGTGTGGAAAAAGACTATAAGACGTTGATTACCCGGTTGCAGCAGGACGGGGAGCAGACTTTCCTGGTGCTGTCTTACACCTGTATGCTGGAATTCCGGGATAAATTAAGTGAATTTGTACCGCTTAAGAAATATGCAAGGGAGTAGAAGAAAGGACATAGATAATATGGCTGAAAAATATTTACACATTTGTCATTTATATTATGATATTCTGAATCTTTACGGAGATAACGGAAATATCCGTACCATGGAAAAACGTCTTGCATGGAGAGGGATTGATTCTAAGATTACAAGATTATCTTTTGGTGAGGTGGATACCAGTGAGGATTACGATATCATTTTTATTGGCGGCGGCCAGGATTTTGAGCAGGAGCTGCTGGTAAAGGATCTGTTCGAATATAAGGCGGACTGGCTGAAGAATGAGATTGAAAAGGGAACGGTAATCCTTGGGATCTGCGGCGGTTATCAGATGCTTGGCAAGTATTATGAAGCGGCAGACGGAACCAGAGTGGATTTTCTCGGTGGTATCGATGTATATACGACAGCTTCCGATAAACGTATGATTGGAAATTTTGTTTATGAGTATACGAAGGAAAACGGAGAAACCTTTCCGATTGTGGGATTTGAGAACCATAACGGACAGACCTGGCTTGGTGAAGGCGTGAAGCCTATGGGTAAGATCATAAAGGGTTTTGGCAATAACGGTGAGGATGGGACAGAAGGTGCCCGGTATAAGAATGTGTTTGCAACCTATTCCCATGGACCATTACTTCCGAAAAATGCAAGAATTGCAGATGAACTGCTGTCCATTGCTTATGAACGCAAATACGGGGAAACGCTTCCGGAGTTGGAGCATGAGATGGAAGATGTGGCGTTAAATGATATTAAGAAACAGCTGGGCTGTGAATAAATCTTACGGAAGATTACATAGCTGAACAGCCTTTTGAATTTGCTGTTCATTTGCAACGAATATATTTTCCGAAAATGAAAGGGGACGAAGAGTGTGATTACAATATTATCTGGTATATTTATAAAAGATAAAGATGAAAAAGCAAGCCGGAAAGCTTATGGAACACTTTGCAGTATTGTGGGAATTCTGTTAAATGTGCTTTTGTTTGCGGGAAAATATTTTGCGGGGGTGATCAGCGGCTCTGTTGCCATTACCGCAGACGCATTTAACAATCTGTCCGATGCAGGCTCTTCCTTTATTACGCTGGTTGGATTTTTGTTTGCCGGAAAGAAGCCGGATCCGGATCATCCTTTTGGACATGGCAGGTTTGAGTATATATCCGGGTTTGTGGTATCTATTGCCATTTTGATGATGGGACTGGAATTATTGAAAAGTTCTGTGGCAAAGATTCTTCATCCGGAACTGGTGGATACCAGTACACTGGCAATGGGAATCCTGGTGGTTTCTATTTTGGTAAAACTTTATATGGCATTTTATAATCATAATATTGGCAAAAGGATTGAATCGGCAGCCATGGGGGCAACCGCAATGGATTCCCTCTCGGATACCATAGCCACTACGGTGGTTTTAGTGGCTATGCTGGTCATGCGGTTTGCAGGAATCAATATTGACGGAATCTGTGGTGTATTAGTGGCACTGTTCATTCTTTATGCAGGTTTTAATGCGGCAAAGGAGACACTGGATCCGCTGCTTGGTCTGCCGCCGGAGCAGGAGTTTGTGGATCAGATTGAAGAGATTGTAATGGCACATGATTTAATAGAAGGAATTCATGATCTGGTGGTACATGATTATGGTCCGGGAAGAAGAATGATTTCCCTGCATGCAGAGGTTCCGGGTGACCATGATATCTATGAAATCCATGATCTGATTGACTGTGTCGAGAAAGAACTGGATGAGAAACTGGCCTGCGAAGCAGTTATACATATGGATCCCATTGAAACGGATAATAAAGAGGTTGCCAGAATGAAGAAGATTGTGGCCGTACAGCTCAAGACGATTGATGAGAATATCAGCATCCATGATTTTCGAATGGTGTCCGGCCCGACACATACAAACCTGATATTTGATGCCGTGGTTCCTTTTGAGATTAAGATGAAGGAAGAGGATGTCCGGGAAAAAATTGAGGAAGTGGTGGAAAGCATGGAGGGCAATTATTTTGCAGTGGTACATATTGACCGGAGTTATGTGAGATAACAGTCTGTTGGAGAAGGATTATGGGGAGTATCCTGAGACTGGTGGTTTTAAAGATTTATGGGAGGTTACGTGGCAGGAGAAAGTCAGAGAATAAAAATACTATATATACTGAAGATATTGTGGGAAGAGACAGATGAAAATCATCCCATGACAGCAGAACAGATTGCCCGGCGGGTTGCCGCCTATGGAATGCATTGCGAGCGGAAAAGCATTTACAGCAATCTGGAAGAATTGGAGGCATTTGGTTTTGATATTGTCCGTGGAAAACAGGGGGCATATCTGGGGACAAGATTATTGGAACTGCCGGAACTGAAGCTGCTAGTGGATGCTGTGCAGTCTTCCCAGTTTATAACGGAGAAAAAATCAGAGGAACTGATCACGAAACTGGAAGGTCTGATAAGCCGTTTTGAAAGGGTTCATCTTAGAAATCAGGTTTATGTTGAAAGCCGGGTAAAGACCATGAATGAGAGTATTTATTATATCATTGATGCGGTTAATGAAGGTATCCGGGAAAACTGTAAGATTGATTTTGTATATTGGAACTGGAATGTGCAAAAGGAAATGGTACCGAAACATGACGGCAGAAGGTATGTGGTATCCCCGTGGTTTTTGATGTGGGAAAAGGAACGCTACTATTTACTGGCATATGATGACAATGCAGGGGAAATGAAGCATTTTCGCATAGATAAGATGCAGGATATTCGTCTAAGAGGAGAAAAACGGCAGGGAAAGGAAGCTTTTGGAAAGCTGGACATTGGTTCCTTTAGCAGAGAGAATTTTGGAATGTTCCAGGGAATTCGGGAAACGGTAACCCTCCAGGCAGAGAATGAACTGGCAGGAGTTGTGATCGACCGGTTTGGCAGGGATGTGTGGATGCATCCG
This sequence comes from Lachnospiraceae bacterium, assembly GCA_051877755.1. Lineage (GTDB taxonomy): Bacteria > Bacillota > Clostridia > Lachnospirales > Lachnospiraceae > CAG-590. The sequence continues at coordinate 3,679 of JBJEJE010000030.1, read as the reverse complement.
GCAGAAGAAGGGTATTTTACGGCAGTTGTGGAAGTGATCGTCAGTAATCAGTTTTTCGGTTGGATTACCGGGCTTGGAGGTGGTGTACAGATTACCGGACCATCATGGGTGCAGGAAGAGTATCATAAGCTTTTATATATTTGTATGGAAGGAAAGGAGAAGCAATGAAAACATATTTAATGGCGTTGGATCAGGGGACTACAAGTTCCCGCTGTATTGTATTTGACAAAGGGGGAAATGTGGTTTCTATGGCACAGAAGGAATTTACCCAGTATTTTCCAGAGTCTGGCTGGGTGGAGCATGATGCTGATGAAATATGGGCTTCCCAGGCGGGAGTCATGGCGGAGGCAATGGCAAAGTGTTCCATTGAAGCTGGGGAGATTGCTGCCATAGGAATTACCAATCAGAGGGAGACCACAATCGTATGGGATAAGGATACCGGAAAACCTGTTTATCATGCAATTGTCTGGCAGTGCCGGAGAACTGCAGATTATGTGGAAGAACTGAAGGCAGAAGGGTATGATAAGGTGATCAAGGAAAAGACCGGTCTTATTGTAGATCCCTATTTTTCTGCTACCAAATTAAAATGGATACTGGATAATGTTGAAGGTGCCAGAGAGAAGGCAAAAGAGGGAAAGCTTCTGTTTGGAACCGTGGATACATGGCTGATCTATAAACTTACCAAAGGTGAGGTGTTTGCAACGGATGTGACCAATGCATCCAGGACTATGCTGTATAATATCCATGATCTTTGCTGGGATGAGGAGCTTTTGGCAAAATTTGATATACCAAAGCAGATGCTGCCGGAGGTAAAATCTTCTTCTGAGGTGTATGGCATGACCCATCCGTCTGTCATAGGAGAGGCGGTTCCCATCGCCGGTGTTGCCGGGGATCAGCAGGCGGCATTATTTGGACAGTGCTGTTTTGAGGCGGGGGAAAGTAAAAATACATACGGAACGGGCTGCTTTTTGCTGATGAATACCGGAGAAAAGGCGGTGAATTCCCAGCATGGATTGTTGACAACGATTGCAATCGGAAGAGGCGGGACGGTGCAGTATGCTTTAGAAGGCAGTGTATTTGTGGCAGGTGCGGCAATTAAATGGCTTCGGGATGAACTGAAGATGATCGATACGGCAGCAGAGACGGAGGAACTTGCAAAATCCGTGCCGGACAGCAATGGCGTATATGTGGTGCCGGCGTTTACAGGATTAGGGGCACCATACTGGGATGCCTATGCCAGAGGTGCCGTATTCGGACTTTCAAGAGGAAGCAGCCGGGCACATTTTGTAAGAGCGACCTTAGAGTCTTTGGCATACCAGTCGTTGGATGTGATACGTGCCATGGAAGAGGATGCAGGAATTTCTGTAACTTCCCTGCGGGTGGATGGTGGTGCCAGTGCCAATAACTTCCTGTTACAGTTTCAGGCAGATATTTTAAATGGAGAGATTATCCGTCCAAAGGTGGCTGAAACCACAGCGTTGGGTGCTGCCTATCTGGCGGGACTGGCAGTGGGATATTATAAGGATATAGAGGAAATCAAGACAAACTGGCAGAAGGATAAGGCTTTTCAACCATTGATTCGTGAGGAACAGCGGGAAAAACTTTACAGTGGATGGAAAGAATGTATAGGCAGAATAGAATACACAAAATAAACACATATTTGTAATATGGTATGTAAATATTCAATGGAACAATACATAATAGAATGATAAATGGAGGGATTCTTATGACAACTATAATATTACAGGGTATGACAGGAATTCTTGATAATCTGGTAATGGGAGCCTATTATGGAGGCTATGGGAATTATGGATACGGTTATGGCTATGGATATTTGTCCTATTTGATTTTCATACTGCCTGCATTATTACTTGGTCTGTGGGCACAGGCGAAAGTAAAACATACCTTTAATAAGTATAACAAGATTGATAATTCCAGACATATGACCGGTGCGGAAGCGGCAAGAATGATACTGGACAAAAACGGACTTTCCTATGTACGGATCGAACATGTAAATGGAAGCCTGACCGATCATTATGATCCGAAGGATAATGTGATACGGTTGTCTTCTTCGGTATACAACTCCTCTTCCATCGGTGCGGTGGGTGTGGCTGCCCATGAAGCAGGGCATGCGGTACAGCATGCAGAGGAATATACGCCAATCCGTATACGAAATGCTATCATCCCGATATGTAATTTTGGCTCCAGTGCAGGCCCAATCCTGATTCTGATTGGTTGTCTGTTTGCAGGACAGTTTGGACGCAGTCTTATTTTCTTTGGGATTTTGCTCTTTTCACTGGTGGCGTTATTCCAGCTTGTAACACTGCCTGTGGAATTTGATGCATCTTCCAGGGCATTGTCTGTCATCCGTGACAGTGGAATGTTTGCACAGGAAGACTATAAAGGTGCAAAAAAGGTGCTGAGTGCTGCGGCAATGACTTATGTGGCAGCGCTGGTTACAACGATTTTCCAGATTCTTTACTATGTAGTGAGATATCTCGGTGTGGGAAGAAGAAATGATTAGATTTAAGAGAGTCTTAATTTGACGAATGGAACATAGAATGCTATGATAGCAAAGAAGTAGTAGAAAGAAAAGCCGTAAATGACTACAGGCTTTAGATTTAGGAGGATATAACATGAGAAGATTATATAAGAAAGTGACAGCTGCCATATTGACAGCCGCAGTTTTGCTTACAATGCCTGCAGCGGGACTTAATGTAAAGGCTGATGCAGTAAGCGAAGCAGCTCCGGAGGATGTATACGTTTCCTTTGGTGCGGATTTAAATGATAATGAGAAAGCCACTGTATTGGGTCTGATGGGAATCACAGAGGAGGATCTGGACGGTTTTACAGTAGGTGAGATTACCAATGATGAGGAACATCAATATCTTGGCGATTATCTGGATAACAGCGTGATTGGTTCCAGAGCACTTTCTTCCGTTATTGTTGTTTTAGGGGAAGAAGGAGATGGAATTAATGTGGAGACAAAGAATATTTCTTACTGTACCGCAGGTATGTATACCAACGCCCTGATTACTGCCGGAATCAAGGATGCAGATGTAATCGTGGCGGGCCCTTTTGAAATCACCGGAACTGCCGCACTGGTAGGTGCAATGAAGGCATATTCTGAGCTGACCGGTGAAACCATCTCTGCAGAAAGCATGGATACCGCAGTAAATGAGCTGGTAGTTACCAGCCAGATGGCAGAGGACATCAATTCAGAGGACGTAGAACAGCTGATGGCATTTGTTAAGGCAAAGGTAGTAGAAGGAAACCTGAATGATGACGAAGCAATCAGTGATGCCATTGACGAAGGTGCAAAGGAACTTGGAATCACTGTAACTGAAGAGGAGAAACAGACTATCATTTCTCTGATGAAGAAGATCGGAGATCTGGATCTTGATGTGGACAGTATGAAGGAACAGGCAGCAGATCTGTTTAATAAATTAGAGGAAATGGGATTCGACAAAGAACAGGCAAAGAATTTCTTCCAGAAGATGCTGGATGCAATAAAGGACTTTTTCAACAATTTATTCAATTAAACGGATAGTGTAAGAATTTATCCTGCGTGATGTGCGACGCTTCCCGAAGAGAAGAACATAATTTTTATTATCGGAAGCAGAGTTTTGCATATGTGTCCACACAGATGTTTTTATGTTTTTTCCGCGCTGTTTTCGCT
>JBJEJE010000029.1:0-21061 GCA_051877755.1 Lachnospiraceae bacterium | reverse complement strand
CATCTCTAACATAACAGAAGGAAGTATTTTTGTCAACGAAAAGATATTCTGAAAATATCTTTCAATAAAAAGAAACAACCCAGCTGGATTATTGGCCTGTTTTTCTTGACATTAAAAAAAAATTACGTCACAATAAATCCATAAAATATAAACAAAAGTGAGGATATGGGATATGTATAATTATTTAGTGATTGGTGCCGGTCTGTATGGTGCCGTCGTTGCTCATGAGGCAGCAAAAGCCGGAAAGCGTGTTTTGGTTGTAGACAAACGCCCTAACATTGCAGGAAATGTCTATACAGAGGAGATAGAAGGAATTCATGTTCACAAATATGGTGCCCATATTTTTCATACCAATGATAAGAAAATTTGGGATTATGTAAACCAGTTCGCGGAATTTAACCGGTTCACTAATTCGCCTGTTGCCAATTATCATGGGGAATTATACAGTCTTCCATTTAATATGTATACCTTTAATAAAATGTGGGGCGTTGTGACACCGGAGGAAGCGGAAGCTGTGATCGAGAAACAAAAGATTGCAGCCGGAATTACAGAGCCAAAGAATTTAGAGGAACAGGCAATCAGTCTGGTGGGAACAGATATATATGAGAAGCTTGTGAAAGGTTATACAGAAAAACAGTGGGGAAGATCTTGCAGGGATCTTCCTGCATTTATCATCAAGAGGCTTCCGGTTCGTCTTACATTTGATAATAATTATTTCAACGCCTTATATCAGGGAATTCCAATTGGCGGGTATACGAAAATGGTTGCCAATATGCTTGAGGGAATCGAAGTTCGACTTGGTGTGGATTATTTGGAACATAAGGAAGAACTGGATGCTATGGCGGAAAAGGTAGTGTACACCGGTGCTGTTGATGCCTATTTTAATTACAAACTTGGAGCCTTGGAATACCGTTCTGTCCGCTTTGAAACAGAAGTACTTGATCAGCCAAACTTTCAGGGAAATGCTGCAGTTAACTATACAGACTCGGAAACACCATGGACACGCATTATTGAACATAAATGGTTTGAATTTGGCAAAGACCGGAATGGTAATAATCTTCCAAAGACTGTTATTAGTCGGGAATATTCTTCCGAATGGAAGCCTGGAGATGAGCCGTATTATCCGGTAAATGACGAAAAGAATAGGACATTGTACCAGCAGTACAAAGAACTTGCAGATGCAGAACCAAAGGTGTTTTTTGGTGGGCGGCTTGGTGAGTATAAGTACTATGATATGGATGTGGTAATTGCGTCTGCGTTAGAAATGTGTGGGAAAGAGATATATTTATAAGGAAAAATAGTATTAGCAGGGCAGAGAAGCAGGCTTCTTCGGCTCCTGCATAATAGAAGGGAAGAAAAATGAGAGATATAGATTTAAGAGAATGTTTGAGAAGGATAGATCATAAGGGATATCCGGCATACAAGGATACAAAGGGAAGATATCAGTTTACAGACTATATATTATCCATTGATCATGTACAGGGGGATCCCTTTGCAGCACCGTCTAAAGTGAGTATATTAGTGGATGGCAGAAAAGCCGGATTTGATGTTTCTTTCTATGATAAAAAATGGAAGCGGATTGCCCTGCAGGATCATTTGCTGCGTAAAATGGCGGCAAAGGTACGGGAGTTTTCTTTTAAGGCAAAGGGTTCCGGTAAGAGTGGTCTGATCAGTGTAAGCCAGCCGGGGCAGGAGATTTTAAACCGAAGTGCCTGTGTGATTAAGGAAGAAAATGGGGATATCGTACTTCGGATGGAAATCGGTTTTCCTGCCAATGGACGAACCATTAACGCAAGAGAGTTGGAAAAGATTTTGTTTGATTTTCTCCCGGTATGTGTGAAGCAGACATTGTTTGCAAGTGCATATAGGAAGGAAGAACTGATGAAGACTGCAAATCTTGCAGAGGATCAGCAGTATATCCGGGAGGAACTTCCGAAAATGGGTCTGGTGGCATTTGTGGCAAATGGTGCCATACTTCCCAGAAAATCGGGCGTATCCCAGTTGACCATGAAAGATGCAGTGCCGTTTCAGTCACCGGCATCCATGGAAGTCACCATGGAGCTTCCACATATGGGAACTATAAAAGGAATGGGTATCCGGAAAGGAATTACCCTGATCGTAGGTGGTGGATACCATGGAAAATCTACACTGTTAAAGGCGTTAGAACTTGGTGTATATAATCATATTGCAGGGGATGGAAGAGAGTTTGTGATCACAGATGCTTCGGCTGTGAAACTGCGGGCAGAAGATGGACGTAATATCCAGAAAGTAGATATCTCCATGTTTATAAGAAACCTTCCAAATGGAAAGGATACGGTGGCGTTTTATTCTGAGGATGCCAGTGGAAGTACATCCCAGGCTGCCAATACGGTGGAAGCAATGGAGGCAGATTCAAATGTATTTTTGATTGATGAAGATACCAGTGCCACAAACTTTATGATTCGGGATGAATTGATGCAGAGAGTGGTGCAAAGGGATGTGGAACCAATTATTCCGTTTATTGACAGGGTGAAAGAACTGTATGAGGAGTATGGGATTTCCACGATTCTGGTGGCGGGAAGTTCCGGTTCCTATTTTCATAAGGCGGACTGCATTATTCAGATGAACCGCTATGAACCGGTGGAAATAACAGAATTTGCAAGAAAAGAAGCAGAGAGTTTTCCGATTGCACTGGAAGAAGCTGCCAAGGCAGATATGCCGGTATGTGAACGTGTTGTAAAGAAGGATATGGCATTTCTTAAAGAGGGGCGTATTAAGACGAAAGTAATGGGAAAGGAGAGTATTTCCATCAATAAGGAAATGGTGGATTTGCGGTATGTGGAACAGCTTGTGGATACGGAGCAGCTAGCAGCACTCTGCCAGATTGTGAAATACATGAAGCTTCATTATTTTGATGGAACAAAAACGCTTGGACAGGCAGTAGAAATATTATATAAAAAGATTGAAGAAAGCGGATTTGAGGCTTTTTGTGAGGGTAGTATTTCCGGGAATATGGTTATTCCAAGAAAGCAGGAGATTTATGCAACATTAAACCGTTGCCGGGGGCTGTTAAAGGTAGAATAACTTTTGGTTGTAAAATTCAGATGGTTGCGATAAAATCTAAGTATATGAATATTTGACAGCGGGTATGCAGACAGGAGGTATTTGGTTATGGAGTCAAGTGGAATGAAAGTATACGGCAGTAGTGAGATGTTAGCATGGGTAGGCAGCTTTGCAGACCGCATGGAGGTGAGTCCGGAAAAGATTAAGATGCTGAATATCTGTGGAAAGAAGAAAAATGTGCTTCCAACCATAGAAACCCACAAAAGGGTTATGATTTTTGCGGATGAGAGCCAGCCGGATTTGTTTTATGAGTTATGGGAAGGCGGTTATGGCGATTATGATATGTGGATTGGAAAAGGAATCTGTGCCAATGGAGATGTGGAGACCTGTAAGGTGAAGGAATTCATGGATAAGAAGATTACAGAACCAATCGTTATATTCATTATTAACGAGAATACGAGAGAGGCTTCCCGTTTCGGAATCAAGAACGAGTTTTTCACAAAGGGTTCTGTTAATTATGTCGGACATGAGATTCGTGCCGTTATCATGAATATGTTATCCTGTGATGTGGGAGACACCATTTGTATTGTAAGCGGTGAGAGTATTGCCATTGAAGCGGCAATTGAGGCAAGTGAAGGAACGATCATTGCGGTGGAGCCGGATGCAAGGGATATGCGTGCCATGCAGGATAATGTTTCTAAGTTCGGCGTACATAATATTGAAATTATTTCAGGCGTTACAGAAGAGAATATGGCAGGTGTTCCGGTTCCGCGGCTTGCATTTATCGTGGCTTCTAAGCGGCTGGAGGAGGAGATACGCGTTCTCCTAAAAGTGAATCCGAAAATGCAGTTTATCATTTATACGTTAGAGCTTGATATGGTAGTGAATATCAAGAATATTTTTGCAAAGTATAATATTGAGAATACAGAGGTTTTGCAGATTGCTGTATCCAAGAGCGATAAGCGCAGTGTCATGGTGGCACAGCCTTCTCCATGGATGATTTCCGGTGAAGCCATAAACTGATTGACAGTGGTAAGTTGTTAGAAAAAGTAATTAGATATTTTTAAGAATTAAAACATATATAATGGAGGAACAATGAAGCAGTTTTTTAAAAAAATATGTCTGTTAGGCGGACTGGTACTTATGATGGGATTTGCAACAGCCTGTGGAAGTGATGGAGCGGAAGGAGAATTGGAAAGTATTGAACAGCAGGCTCTGGATCAGAAGCTGAAGGCGGATGATTCTGTCAATAAGGTGAACGAAGATACCAACAAATTGAATGAGGAAACCAATAGCATTGATCAGGAATAGTTTGCTTGGAATTTCTGAATGAAAATAAATGAATAAAACCCAAAAGTCTACTTATACTAGAAATGAGGAAAAAGGTGTTATCGAAGGATAGCACCTTTTTGCATTTTACCGCTTTGACAACAGGATATTTATGAAAGAGAATATGAGGTGAAAGTATGACGACAGGATTGCAGATGGGAAAGCAGAGTCTTTCCTTTGAAAAACCCGTATACATTATGTCTGCGGCGTGTATTGTGGGACCGAAGGAGGGAGAAGGACCGCTTAAGGACACCTTTGATGTAGTGGTTGAGGATGCCACTTTTGGAAAGGAGTCCTGGGAGGAGGGAGAGAGTGAATTAATGAAGCAGACTTCTTTGCTGGCTCTTCGAAAAGCAAAGATCAAGACAGAAGATGTCAGGTATCTGTTTGCCGGAGATTTGCTGGGACAATTGATTGCAACGACTTTTGGTGTAATGGATTTTGACATTCCTCTGTTTGGATTGTATGGAGCCTGTTCTACTATGGGAGAAGCACTTTCCCTGGCGGCGATGACAGTGCATGGTGGTTATGCGGATACAGTATTGGCATCTGCATCCAGTCATTTTGGAGGTGCAGAAAAACAGTTCCGGTTTCCGTTGGAATATGGAAACCAGCGTCCGATGTCTTCAACATGGACTGTGACGGGTTGTGGAGCTTTTGTATTGTCAAAAGAGTACGGGGACACAATGATAACCGGAATTACAACAGGAAAGGTTGTTGATTATGGCGTAAAAGATTCATTGAATATGGGAGCCTGTATGGCACCTGCGGCAGCGGATGTTATTTATCAGCATTTAAAGGATTTTGACAGACAACCGGAGGATTATGATAAGATAGTAACCGGTGATCTGGGAAGTGTGGGAAAAGAAATATTATGTAAACTTCTTAAAGATCAGGGATATGATATTTCCAAAGTGCATATGGATTGTGGAATGGAAATATATGATGATCCGGAGCAGGATACCCATGCCGGAGGTTCCGGCTGTGGGTGTTCTGCAGTTACCCTTGCAGGAAAGCTTTTAAATGAAATACGCCAGGGAAAGCTGACACGGATTTTGTTTGTTCCAACCGGAGCTTTGTTGTCCACAGTCAGCTATAATGAAGGACAGACAGTGCCGGGAATTGCCCATGCAGTGGTAATTGAAAAGAGGCAGAATGCTTGACCATATAGGTGAATGATAAAAAAGGAGAAAAAAGAATGGATTATATAAAGGCATTTGTTGTGGGAGGACTGATCTGTGTTGCAGCACAGATTTTGATGGAAAAGACGAAATTGATGCCAGGACGGATTATGGTAATTCTGGTCTGTACAGGAGCAATCTTAGGTGCATTACAGATTTATGAACCATTTCTGGAGTTTGCGGGAAGTGGTGCTTCTGTTCCGCTTACCGGTTTTGGCTATAATTTGTGGAAAGGTATAAAAGAGGCAGTGGATAGTGACGGATTGATTGGATTATTCCGTGGAGGTTTTAAGATGGCGGCGGTAGGAACTTCTGCAGCTTTGGTTTTTTCCTATATTGCATCCCTCATATTCCAGCCTAAAATGACAAAATAGAAAACAAATATAGTATGAATGAAACAGGACATATAACGGATTATGCAGAATGATAAATGCAATCCTTTATATGTCCTGTCTTTTTGGTGAATCTTATAGTAAACTTTTTATGTTTTATTGTAATCCTATAACACTCCAGATATTTCGTATGCTGCCCAGAAATCCTGTGAAAAATTGGTATTTTTCTTCAGGAAGTATCATATCCTTTGAGTTCCCCTTATAAGCAGCGTCTGCTGGCGGTGTAGTTGTACCGTCACCGGCTACAAAGGTGGCGATAACAGTATGGTTCGCTGAAATGTTTTCAAAGGTGTAGGATGGGATGGCTCCCTGTGCAACACTGTCAACTGTCACATTGGATAATACATAACCTGTATTTGGTGTAAAGGTTAAAGTGACGGTTTCGCCGGCTGTGGCCTGCGTTGGTCCGGAAATGCTTCCACCTCCCTCTACAATCGTTGAAATCGTGTAGGTAATAAGAGATTCGGCGTTTGTATCCGGAGTGCTGTCAAATGAAGTTTCTTCGCTTTCTTCATCATCTTCTTTATGAAGTGGGCAGGTAGTTTCCATGAAGAGATCCGGTGGTATGAAATCAGCGTCCGTTAATGTGATATCTCCATCTTCATTTACGGTATAATGATATGTTGTTGTGTGCGGACAGTATTCTGTGGCTTTATAATGGCTTTCGTCACAAAGTGTTATTGTCTGATGTAAATCGCAGGTCTTGGTTGGAACAGAATCCTTTGAAAAATATTCGGTAATAACGGAGTTACACTGTCCTTCTGCCGGCAGGAGTCCGGAGGTGGCACAAACCTTTGCTGTTACAATATTGCTTGGCTTATCAAAGGTAACAGAAGTATCTAATTCCTCTTCTTCGATAATTTCATCCATGATCTTCCGCCAGATTATTTTGTGGTAGTTGTTATTTGAAAAATCGGTATTGGAATCATATCCCATCCATATGCTGGCTGTATAATATGGAGTAGAGCCACAGAACCAGTAATCATAATTGCTGGAGGTGGTTCCTGTTTTACCTGCAACTACCATTCCGCTGGAAAGTCTTGCAGCTGTACCGGTACCGGAGGTTACAACATCCTGCATGGCGTTGTTGATCAGCCATGCTGTAGTTTCTTTCATGACTTGTTTGGTCTCTGGTGTGTTATCAATCAGAATATTACCATCATGGTCAAGGACTTTTGTATAAAAGGTTGGTTCCACATAGGTTCCGCCATTTGCAATGGAGGCATAGGCACCGGTCAATTCCAGGTTAGTCACACCCTCTGTAAGACCGCCTAAACACATGGATTCGTTAATGTCATTTTCGGCTATACCATTGACAGAGGTTTCACCGTTTTTCAGGGTGGTAATACCCATATTGCATAAGTAATCATAGCCAACCTGCGGAGTCACTTCCTGGAAGCATTTTACAGTTATAATATTCATGGAATCTTTAATGGCAGTTCGTATGGATTGCTGACCCCGGTATCCGGAATACCAGTTTTTGACTGGTGTACCATTACTATAGTTGGTAGGTTCATCCATGAAAGTAGTGGCAAGTGTCATGCCTGCAGTGTCTAAAGCAGGAACGTATGCTGCTAATACTTTAAAGGTAGAACCTGGCTGACGTTTGGAATCCGTTGCGCGATTCAGGGTAAGGTTTCCATTTTTTGAACCACGTCCGCCACAGATTGCTTTTACATAACCAGTGGATTGATCCATGATTACAAAGGAACTCTGCGGTTGAACAGTTGTTGAAAAGGATTCCGCTAATTCTTTATATCCGGTTTTTTCAATCATGGCTGCTTTGAATTCATCAGCAGCAGCTCTTGCAGTTTCCTCACTGGAATATATTAAATTGTATTTTGGATTCTGTGTTTTTTCTTTATAATAATTCAACAAATGGTTGCTGGAATAATTATATAGGTCACCATTGGTTGGATCGGTCAGTGTCAGGGCATAATTGAGTGCTACACTGGTTCCCGCAGGATAATTGTCGGGATCGTTGATTTCTTTATCACATATTTTCTGGATATCAGCATCCTGATTGATGTAAATACTGAGCCCTCCGGAGTAAATAGCATTGTATGCCTGAGTTTCTGTATAATCCAGTTCTTCCACAAGCTGGTTTGTTAACATATTGATGACAGTATCGATATAGTAGGAATTATATGTCTTGGTTGATTTGTCGTTTTCCTTATCATTTAGGGAAATACGGGCATATACGTCATCGCTCATTGCTGCGTCATATTCTGTCTGGGTTATCATTCCCTGCTCCAGCATTTTCTGTAGTACAATATTCTTTCTGGTCTGGTTGTTTTCTGGATAAAGAGCGGGGTCATACAAAGTTGGACTCTGGGTTATGGCTGCAATCACAGCACATTCTGACAGAGTCAGTTCACTTAAATTTTCTTTTCCGAAATAGATTTCAGAGGCGGTCTGGATACCGTTTGCGCCCTGACCTAAGTAAATGGCGTTTAGGTAAAGCTCTAATATATCCTTTTTGTCAATCTGTTTTTCCAATTGGACTGCCAGATATTGTTCCTGAATTTTTCTTTTCAGAGAATCCAGAAAGGTGGTTTCATTTAATCCGACATTAAAAATCTGGTTTTTGATCAACTGCTGCGTGATAGTAGAAGCCCCTTCTGAAAAATTACGGTTTTTAATACCGACAAAGAACGCTCTCAAAATACCTTTGGCATCAATACCATTATGTTCCCAGAAACGCTCGTCCTCAATGGCAACAAATGCATTGATCAGATCTTCCGGTATATCTTCGTATTCCACATAAACACGGTTGGAGTTTGCCGTGGACAGGGTTGTGATCTCTTTTCCCTGCTGGTCATATATGGTTGTCTGAAATCCTTCTAGCTGAACACTTTCTTTGATGTCAGCAATATCTGGTGCGTTATCAATAATGGATGTGATCATTCCGATCCCTGCACCTATGCCAACGATGATCAGAAACAGAAAGATAAAAACAATACTTTTATATAGAAGGTATGATATTTTGTTTTTGTTTTTGGTATGTTTCGATACTAGTTTTTTCTGCTTTTTTTGTGTATTTTTCTTTGAATAGTTCATGTATAGCCTCCCAGCATTCGCTCCATCTCGGTGTTCGTTCATCCTAAATTGCTTTCACATGAGCGCCACCTCGAAACCTCCGGTTTCTCGGTGTTCGTTGCACTCACATAGCTTTCTTAGAAGCCCCTCGACTGCAAGCAGCCGGTGCCTTCTTGTTCGTTGCACTCATGCCTTTCGCATGAGCGTTCACCTCGATTCCGCGTTCGCTCCATCTCGGTGTTCGTTGCACTCACATAGCTTTCTTAGAAGCCCCTCGACTGCAAGCAGTCGGTGCCTTCTTACGAAAGCTGCGCTCATGCTTATCGTTCATTATATCAAATATGGTCATAAAAATCTATCTTTATTCATGGATTATCTGTATTGCTGTTATATATTGACAAATAGTAGAAAAGATATATAATAAATAATTGCCCAGGGAAAATGTTGCCTAGGGAAAATATCGAATGAAAAGATGGTTGTTATAGCATTTATATGAAAAATCTGTTATGATAATGGAGGTTTAAGTAAACCCTTAACAATTAAGAAGTAATGAGGAATAAAGATGCTGAAAGAATATACAACCATTCTAGAACCGGGAAAGGATGAGGTTATAGAAAAGAAATCAAGATTTATTGGATATGTCTGTCATGCAGAGACAGAAGAGGAAGCAGCAGAGTTTGTGACAGAGATAAAAAAGAGACATTATGATGCCAGACATAATTGTTATGCTTATTGTGTTGGCGGAGAGAAAGCCATTCTGCGGTTTTCGGATGACGGTGAACCCGGAGGAACAGCGGGTAAGCCTATTTTAGAAGTGATTACAGGAAAAGGTCTTTATAATGTATGTATTGTTGTGACAAGATATTTTGGTGGAACTTTGCTTGGAACCGGAGGATTGGTGCGTGCATACACAGATGCGGCAAAGGCGTGTATTGCGGCGACCCGGATTGTAAAAAAAAGGCTGGTGATACCGGTTAATATTACAACGAATTATACAGACTTAGGGAAAATCCAATATATATTAGGGAATGAAAATATTGCAATTAAAGATAGTATATATGGAGAAAACGTGGTGTTAAAAACTGAGATTTACATAGATGATGTGCCACGGATTGAGAAAACTTTGATTGAAGCGACAGGTGCAAGAGTGTTGCTGGAACAGGGAGAGGCTCTGTTTTCGGTCTGTGAGGAGGCATAGTTATGAGAAAAAACAACCTGCTTTTCTTTGTTCTTTTAATTGGAATTTTATTACCAGTATATGGATGTTCACTAGTTACGACAGATTCGAAAAGCGAGAATAATGCAGAAATTGAAATTACTCTGGAGAATACAGAAACCGAAGAAAAGAAGGAAAAAGCGGATTTTTCCAGAGGGGATCTGTTTACAATGTTTGAGGAAGTAAACAATGAAACCGTTTTGGATTTTCTATATGGAGACTATAATAAAGATGGTATACATGAAGCATTTGTGTTGACGGGAGATTCAGAGTATAAACTTTGGTATATGTCAGCTGAAAATTGTGAAATCATTAAAGAGGATTTTACAGAGAGTGGAGAGGCAGACATAGAACTTCTCACCTTTTCCACAAAGGATTATCTGCTTTTACACCGAAGGGAGAATGGAATCCGGAATACACTTGTTTATACGATTGATAATAATAACCAGGTATTAGAGCCTAATATTTCGGGAGAAGGTTATTTTTATCAGGATACGGATGGCGAATTGATTCTCCAGATTGAAAAGCGGGAAGCAGAAAAGATATTCAGATGTAATTATTATCTGTATTATGGTTTTGATGAGGGATTTAAGGAGTATGGTGCGATTCCAATTGTAGAAGAGCAGTTTCTGGAATTTGCGGGAGCTTCGGATATTTTGGATGGAATATCAGAAAAATTTTCTGATAGCGAAGTGGAATGTTCTTATCTGTATCGTTCGAATCACTATATTGACATAAATATTCTGATAAAAAAAGACGAGCTACAGGAAAACAGGCATATGACATTAGTATATGATACTCATAAGGTAAAGCCTGTTGATGAAAATATAATGGATGGACGGGTAGAAACAGCCCATATGCTGGAAATTGCTACGTTTCCAACTGCATTTAAACATCCGGATAAGCAAATTGAAGAATAAGTGGAGGATACTATGATTTCAAAATTCAGTGTAAAAAAAGCGTATACCATAATTGTGGGAATTGTTTTGGTAATTATATTAGGTGTAGTGGCATATACCAAAATGACAGTAGATTTACTGCCGGATATGGAGCTCCCTTATGCAGTGGTTCTCACAACCTATCCGGGAGCCAGTCCGGAAACGGTGGAAACAGGCGTTACAAAACCGATTGAGCAGGCAGTTGCTACCATTGATAATATTGAAAATATTCAGTCTATATCATCTGAAAATTATTCTATGGTCATTTTGGAATTTAATTCTGATACCAACATGGATACAGCAACGATTGACATGCGGGAAAGTCTTGATCAGGTCAGCAGTTATTTTGATGACAGTGTGGGAAATCCAATCATTATGAAATTAAATCCCAATATGATGCCGGTTATGGTGGCTGCTGTAGACAAGGAAGATGCAGACAACATTGAGCTAAGTGAATATGTGGAAGATACACTTGCACCAACCCTTGAAGGCGTGGAAGGTGTAGCCTCTGTTACAACAATCGGTACGATAGAAGAATCTGTACAAGTAATCATCCGGGAGGATAAGGTTGATAAAGTAAATAAGCAGGTGAAAAAGGCCTTGGATGATAAATTTGCGGAGGCAGAAGATGCCCTTGCAGATGGAAAAAGCCAGATCAGCAGCGGAAAGAGTCAGTTGGCAAGTGGACAGGCTACGGCAAACCAGAAATTTGCAGAGGCACAGGTTAAGATTGATACTGCGAAATATGATCTGATGACTTCTGAAAAGGAAATAAAAGATGCACAGAAGGAATTGGAGGAGCAGGAAACAACACTCACAACACAGAAGACAGAATTGAGTAATGCGATTTCTTCTTTGCAGGAACTTCTTAACAGTTACCAGACATTGGCGGGACAGAAAGCGCAGCTTGAGGCAGCTTTAGCTGCACAACCGGATGATGCAGGAATGCAGGCACAGCTTGAAGCAGTGAAGGGTGCCATGCAGACAATGGAGGCAAAGCTTTCTGAACAGAAGGATCAGGATGGAAACGCCCTGACCTTTAATACGCTTCCTTCCTATATTACATACCTGCAGAGTGCTCTTTCACAGATTGAGAGCGGTTTGACAGAGATTGCGGCTGGAAAGAAAAAGTTAAATGCAGCACTTAAAAAGGTTTCCAAGGGAAAGAGTACCATTGATGAAAGTTATGTAGAATTAAAGACCAAGGAAGGGGAAACCAACAGTGAGATGACAAAAGCCCAGGTTCAGTTAGAACAGGGGGAACAGGAGTTAAAGAATCAGGAGGCCAACTTAGAAGAAGCAAAGGACTCTGCTTATGCCGGTGCAGATATGGATGCCATTATTACAACGGAGATGATAGAGGGAATTTTAACTGCACAAAACTTTGATTATCCGGCAGGCTATGTAACGGAGGATGATGTGGACTATCTGGTTCGTGTCGGTGAGAAATTTGATGATGTGGAAAGTCTTTCGGATTTTGTACTGCTGGATCTGGGAATGGATGGTGTGGACCCTGTCAAGCTTTCTGATGTGGCAGATGTTTTTGTTGAGGATAACAGCGATAAAATATATACCAGAGTAAATGAAAATCCGGGTGTCATTTTATCCATTGCCAAACAGAATGAATATTCTACAAAGGCAGTTGCAGATAATATTACAAATAAGTTTGAGAAGATTGAGAAAGAGGACAGCAGCATATCCTTTACCAGTTTAATGAATCAGGGTACATACATTGATCTGGTTTCCAGTTCTGTTTTAAGTAATCTGTTATTTGGTGCCATTTTGGCAATTGTTATACTGTTCTTCTTCTTAAAGGATATACGGCCAACTGGAATCATTGCAGTTTCCATTCCGGTATCTGTGGTATTTGCAGTAGTTCTGATGTATTTCAGTGGAATTACTTTAAATGTTATTTCCCTGTCGGGATTGGCACTTGGAGTAGGTATGCTGGTGGATAACTCCATTGTCGTAATTGAAAATATATACCGTTTACGAAGAGAAGGATATTCCGTGAAAGAGGCGGCCATTAAAGGTGCCAATCAGATGGTAGGTGCTATTACCGCATCTACGCTTACTACAGTATGCGTATTCTTACCGATTATATTTACAACAGGTATCACAAGGCAGCTGTTTACGGATATGGGATTAACAATTGCTTATTCCCTGTTTGCCAGTCTGATTGTGGCAATTACCTTTGTTCCAATGGTGGCATCAAAGACATTTGATAAGGTGACAGAAAAAGAGAATAAAACCATCAATCGTCTGAGTGATTTTTATGCTGCCTGTCTGCCAAAGGTGTTAGACCATAAGGGTATTGTATTTTTGATTGCCATTGTACTTTTTGTTGCTATTACCGGACTGGAGATTTCAAGAGGATTTTCGTTCTTCCCGGATATGGATTCCAATCAGATGACTATGACCATGATTATGCCGGAGGATACAAAGACACTGGATGAGACAGCAGAATTATCTGACAAGATTATCGATACAGTATTGGAAATTGATGATATTGAAACAATTGGAGCTATGGTTGGTGGAAGTTCCATGTCCATGATTGGACTTGGCTCGGATGATTCCTTTGATTCAGTTAGTTACTATATTGAGTGTAAGGAAGATAAAAAACACACAAATGAAGAGATTGCGGATATGATCATGGAAAAGACCAGTGATTTTAATTGTGAAATATCGGTATCTGCTTCCAACATGGACATGAGCACTTTGATGAATGCAGGAATTTCTGTGCAGGTAAAGGGAAAAGACATTGATAAGTTACAGGAGCTGGCTGTCCAGGTGGGAGAGAAGCTGGAGACTATAGATGGACTTACGGAAGTAGAAAATGGATTAGAGGATGCAACTCCGGAATACCGCCTGGTTGTGGATAAGGGAAAAGCAGCAGAATATGGTCTGACAGTGGCACAGGTTTATCAGGCGGTGCAGAAGGAGCTGGCAGAAAGTTCCTCTGCCGTTACCCTTAATACAGATACAAAAGATTATCCTGTATATGTAAAAAATGAAAAAAATGAAGCCTATACATTGAATGACATTGAAAATTTGGAGATAGAAGGCACAAAGGGCGAAGAAAAGACAGATGTTAAGATTAAAAAGATTGCTGAAGTAGAGGATGCAAACTCTCTTTCTTCTATCAGCCGTATTAATCAGACAAGATATATTACTGTGACCGGCCAGGTAAAAGATGGATATACGACAACAGCAGTATCCAGTGAAGTGAAAAAGACATTGGATGATATTTCCCTTCCGGAAGGTTACAGTATTGAATACAATGGAGAAAATGAGACAGTTATGGAGGCTATGGGACAGGTTATGCTGATGTTAGTACTGGCACTGCTTTTCATGTATCTGATTATGGTGGCACAGTTCCAGTCTTTGAAAAGTCCATTTATCATTATGTTCACCATCCCGCTGGCATTTACAGGTGGATTTGCAGCATTATTCCTGACTGGAAAAGATATCAGCATAATCGCAATGATTGGTATGGTCATGCTTGCCGGTATCATTGTAAATAATGGTATTGTCTTTGTGGACAGTGTGAATCAGTTAAGAGAAGAGGGCATGGAGATCAGAGATGCCATTGTTACTACGGGACATCATCGTCTGCGTCCGATTATTATGACAGCCCTTACAACGATTCTTGGTCTTTCCACCATGGCAATGGGTGTTGGTATGGGTTCTGACATGGCACAGCCGATGGCGTTGACTACCATTGGAGGACTGATTTACGGAACATTGCTGACATTATTAGTAGTTCCATGTATTTATGAGGCATTTAACAGAAAAACGAGAACAAAAAAGTCGGATGATGATCAGGAAGAAGTAACGATTTCTTAGTGTCTGAAAGTAAGGACTAGCACAATAGGAAAAAGTGTGTTAAAATGACCGTGTTTGTAATAACGTGTTAACAGATATTATAAAATGGTTATACAGAGGAAAAAGAGGTGTCAGAATGAGAATTGGTTTGGATGTAGGTTCTACTACATTGAAGTGTGTTGTTTTAGATGATGGGGATCAGATTGTATATAAGGATTATCAGAGACATTTTTCTCAGATTACAAGTAAGACGGTGGGAATGTTAGAGGATATAAAAAAGCAATTCCCGGAAGAAAAGAATATGAGTCTGACGATTTCCGGTTCAGCGGGAATGGGTATTGCAGATACTTTGGGAATTCCATTTGAACAGGAAGTATATGCCACCAGAGTTGCGGTGAATAAAATAATTCCCGGTACAGATGTGGTTATTGAGTTAGGCGGCGAGGATGCCAAGATTTTATTTCTGACAGATGGGTTAGAGGTAAGAATGAATGGTTCCTGTGCAGGTGGTACCGGTGCATTTATCGACCAGATGGCTACCCTTCTGAATATGGAAGCCGGCGAGATGAATGAGGCGGCAAAGCAGTATGAAAAGATATATACCATTGCCAGCCGTTGTGGCGTATTTGCAAAATCTGACGTACAGCCTCTTTTAAATCAGGGAGCACAGAAAAATGATATTTCAGCCAGTATTTTTTACGCTGTGGTAAATCAGACCATAGCAGGTCTTGCTCAGGGAAGAGAAATACAGGGAAAGGTAGTCTATTTAGGAGGACCACTTACTTTCTTATCTGAACTGCGGAAAGCTTTTGATACCACTTTAAAATTAGAGGGTGTGTCACCGGAGAATTCGCTTTACTTTGTTGCGATGGGTGCGGCTCTTAAGAAGGATAATAAGGTATTTCAGTTAGATGAATTGATTGAAAAGATTAACGGATACAAGGCCAGCGGCGGTTATGCAAGCTGTAAACCATTGTTTACTTCGAAAGAGGAATATGAAGAGTTTTTAAGCCGTCATAAAAAAAATTCCAATCATATTAAGCAGGTAGACAGTTTATCCGGTCATGCATACCTTGGTATCGATGCCGGTTCCACCACGGTGAAGGCAGTTGTTGTGGATGAGGATGCGAATATCCTCTGTTCAGAGTATCTTCCAAATGGCGGTAATCCGGTTCCTATTATTAAGGAATTTTTGGAGAAATTATATGAAAAGTATCCGGATATACATATTGAGGCTTCCGCAGTAACCGGATACGGAGAAGAAATGATTATGAATGCCTTTGGTGTGGATTTTGGTATTGTTGAGACGGTGGCACATTTCACTGCTGCAAAGAAATTCCAGCCAGATGTAGATTTTATTATCGATATTGGTGGTCAGGATATTAAGTGTTTCCAGATACGGAATAATGCCATTGATAATATTTTCTTAAATGAAGCCTGTTCCTCTGGCTGTGGTTCTTTCCTGCAGACTTTTGCCGGAGCACTGGGGTATCAGATTGATGAATTTGCAAAGCTTGGTCTGTTTGCAGATAAGCCGGTGGATTTGGGTTCCAGATGTACAGTGTTTATGAATTCTTCTGTAAAGCAGGCACAAAAAGATGGTGCATCCATTGAGAATATTTCAGCAGGATTGTCAATTTCCGTTGTAAAGAATGCGTTGTATAAGGTAATCCGTGCGGCGTCTGCCAGACAGCTTGGAGAGCACATTGTTGTGCAGGGAGGTACGTTCCTGAATAATGCGGTACTTCGTGCCTTTGAACAGGAGATTGGTCATGATGTTGTCAGACCGGAGATGGCAGGTATCATGGGTGCTTACGGTGCAGCACTTTATGCCAAGGAGAACAGTACCGGAAAGAGTACCATTCTGGATGCAGAAGGACTTGCAGGTTTTAAACATGAAATCACAATGACAACCTGTAATGGCTGTAACAATCATTGTAAGCTGACCATTAACACCTTTGATAACGGAAGAAAGTTTATCAGTGGAAACCGTTGTGATAAGCCGACATCAAAGAAGGCAGAGGGTCCACAATATGATTTATATGCATACAAATTAAAATTACTTGAAGTGTACAGACATTCCAATATACCGGAAGAGCGGTCAAGAGGAACCATTGGAATTCCAATGGGACTTAATATGTATGAACTGCTTCCGTTCTGGTACACATTATTTACCAGATTAGGATTTAATGTAGTGACTTCACCAAATTCATCCAGAAGCCTTTATTTGAGTGGGCAGCATACTATTCCTTCTGATACGGTATGTTTCCCGGCAAAACTGATGCATGGACATATTGAGGCTTTGTTAAAAGAGAATGTGGATGCGATTTTCTATCCTTGCTTAAGTTATAATTTTGATGAAGGCTTGGGAGATAATCACTATAACTGTCCGGTTGTGGCATATTATCCGGAAGTTTTGGAAGCAAATGTCAAGGCATTAAAGGATGTCAAGTTTATATATGAATATCTGGGAATCCACAGAAGAAAAGATTTTACTAAGAAATTCCATGCCGTACTGGAAAAGTATTTTGGGAAAATGAAGTTTTCAGAGGTTTCCATGGCATGTAACTATGCCTATGAAGAATATGATAAACATATGCGGCTGGTGCGTATGGAGGGAAGAAAATACCTCCGTATTGCAAAGCGGGAAGGAAAACCAATTATTGTACTTGCCGGGCGCCCATATCATCTGGATCCGGAAATTAATCATGGTATCAGCAAGCTGATCTGTGATTTAGGTGCAGTTGTGGTAACGGAGGATTCGGTATCGGATATGATTTCCCATGTAGATACAAAGGTGTTGAATCAGTGGATGTATCATTCCCGGATGTATGCTGCTGCCCAGTATGTGGCAGATGAACAGGATCCAAACCTGAATCTGGTGCAGTTGGTGTCTTTCGGCTGTGGTGTGGATGCCATTACAACGGATGAAGTAAGACGCATATTGGAAGAAAAGGGCAAGATATATACGCAGATTAAGATTGATGAGATTACGAATCTTGGAGCAGTTAAAATCCGGCTTAGAAGCTTATTTGCAGCAGCAGGTCAGAAAGGGGAAAAGAAGGCATGAGTGAAACGATGGAGCAACAGGGCAAATGCAATGGAGATTGTGTGGCAGACAATTCTGTTTCGGCAGAACGTATAGAATTTACGAAGGAAATGAAAAAAGACTACACGATTCTGATTCCGGATATGCTTCCGGTGCATTTTAAACTTTTACGCACTATTTTTACCCAAAATGGATACCGGGTGGGACTTTTGAAGAATACAGGCAGAAAGGTAGTGGATACCGGTCTGAAATACGTTCATAATGATACCTGTTATCCTGCACTGCTGGTTATCGGACAGATGATCAGTGCACTGCAGAGCGGCAAGTATGATGTGAATAAAGTTGCATTGATGATTACCCAGACCGGAGGAGGATGCAGGGCATCCAATTATATTCATTTACTCCGAAAGGCATTACAGAAGGCAGGACTTGGGCAGGTTCCGGTAATTTCATTGAATATTTCCGGATTGGAGAGCAATAGTGGTTTCCACTTGACCCTTGAAATGATTTATCAGGCTTTGATCGGACTGACCTATGGTGATTTATTCATGCTGCTGAAGAACCAGGTTCGTTCCTATGAGATAAACAAAGGGGATGCGGATGCATTAATTGATAAATGGGTTAAGGAACTTTCGGATCAGTTTAAGCATAGAAAGGGATATACGCCGAAGGGAATGGAGAAAAACCTGCGTGCCATTGTGGAAGATTTTGCCAGGATTCCGGTAAATAAAGTACCGAAAACCAAGGTTGGTATAGTTGGTGAAATTTATGTAAAATATTCTTCCATGGCGAATAATGATCTGGAAAATTTCCTGGTTGAGCAGGATTGTGAGGTTATGGTGCCTGGAGTCATGGGATTTATGATGTTTAAGATTGATAACCGGATTGAGGATATCAATCTGTATGGTGGTAACCTGGCAAAGAAAAAAGTAGTCCAGTTGTTGATGAAATACTGTGAAATGTTAGAAGGTATGCTGTATGATGCCGTCTCAAAATATAGTGATTTCATGCCGCCTTCCAAGTATGCACATATTAAACAGCTTATCACCGGTGTGGTAGGACTTGGAAATAAAATGGGAGAGGGCTGGCTGCTGACTGCGGAGATGTTGGAACTGGCAGAATCCGGATATGGCAATATCATCTGTGCACAGCCTTTTGGCTGTCTGCCAAATCATATCGTAGGAAAGGGAATGATCCGTAAGATAAAGGAGATTTATCCGAAGGCAAATATTGTACCAATTGATTATGATCCGGGTGCCACAAAGGTGAATCAGGAGAACCGTATCAAACTGATGCTGTCCGTGGCAAGAGAGGAATAGCAATATATTAAGAAATGGTTGCGGCTGACTTAAGAAAATAAGGTAAATATGTAACAATATTCTTAAAAAAAAGAGGAAAAATTGCAATAAATGCACAAATTTTTTCTCTTTTTTTGTGTATTCAATTAGTGATTGTTACTAGATTCTTTTGGTTCGGTGTGGTATACTTATATATAATCTTAAGAATAACAGAGTGATGAGGTGCGCTATGGAAAATACAATGAGATTTAGAAGAAAAAATGAAACAGCAATAAAGATGATAACTGTCTTGGCAATCGTCCGTCTGATTATAACGGCAGTCAGCCACCAGTCTTTAGCAAGCCAAGCATGGATGGTTATACAGATTGTCTTAAGTGTCCTGCTGATAGCGGGATGTGTTGCTATGTATATATTAATATCGGATAATCCATTGATTCCGTATATTATTGGTGGAAGTTATATTGCAGTATCCGCTATTTCTATTTTTAATCATAATGATGTATATAATATGCTGCCTTTATGCGTTCTTCTGGTAATAACGTTGTTATATCTGGATACCATGTACAGTGCTGCATGTGCGGTGCTAACAGATATCCTGCTTGTAATCAAGATTATTATTTTGTTTGCAACTAAGAATCCCGATGTGGCAGCAGCATGGATTATTGCACTTTTGTTATTTGTAATTTTATCACTTTGTCTTTATCTGACAGCAGAGAGTGTAGTGAGGGCACAGGAAACAGATCAGCAGGAAATCAAGTATCATTTAATGTATCAGGAAGAGATTACCCAGAATATGGTAGAAGTTGTAGAAAAGGGCAATCAGCATATTGAACTTTTGCAGTCTAAGCTGGACAGTTTTCATGATGCCACAGATGAGGTAGCAAAGAGTGTGGATGCAATTTCCCAGGGCGTTACAGAAACTGTTAAGAATATGGAAAATCAGACAGATATGACTGCACAGATTCAGGGAATCATAGATAATCTGATTCGCGTTAAGGATCATACACTGAATTCTGCCAATGAGGCTGTGGAAGCCACAGAGGCAGGCGGTAAGTTGGTAGAACAGTTAAAAGAAAAGTCAGATGCCATTGCAGTTACCAATCAGAATGTAACCGAAGTGGCACATGAGCTGCAGGATAAGATTAGTTCTGCTGAGGAGATTACCCAGATCATTTATCAGGTGTCTTCCCAGACCAATCTTCTTGCGTTGAATGCTTCCATTGAAGCAGCAAGAGCAGGAGAAGCAGGTCGTGGTTTTTCTGTTGTGGCAGATGAGATTCGTAAACTGGCAGATAATACAAAACAGTCTATTGATAAGATTACAGACCTGTTACAGGGAGTTACCAAACTGGCAGACCAGACTTCTGAACTGGTCATGAATTCCGTACAGGCATCAGAGGCACAGGCTGAGTATATCAATGAGGTAACCGGTTCCTTCAGAAGTATTGCCGGAGTGGTTGATGTATTACATAATAATATGACAAGTCTGGATACTTTAAGTAATAATCTTCACGAGAGTAACAATGTGATTATTGACAGCCTTGCAAACCAGCAGGCAGCAAGTGAAGAAATAGCAGCGAATGCCCAGTCTTCTGCAGAACTTAGCGAGTGTAACCTTGAGGATTTGGGAGATGTAATTGGTGAATTAAATGAGATTGCTGATATAATTGGAAGCTTAAGTCAGATGGAAGGGATGGAAAGTGCTTCTGCTGCACCGGCAGCAGGAGGCTTCACGCCGCCAAGTCCGGAGAG
>JBJEJE010000028.1:0-21171 GCA_051877755.1 Lachnospiraceae bacterium | reverse complement strand
TACGTTATTGTTAAGGAAGAGTGGAACGGAAGGAGATTACCCTATGGAAAAACAAATTATGATTTCAATCAGCCGGGAATTTGGAACCGGTGGACATCTGGTTGCAAGAAAGGTTGCAAAGGATTTAGGAATATCTTTGTATGACAGAAATATTTTAGATGATATTGCAAAGGAGAAGGGGATGGATCCAGGCAGCCTGGAGAAGTTTGATGAGAAGCCAAGAAATCTGATCTTATCGAGAAGTGTTGGTGGATATTCCAATTCCATGGAAGAAAATCTTGTAAAAATGCAATTTGAATATCTCCAAAAGAAAGCGGATGAAGGAGAATCCTTTGTTGTGGTAGGACGATGCGGAGAAACGGCATTGAAGGATAGAGAAGGTCTGATTGCTATCTTTATTTTAGGTGATAAGAAGGACAAACTTGCAGATGTTAAGGAGAAATTCCAGATATCTGAAAAGGAAGCTGCCCTAAAAATGGCCCGCCATGATACCAAAAGAAAAGCATATCATAACAGGTATTCGGATTTTAAATGGGGAGATTCCAGAGGCTATGACCTTTGTATCAATATCAGCCGGCTGGGAATTGACAAAACTGCAGAGCTGATAGAAACCTACATAAAAGAACGAATGAAATAGATACTATATGAGCTGGGATGCCAAGGCAGACCGGCTCTTTATTTTATAAAAAGAAACAGACATCTGCAAAACATCCTGTTGATAATATTGCCAAAAAAGATTGTGCAATCTATACAAGAAGAACGAAAATACGATGTATTCTGTCTAAAACTGTAGAAATATGCCCTTGCTTTTTTGTAGGAAGTGGTTTACAATAACACAAGATGTTGTGCCTGGCATGAAGCCAAGGCACATTTTATGTGCTATGCATCAGGATAGAGCTGGCAGAGGCAGGCTCTGTAAGTGCGTATAGACTCGAAAGGGAGTGCCCAGGCACTCCTTTGGTATCTGGTGCCATTGTGAAGCCGGGAGGCGTAATATTCGGAGGAAGGGAAAGAGAAATGAGGATTATCAAACGTAGCGGAACAGAGACAGCATTTGACATCTCAAAGATTGTTGCTGCTGTGGAGAAGGCAAACAAGGAAGTTGTGGAGACGGACCGTTTAACACCGGAACAGATTAAAGAAATTGCAAAGAAAGTTACACTGACTTGCAGCAGTATGAATCGTACCTTTAGTGTGGAGGAGATACAGGATCTGGTTGAGAATGAGATTATGGAAACCCAGGCATTTGAGGTTGCGAGAAAATATATTACTTATCGGTACAAACGTGCATTGGTGCGTAAAGCAAATTCTACAGATGAACAGATTTTAAGTCTGATTGAATGTAACAACGAAGAAGTGAAACAGGAGAATTCCAATAAGAATCCGGTTGTTAACAGTGTACAGCGTGATTATATGGCTGGAGAGGTTAGTAAAGATATTACCAAGCGGTTCCTTTTGCCGGAGAAGATTGTAAAGGCTCATGAGGAAGGAATTATTCATTTCCATGATTCCGACTATTTTGCCCAGCATATGCACAACTGCTGTCTTGTGAATCTGGAAGATATGCTGCAGAACGGAACGGTAATCAGTGAGACTATGATTGACCGCCCAAAGAGCTTTTCCACTGCATGTAATATTGCAACCCAGAGTATCGCCCAGATTGCCAGTTCACAGTATGGTGGTCAGAGTATCACACTCTCCCATTTAGCACCATTTGTAGATGTGAGCCGTAAGAAATACCTGAAAATGGTCAAAGAAGAGTACGATGCAGCGGGACTTCAGATTGATGATACCCAGATTGCCAGCATTGCAGAACTTCGGGTAAGAGAAGAAATCAAACGCGGTGTCCAGATGATACAGTATCAGGTGATTACCCTGATGACCACCAATGGACAGGCACCATTTGTTACGGTATTTATGTATTTAGATGAAGTACCAGAGGGCAGAACCAGAGATGACCTTGCCCTTGTAATAGAAGAAATGTTGACCCAGAGAATTCTTGGTGTTAAGAATGAAAAGGGCGTATATATCACGCCTGCATTTCCAAAACTGATTTATGTTTTGGAAGAGGATAATGTCAGAGAGGGCAGCAAATACTGGGCACTCACACAGCTGGCGGCCAAGTGTACTGCAAAACGTATGGTTCCGGATTACATTTCAGAAAAGGTAATGAAAAAATTAAAAC
This sequence comes from Lachnospiraceae bacterium, assembly GCA_051877755.1. Lineage (GTDB taxonomy): Bacteria > Bacillota > Clostridia > Lachnospirales > Lachnospiraceae > CAG-590. The sequence goes on along the minus strand of JBJEJE010000028.1, from coordinate 18,986 downwards.
AGGGTAACTGCTATCCTTGTATGGGCTGTCGTTCGTTCCTTACCGTATATCATGATGAACAGAACAACCCAAAGTTTTACGGACGTTTCAACCAGGGTGTTGTAACGCTGAATCTGGTAGATGTGGCATGCTCCTCTAACGGAGATTTGGAGCGGTTCTGGGAGATATTAGATGAGAGGTTACAGCTTTGTTATGAAGCATTGATGTGCCGTCACAACCGACTGAAGGGAACTCCTTCGGATGTGGCTCCAATCCTGTGGCAGTATGGAGCACTGGCAAGACTTAAGAAAGGGGAGACTATAGATAAGCTTCTCTATAATGGATATTCCACTATTTCTTTGGGCTATGCAGGGCTTTGTGAATGTACCCGTTATATGACAGGGCTTTCCCATACCAATCCGGAAGCCACACCATTTGCACTGGAGGTTATGCAGCGCTTAAATGATGCCTGTGCCAAATGGAAAGCAGAGACGAATATTGATTTCAGTATTTACGGAACACCGTTGGAATCCACAACCTATAAGTTTGCAAAATGTCTGCAGAAGCGGTTTGGTAAGATTGAAGGTGTTACGGATAAGAATTATATCACCAACAGCTATCATGTTCATGTGACAGAGCCGATAGATGCTTTCCACAAATTAAGCTTTGAGGCAAAGTTCCAGGAACTTTCCCCGGGCGGTGCAGTTAGTTATGTGGAAGTTCCGAATATGCAGAATAATATTGATGCCGTATTAGCTGTGATGCAGCATATTTATGACAATATCATGTATGCAGAATTGAATACCAAGAGTGACTATTGCCAGCAGTGTGGCTATGATGGAGAGATTCAGATTGCATCGGACAAGGAGGGTAAACTTATCTGGAGATGCCCGAATTGTGGAAATACAGATGAGGATACTATGAATGTAGCAAGACGTACCTGTGGTTATATCGGAACACAGTTCTGGAACCAGGGACGAACACAGGAAATTCAGGAAAGAGTGCTTCACTTATAATATGATTCGATTTTTTTATGTATTCTTAATGAATATGTTTCGTATTCCATATTATCTTGGAGTTGCAGAGTATATGTTGCGGCATCCGGAGAAATATACAGAAGAAGAACGGTATGCATTAGATATTAAAGTAATTAAAATTTTAAAACGTACAGCGGGGATTCGGACTAAAGTATTTGGACAGGAACAACTGCCCTCAAATGGCGGCTATGTAATGTTTGCTAATCACCAGGGAAAGTATGATGCATTAGGGATTATGTTTGCACACAAACAGCCCTGCTCTGTGGTTATGGATGAGAAAAAATCCCATGTGCCCATTGTCCGTCAGTTCATAGACATGGTAGATGGAAAACGCCTGAAAAAGGATAATATCAGGCAGGCAATGCATATTATCTATGAAATGGCAGACGAAGTAAAGAAGGGAAAGAAATATATTATTTTTCCTTCTGGCGGCTATGAAAATGATGGTAATAAGGTGATGCCATTTAAAGCGGGCTGTTTTAAGGCGGCTATCCGTGCTAAAGCACCGATTGTACCGGTGGCCATAATTGACTCTTATAAAGTTTTTGAAAGAAATACGCTTGGAAGAGTAAAGACACAGGTTCACTTTTTGACACCGATTTTTTACGAAGAGTATAAAGAAATGAAAACAATGGAGATTGCTAAGATGGTGGAGGAGCGGATTGTGGAGTGCATTCAGATATATGAATAACACTTACATTTTTCGTGAGATTGAAGCTGATAAAGAAAAGTAAAAAGCTGTCAAACCGGTTTTCCAAATGAAATTGGAAACTGGATTGACAGCTTTTTGTTATGAATTGTATCTGCTAAATTCGGAAAATTAAGCTACAACAGTTACATTAACTGCCTGAGCACCTTTAGCACCCTGTTCAATATCAAATGTTACAGACTGTCCTTCTTCAAGAGTCTTGAAACCATCTGCAACAATACCAGAAAAGTGTACGAATACATCCTCGCCAGTTTCGTCGTTGGTAATAAAACCAAATCCCTTTGTTGAGTTGAACCATTTTACTGTACCTTTATTCATGAAAAAGTACCTCCTTTATAATAATGTGTATCGATAGAGGTAATGTGAATACCAAAACATAGCGAGAAGTGTTGGTATCTTTAACGCTTTATAAATACATGGTTAGTGTATCATTATTGAATTTGGAAGTCAATGGAAGAAAAGTAAAAATTTCTAAAAAAAATGCCCTAAATTTTACATAATGCACAAAAGGAAAATGATTTGTTTAAAATACATTGAGAAAAAGTTAAAAATATTATATAATAAACCATAATGCGTAATTTTAGATTGGAGATATACAAATGAAAAAACGTATTGTTTTAGCAGGCCTTTTTATTTGTATGGTATTAGGAGTGAGTGGGTGTCAAAAGAACTATTATGGGAAAGGGCTGCCATTCGATATGAGTACTTCCCTGCTGCCGGGATATAGTAATGCAGATATTGCGGCAATGAGTGCGGATAATTATGAACGATTTATGCATGCCAGTTATATTACTGTGACAGACAAGTTTGGAGAAGTACACAAGATTAAAATCAGTGCGAACATTAAGCGTCATGAATGGGATTTTGCCAATCTGGACAGCAGTGGGGCTTTTAAGAATTATGTGGAAGCAGATGGTTCCACAAAGAAAGTCGGCATTGATGTTTCAGAACATCAGGGTGTGATCGATTGGGCTGCAGTTGCCGGACAGATTGATTTTGCGTTTATCAGACTGGGCTATAGAGGTTATACCAGTGGTGGGATTGCCATGGATGCTTATTATTCTGCCAATATAGAGGGTGCTACTGCCCAGGGAATACCAGTTGGAGTATATTTCTACTCACAGGCAACTACCTATGAGGAAGGTGTTGAGGAAGCCAACTTTGTACTGAATCATTTAGGGGATTATGCACTGTCATATCCTATTGTGTTAGATAGAGAAGATCCCATGTCGGAGGATGCCAGAACCAATGATTTGTCGGCAGAACAGCATACACAGGCAGCACTTGGTTTCCTGGAAACCATTAAGGCTTCGGGACGCACGGCTATGATGTATACAAATCGGATGTACTATTCATTGTATCTGGATCTGGAGCAGATTTACCAGTATCCAATCTGGTATGCCCAGTATGCAGATGAACCGGACTGGCCATATGAATTTTCTATCTGGCAGTATACAGAAAGCGGAACGGTACCGGGAATTTCAGGACCGGTGGATTTGAATTTGGAAATGATGCCGCCACAATGACGGATGAGCAGATGATTGCGATACTCAAATAAGTAGATATGCATTTGTGAAATATGAATTAGAAATGAAAGGAGGAAGGGCAATGCAATGGAATATGGATTTTGATATCAGTGCATTAGTGATATTGTTTGTTATTATAACGCTGCAGTTATCAAGACAATATACATCGGTTCGGAGAAGCCATATCTTTTTATCCATGGTTGTGTTGGAGATTGCCACGATCCTCTGTAATATTCTAGTACGTAACCATTTGATTGGAATGGAGGGGACATATGGGATTTTCGAGATTGTTCTGATAGATGTGTTCTTTGCCCTGCAATATCTGGTTCCATTATTTTTTATGTATTATATGATTGTCTGGTCTGGGAGAAGCTTAAAGATCAACCAGCCGGTTACTTTATTTTTCCTTGCACCGATTGTGGTGTATGTGGTAATGATCGTACGCAACTGTATGACACAGAACCTTTATGTGTTTGATAAGGAACACGGATATCTGGAAACAGATATGATTATGATTCTGAGTGGTATTGCGGTATATTCCATGCTGTTTGGATTGATTTATGCGATTTTTAATATAAGGTTATTGTCTTTTGGAAGGTTGACCATGATTGGAGTATTGGTGGCACTGGTGGGAGCCGGTACGGTTGTCCAGTATTATATTCCGGATATGGTGTTCATTGATTTTATGATTGCAATTGCCCTGCTGGTGCTTTATCTGGTGGCACAGAATCCTGCGGATATGCTGGACAGCAATACACAGGTATTGAACCGGAATATGATGGATGAACTGTTGAGAACGGATATTGCATCGGGAAAAGAATTTGATCTGGTAGTTCTGGCTTTGGATGATTTCAAATTTGTGAATAAAACATTTGGCGTAACCACCGGAGATATGATGCTGATGCAGGTGGCACATTTTCTTACAACGCTTTCCAAAAAAGGTACGGTGTATCGGTATGGAGCAGATCAGTTTGCACTGCAGCTCCGTCATAGTGATGTAGATATGGAAACTGTATTGGAATTTATCAAGGAACGGTTCCGTCATCCTTGGATTACAGAGGAAGTATCCGTTATGCTTTCCACTACCATTAGCTGTGTCTCCTATCCGGGGGATGGTAACAGTCTGGAAACGATTGTGGATGTCATTGATTATTCAGTACTTTCTGCAAAGACCAACGGAAAAGGTTCCATTGTCTATGCAAGAGACATGGATTTGCACACGCTTCGGAAGGAAAAGGCTATTGAGAAGGCGCTTGAACTGGCAATAGACAGGGATATGATAGAAGTGCATTACCAGCCGATCTTTAATACGGAAAAGCAATGTTATACTTCGGCAGAAGCCTTGGTGCGTCTGCATGATGATAGATTGGGGAATATTTCACCGGAGGTATTTATTCCAATTGCAGAGAAAAATGGTATGATTTTGAAACTGGGAACTATGATTTTTGAAAAGGTGTGCCGTTTTATTTCGGAACAGAACCTGAAAGATACCAGCATTGAATATATTGAAGTAAATGTATCTGTGGTGCAGTGTATGCAGCAGGATTTTGTAGAGAATCTGATTGATATCATGGAACGTTATCATATTGATCCAAGCCAGATTAATTTGGAGGTGACAGAGACTGCTGCTGTGAATTCTCTTGCTATATTACAGGAGAATATTGAAAAACTTCATGCAAAGGGAATTTCCTTCTCTCTGGATGATTATGGTTCTGGATATTCCACACTGGGATATCTGCATCAGCTTCCATTCCAGATTATTAAGCTGGATAAGCTCATGGTCTGGGATGCCTTTGAAAATGAGAGAGCAGGTATCACATTGAAATTTACAGTGGGTATGTTAAAGGAATTAAAGGTTCGGATTGTGGCAGAGGGTGTGGAGACAAAAGAACAGCAGATTCATTTGACCGGAATTGGCTGCGATTATCTGCAGGGATGGTATTATTCTAAGGCCATACCGGAGGATGAGTTTGCAGCATTGATAAAAGAAGCCTGCTGATGTATCCGGTTAGCAGTATATAATGGAATTGTACATATTAACAGGCAGTGCCGAGATAAGAGAGAAGTTTTATCCGGTACTGCCTGTTTGCTGTTTATCAGAATCGGAAATCCCTTTTGCCAGAGTGGATATCCGAAAGATGTTCCATTACAATTTCCCTGACCTTTGGATTCGGAATGTTTGCAAGTTCGTTGTTGATCAATTCTGTTCCGATGGCCGCTGTTTCAGGAGAGGCATAGTCTTCCAAATATTCTTTTAAGGTCATAAGGGCGTTTGGCAGGCAGCAGTTCTGAATCTGTCCGCTCTTGCAAAGACTCATGAACCGGTCTCCTGTACGTCCTTCCCGGTAGCAGGCGGTACAGAAGCTTGGTACATATCCCATTTCCATTAACCATTTGACCACTTCATCTAGGGTGCGGTTGTCATTTACATCAAACTGAGAGGAATCTTCGTCTTCCGGTTCCTCTTCGTAATAGCCTCCAACGGAGGTTTTGGAACCACCGCTGATTTGTGAAATCCCTAGGTGAAGTACCCGCTCACGGCAGGCTTTGCTTTCTCTTGTGGATACAATCATGCCGGTATACGGCACGGCAATACGGATGCAGGCAACCAGCTTGGCAAATGTGTCATCATCGATTCCGTTGTCAAATGCGGAAGGATCGATATCATCTGCCCGGCGGATTCGTGGGACACTGATGGTGTGAGGCCCTACACCGTGTACAGCCTCCAAATGTTCGGCATGCATTAACAATCCTGCAAATTCATACCGGTAAAGCTCCAAGCCGAATAATACACCCAGACCAACATCATCAATTCCGCCTTCCATGGCACGGTCCATTGCTTCTGTGTGATAGGCATAATCATGTTTTGGTCCCGTTGGGTGAAGCTTTTCATAGCTTTCCTTGTGGTAGGTTTCCTGGAACAGGATATAAGTTCCGATTCCAGCTTCTTTGAGTTTTCGGTAGTTTTCCACTGTGGTGGCGGCAATGTTTACATTGACACGGCGGATGTCTCCATTTTTATGGTGGACGGAATAAATCGTGTCAATACATTCCAGAATATATTCAATGGGATTGTTCACCGGATCCTCGCCTGCTTCAATGGCGAGACGCTTGTGTCCCATATCCTGCAGGGCAATGACTTCTTTGCGGATATCTTCCTGGGTCAGTTTTTTTCTTGGAATATGCTTGTTTACGGCATGATAAGGGCAGTATACACAGCCGTTGACACAGTAGTTAGACAGATAGAGCGGGGCAAACATAACAATTCGGTTGCCGTAAAAATCCTTTTTGATCTGTTCTGCAAGGGAGAAGATTTTCTGGTTCAAATTTTCATCTTCACACATCAGAAGAACACTTGCCTCTCTGTGGGAAAGTCCTTTCCTTTCTTCAGCTTTTTTTAGAATCTGTAAAACCAGATCCCGGTCGTTTTTATGGGTGTTGCTATATGCCAGTGTATCCAGGATTTCCTGATGGTCAATAAATTCTTCTGCTTTTAATGATTTTGGATTGTACATCTGTTTCTTTCCTTTCGTATTATTTTATAGGGCAGGCAATTACCTGATCTTTATAGGAGATATGATCTCCACGGTCTACTGTAATCTGATATCCAATGCGGTGCATCCGCTGGCTGAGACATTGGATGCACTGTGCTGATTCATCGCCTGTACAGATTTTATTGTCGTAAAGACTGTATTGCTTTCGGACTGCTACCGGAGAAAGATTCGGCATGACGACATTTGCTCCGGCAAGGATTCCCTGCTCCCTGCCCTCTGGGGCGATGGTGCCAAGGGCTGTGGTGGCGGGCAGCAGTAAATGAGGGTGCATCAGTCTCAGTATGCTGATGAGAAGCAGTGTATCCTCCAGGGTGCCGTTTTCCTTGTCAGAAAATGGAGTGTCACTGTGGGAAATAAAAGGACCGATTCCCACCATGTGTGGCTTAAAGTCCTGGATAAAGCATAAGTCTCTTGCTAACATTTCCTTTGTCTGGAAAGGAGAGCCTACCATGAAACCACAGCCGGTTTGATAACCGATATCCTTTAAATCCTGCAGGCACCGTATCCGGTTTTCATAGGACATGTTGGTTGGATGCAGCATCCCATAATGTGTCCTGTCGGCAGTTTCATGTCGCAGCAGATATCGGTCAGCTCCGGCGTCGAAGAGCCTCTGGTAGCTGTCCCTGCTCCGTTCACCTAAGGAAAGTGTGATGGCGCAGTCCGGGAATTGTCTATGAATAGTGGAAATGATGTCAGTCATTTTGTTGTCGTCAAAATAAGGATCTTCGCCTCCCTGCAGCACAAAGGTACGGAAACCCAGGTCATATCCCTGTTCGCAGCAGGATAGAATTTCATTCCTGGTTAGCCGATAGCGTTCAGCATTTTGGTTGTTGCACCGGATTCCGCAATATAGGCAGTCATTTTTGCAATAGTTGGTAAACTCGATTAACCCCCTGATAAATATGTGATTTCCAAACTGTTTCTTTTGCAGAGAAACTGCTTTTTCTGCCAGATATTCCCGCAGTTTCCTGGAATTTCCTTCTAATAAAGCCACAAACTCCTCATGGGTCAGGGGTTTGTGGCTGGTTAATTTGTCGATGCTATTGGTTAAAGTTGTGTTCATTTTCTTCAATTACCTTTTCGATGCGCTGTTTCACCATATCAGCAATTTCTGCGGTCTTCATTCCGTGATATTCTTCATAGGGAATCGGGTTCAGAAAATGAATCTGGACATCCACTTTCTGAATGGAATTGGTGTCAAAGGGCAGGTAGCTGTCAATGATTGCAACCGGAACAATCGGACATTTTGCCTTCGTTGCGGCTTTGAAACTGCCACTTTTAAATTCCCCTAGCCGGTTTCCGTTTCTGGAACGGGTGCCTTCCGGAAAAATCAGAAAGTTCCTTCCGGCCTTTACCTGATTGGCAACCTCGTTGATGATCTGAAGTCCCTGTTTTACATCTTCTCTGTCCATAAACAGTCCTCCAAGGGTTTGAACAAGCTGCCGGAGACAGAATACATTGTAGGCTTCTTTTTTGATCACCACGCCAAAGGGATTGGGATTCAAATAGACCATTCCCATGACATCAAATAGTCCCTGGTGGTTTGGATACATGATATAGCCGGATTGTTCCGGCAGATTCTCAAGACCATATCCGTGGACATTAACATTGCCGCATTTACAACCGTGATAGCCGATTTTGCGGATTAATGCGTATTTCTTCTCCTCGCTGACCTTTGTGGATTTGGCATACCACATAAGGGTAACAAACATATAAGGCACAATGAGGATATTGCGAAGAATCATCATTGTAAGACGCTTTGCCATATGTGTAATCCTCCCAAATTAAAATAAGATTATAACTCTACGTTCCAGTAATCTTCCAGGGTGGCAAAATAATCATCCGGCGTTTCCGCACGGCGGATCATTACTGTGCTGCCATCTTCTCTCAATAAAATCTCAGAAGATTTCAGCTTTCCGTTATAATTGTAACCCATTGCAAAACCGTGTGCCCCGGTATCATGTATTACCAGAATATCCCCCATATCGATTTGTGGCAGCTTACGGTCAATGGCAAATTTATCATTATTCTCACAAAGAGAACCGGTGATGTCATATGTGTGGTCGGCAGGTGCATTTTCCTTGCCCATAACAGTGATGTGGTGATATGCACCATACATGGCAGGCCGCATAAGATTTACAGCACAGGCATCTACACCAATATATTCCTTGTGCGTATGCTTTTCATGGATTGCTTTGGTTACGAGATGTCCGTAAGGGGCAAGCATGAAACGTCCCAGCTCTGTATAAATGGCAACATCTCCCATTCCAGCAGGTACTAAAACTTCCTCGTAAGCTTTTCTGACACCTTCTCCAATGGCAAGGATATCATTTGGCTCTTTGTCCGGTGTATAAGGAATTCCCACACCGCCGGAAAGATTGATGAAGGAAATGTGTACGCCGGTCTCATTCTTTAATTCCACTGCGGTTTCAAATAAAATCTTAGCTAAAGTTGGATAATAGTCATTGGTTACGGTGTTGCTGGCTAAAAAGGCATGGATACCAAATTCTTCCGCACCCAGTTCTTTTAACCGCTTAAAAGCTTCTGTCATCTGTGGACGTGTCAGACCATACTTGGCATCTCCCGGATTATCCATAATGGTATTGGCAATGGCAAATTTGCCACCCGGATTGAAACGGCAGGAAATACGCTTTGGAATGGTACCAATGGTGTCCTTTAAGAAATCAATATGTGTAATATCGTCTAAATTAATGGTTGCTCCCAGTTCGGCAGCGAGCTTGAAATCTTCTGCCGGTGTGTCATTGGAAGAAAACATAATATCTTTTCCTGCAAAACCGCATTTGTCGGACATTAACAGTTCTGTATAGGAAGAGCAGTCAGTACCGCAGCCTTCTTCTTTTAATATCCGTAAAATGGTTGGATTTGGAGTAGCCTTTACTGCAAAATATTCTTTGTACCCAGGATTCCAGGAGAAAGCCTGCTGCAGTTTTCTGGCATTTTCCCGGATGCCTTTCTCATCATAGAGATGGAATGGAGTTGGATATTTGGCACAGATTGCATCAATCTGCTCTTTTGTTACAAATGGTGTTTTCATAAAATATATATTCCTTTCCTTATATGGTATGATTGTTTTAATGTATAAACAGACCTATTCAATATACTAGTGTTTTTTGGCAGTTTGTCAAGAAAAAAAGGTGTAAAATTCTATTAAATAAGAAAGAAAAAGTATAATAAAGTATATTTTGTCGGAAATTCACGGATTTTTCACTTGAACAATGGGAATATGTAGGCTATTATATTTCTTTAGGAATTATGAAGAGTGAAAGGAAGTTTGTGCTTTATGTTGGATGGAATGTTTAATGTTGACAACCCGTTGTTCCGGGTTATAAATCGTATTGCCGATATGGTGGTTTTAAATGTGCTTTTTCTGGTGAGCTGCATTCCAATTGTGACTATTGGTCCTGCACTTACGGCAATGTACTATGTTGCTATTAATGCATGGAGCAGAGAGGATGGCTATATTTTCCGGATGTATAAAAAGAGTTTCAAGGAAAATTTCAAACAGTCTACTATTATGTGGCTGATTCTGCTGGTAGTGGGATTTGTGCTTTCTGTGGATGTGTGGTTTTGGGTTTCCCAGTGGAAACTTACCAGAGTGGGGATGTATAAACCGTTCATTGTAATCAGTGTGATCTTACTGGTGGTATATCTGCTTATTTTTACATATGTATGGCCGATTCAGGCGAAATTTACCAATAGCATCAAGGGTACGATTAAGAATGCCTTTGCCCTTATGATCACCCATGTGCCGGAAACACTGGCTTTATGGCTGATTTTTGCTGCTGCAGCCTTTACGGTATATCTGGTAAGTGTTGCAAGGATTGCAGTATTCTTTATTGGATTTTCACTGGTCGCTTATTTACAGGCATTGATTTACCGGCATATATTTAAACCGTATCTGAAAGAAGAGGAACACCTGACACCGGAGGAGGAAGCCGGTCTGGTGGGGTATGAGAATTCCTATGCGGATTCCAAGATTCAGGTAGCAAAGCTGGCAGAGGAAATGGCGGCAAAACAGGCGGAGAAAGAAGAAGCTGTAGAAGAGGAAGTTGTTGAAAAGGAGACCTCGGAAGCGGAAACAGTTGGCAGAGAAGTTTCTGAAGAGGAAAAATCTGAGATTGAACAGAGCCGGGAAGAAGATGCTAAGGAAAATGCACCGGCAAAGCGTTCCATCAAGGATATTATTGCTGCCACCTCCAATCCGGCAGGGGAAGAAGAGGGAGAATAAAAGTTATCCCAGGATGTCTTTGTCAACAAGCTGCTGCATTTTCGGATAGACATAGAAGTTTCCCTGTTTATCGCAGATGGCAAGAAAGACATCCTCTAATTTTTTGATGTTTTGGCCATCTAACTGCTGATTTAACCAGTTTTTATCCCGTCCAACATGCTTTAAGTTTTGTTCCATGATATGTCCGTCTACAATAACATTGGCAAAAATCTCCTCCTGTACAGGGGTGATTCCCAGATCTTTTGGGGTGGCTGGACGGTCCTCTGTCACTGGAAGAAAACTGATTTTTCCGTTTGGCTCTAAGATGGCACTTTCAATCTGGGACAGATCGAAATATCCGTTTACACGGCATTCTACCAGAAATTCATCTACATCCATTTTTGCTTTCCGCAGATTTTCATTATAGATTTTTCCGTTTTGATAGATCATGATTGCCTTACCATTAATCAATCGTCTCAAAGGGATGGATTTTTGTGATATTTTGGAAAGCATGATCACAAAAACAGCATATACGATCATGGCAAGGAGAGGTTTTAGAAAATTTCCTTCCAGATCCACTGCCATTTCTGCTGCAATGGAGCCGATGGTGATACCGTTGATATAGTCAAACATACTGAATTGCGATATCTGCCGGTAACCCATGAGTTTTGTCAGAATCAGCAGTGCAATAATGGAAAACAGAGACTGATAAAATATTGTAAAATATTCCATATAAGATACCTCCAATCAAAAGAATGAGATTAGTATGCTTATTTTTTTGAAAAATATGCTATAGTATAAAAAGACTGAGATAAGAGGGTGAAAGAAAAGCATGCAGACAGAAAAATATTCTTTTTCCATTGATTGTGAACAACTAAATATAACACATTTTATGAATCGATATCATTTTGAAAAAAAAGATAGTATGCTGGTGGAAGCAACGGGGAGGTTTTTGGCAGAACTTCTTTTGGTGGAGTCCGGAATCTGTTATCTGCCGGAAAAGGTGATTTGTGCTGTGACCCTTGGCAGCAAATTTGATCAGCTTGAGGAGGTTGCATCAGATGATTTGCTGCTCTCATATTGTATGGAATGCTACGGGATGGAATTTTTGTCGAAAGCCTATGAAAAAATAAATGATTATGTTTTTGAAAACTGCGGCAGATGGATGGGACATTATCATTTTTTGGATGACAGGGAGATCGAAGAAGAATTAAAGAAGCTGGAAGGTTTGTCTATTTTCTGGGAGAATGGAATGCTGCACCCGGCAAAAAGCGTGCTGTTTACAGCTGAATATACAGATAAACGGGAAGAGAGTGGATGCGGCCATTGCAGCCAATGTGGAAATGTTTCCTGTCTGTTCCGGAAACAGGAGGAGAATCCGAATAATACGGACAAAAACAGACATACTATGGAACTGGGAAAGAGTGTTTACTCTTATGGAATTTCCCGTATTTTTGGAGAAAAGAAAGGATAGGTTTTTTTGAATAAAGAAATTGTGTTCTGAAAAATAGTGAACAAAAGTGGAATCGATACCACAAAAATATTAACGGATTTGGGAAATGCACTGTCCTGGTTCGAGAAAGAAAAGAAAAAACAAGTATTTTATTGACTTTGTTTCATGCATTTGTTATAATGTTTTTATCATAAATAAGAAGTGCATACTTTTTTTGTCGGAATGTGAGAAGAAATAATGGGTAATCGTTCTCACATGCATTCGCAGAAAATAATTACAAAGAAAGCGAGGATGTTTATCAATGAAAGAATTTACTTATGTGATCACGGACGAGATTGGAATTCATGCAAGACCAGCAGGAATGCTTGTAAAGGAAGCAAAGGCGTTTTCTTCTAAGATTACATTAGAGGCAAACGGCAAGAGTGCTGATGCTACTAAGCTTATGGCAGTTATGAGCCTTGGTGTTAAGAACGGAGCAGAGGTTGTGATCAAGGCTGAGGGTGATGACGAGGATGCAGCCATTGCCAAGATGGAAGAATTTATGAAAGAGAATCTGTAATCCGCAGGTTCCCTTTTGCCGGCAATGTACCGGAGTGCTGCTGAAGGCAGATACGACGGGCATGAGAAGGAGCTGTTATGCTAAGAAGTTTCATTTAGGAAGGAATTGGAGTCAGAATCTGGTTTTAGTCCGTAATATGGTCTTAGTGTGGCAGCTCTTTCGATTTTGTAAAGTTTATCAGACAGGTGAAGGGCATATTGAACCGGAAGTGACAAGGGATATGGATTATAATAGAAGGAGGTTTCAGGATGGAACAGTTTAAGGGTAAATCCATTTTTAAGGGAACTGCAATCGGAAGAATTTTATTTTATTCTAAGAACCAGCAGCAGGTAAAGAGAACCAAGGTGGAAGATGTGGAAGCTGAGGTTGCAAGATATGAAGATGCAAAGGCAAAAGCAATCGAACAGTTAGGAGTACTGCATGACAAGGCAGTGGCAGAGGTTGGTGAGGCCAATGCCATGATTTTTGAAGTACATGCCATGATGTTAGAGGATGATGATTATAATGATTCCGTATATAACATTATCCGGAATGATGGTGTGAATGCAGAATTCGCTGTGGCTACCACCGGAGATAATTTTTCTGTCATGTTTGCGGAGATGGATGATGAATATTTTAAGGCGAGAGCAGCAGATGTAAAGGATATTTCAGAGCGGATAATTGCCATCCTTTCCGGAAGAAATACAGATGGTGATATTGGTGAGGAACCGGTTATTATTGTGGCAGAGGATTTGGCACCAAGTGAGACTGTGCAGATGGATAAGTCAAAGCTGCTGGCATTTGTCACAAGACTTGGATCTTCCAATTCCCATACTGCAATATTGGCCAGAACCATGAATATTCCAGCTTTGATCGGTATTGATATCAAGGAAGAATGGGACGGCAAGATGGCGATTGTGGATGGTAAGCAGGGAGTTTTCTTTGTGGATCCGGATGTATCGACTCTTGAGAAATATATCGAGGAAAAGAAGAAAGAGGAAGAGGCAAGGGAATTGCTTTCCAAGTTGAAAGGCCAGCCGGATGAGACCTTGGACGGCAGGCACATTAAGTTGTATGCCAATATCGGAAGTGTGGCAGATGTGGCAAATGTTCTTGCAAATGATGCAGCGGGCATTGGTTTGTTCAGAAGTGAATTTCTGTATCTGGAAAAGGATAATTATCCAACAGAGGAAGAACAGTTCCAGGTATATAAGACGGTTGCCCAGAATATGGCAGGCAAGAAAGTGGTTATCCGTACCCTTGACATTGGAGCAGATAAGCAGGTGGATTATTTTAATATGGAACATGAGGAGAATCCGGCTATGGGCTATCGTGCCATCCGTATCTGCTTAGACCGTGTGGAGATTTTTAAGACACAATTGCGTGCTCTTTACCGGGCTTCTGCATTTGGAACTATTTCCATTATGTTCCCGATGATCATTTCCGTAAAGGAAGTACAGGATATTAAGAAAATCTGTGAAGAAGTGAGAGCAGAACTGGACGAAGGTGGTATTGAATATGGTGAAGTGGAACTGGGCATTATGATAGAGACACCGGCAGCTGTTATGATTAGTGATCTGCTGGCAAAAGAGGTGGATTTCTTCAGTATCGGAACCAATGACCTGACACAGTATACTCTTGCCATTGACCGGCAGAATCCGAAGCTTGATAACATTTATGATTCCCACCATCCTGCAATTCTCCGTATGATTCAGATGGTAATTGACAATGGTCACAAAGAAAACTGCTGGGTAGGAATTTGTGGCGAATTAGGTGCAGATACTACTCTTACAGAGCAGTTTGTAAAAATGGGAATTGATGAGCTTTCCGTTTCTCCAACTTTTGTGCTTCCGGTGCGTAAGGTGATACGGGAGACCACTTATGAGGGATAACAGAAAGTAAGGCAGTTGGGACAATCGAATGGAATGTTTTGGTGCACGAATCAGAACAAAATGAGATAAAAAGGTGCTGTCACATTAAGTAATACATTTTAATTACTTTATTGTGACAGCACCTTTCGTTGTTTTATAGGAATTTACTATTTTTATTTCTTTTCCTGATACTCCAATGCTGCTGTAATGAATCCCTTAAATAAAGGATGTGGTTTGTTCGGACGGGATTTAAATTCCGGATGTGCCTGGGTTCCGATAAACCAAGGGTGAGAAGGAATCTCAATCATCTCAACAATGTGACCGTCCGGAGACTGTCCAACTAACTCCATTCCGTTGGCGGTAAGTGCTTCACGGTAGTCATTGTTTACTTCATAGCGATGGCGGTGACGTTCCGTAATCTCTTTTGTGCCATACAGGGCATAGGATTTAGAGTCTTCCTTCAGTACACATGGATAAGCACCCAGACGAAGGGTTCCACCAAGGTCTGTCACGCCATCCTGATCCGGCATGATGTGGATAACCTGATGCACACTGCTTGGATTGAATTCGCTGGAATGTGCATCGTGATATCCCAGGACATTTCTTGCAAATTCCACAATGGTAAGCTGCATACCAAGGCAGAGACCAAGGTAAGGAATGTTGTTCTCACGGGCATATTTGATGGCACTGATCATTCCCTCGATACCACGGTCACCAAAACCGCCTGGAACAATAATACCATCCGCCTCTTTTAATTCTTCTGCTACGTTATCGTCATTTAAAAGTTCGGAGTCCATCCACATGATTTCCAAATCAGAATTGCAGGAAAATGAACTGTGTTTCAATGCTTCAACAACGGAGATATAGGCATCATGAAGAGATACATATTTTCCTACTAATGCAATCTTGACTTTCTTCACAGGATGTTTCCAGCGGTCGATCATGGCAACCCATTCATCCAGATCCGGTTCCGGACAGTCGACTTTTAAGCATTTGCATACTACATTTGCTAATTTTTCCTTTTCCATTGCAAGTGGAACTTCATATAATACATCTACATCCAGATTCTGGATAACATTTTCACTTGGTACATTACAGAACAATGCAATCTTATCTTTCATACCATCTTCTAATGGATAATCGGAACGGCATACCAGAATGTCAGGCTGAATACCAAGGGATTGGAGGTTCTTAACACTTGCCTGGGTTGGCTTTGTCTTCATCTCTCCGGATGCCTTTAAGTATGGAATCAGAGTGACATGAATCATAATACAGTTATCGTGTCCCACGGTATGCTGGAACTGACGGATTGCTTCTAAGAAAGGCTGGCTTTCGATGTCACCTACTGTGCCGCCTACTTCAATAATGGCAAATTCTGTTTCTTCAGAATCTAAGTTACGGTAAAAACGGCTCTGGATTTCGTTGGTAATGTGAGGGATTACCTGAACGGTATGTCCGCCAAAATCACCACGACGCTCTTTCTGTAAGATGCTCCAGTAAACCTTACCGGTTGTGACATTGGATTTCTTGTTCAGATTCTCATCAATAAAACGCTCATAGTGCCCCAGGTCCAAATCGGTTTCTGCACCATCATCCGTTACAAAAACTTCACCATGCTGAATTGGGTTCATGGTTCCTGGATCAATATTAATATAAGGATCAAACTTCTGACAGGTCACCTTGTAACCTCTTGCTTTCAAAAGTCTTCCTAAGGAGGCTGCTGTAATTCCTTTTCCCAAGCCGGAAACTACACCGCCTGTGACAAATACATACTTGACTGCCATATATTTTTCCTCCGTAAATTGGTTAATAAATATAGTATTTGTTCTAATTGAACAAGTAATTCGTATAATAACTCATCTCGAACAAAGACATACATACAGTTTATTTTATATGAAATAGCAGGGATAGTCAATTCAAAAAACAAGGTTTTTTCTTTCCTTTTTTAATTGAATTGAATCCTTTTGTTTTAAAATGACTGAAAATGACAACGATAAAAAGACATGGGAAAATGTGGATTCACAGAATATACATGAAAATGTAATTGCTAATTTGGACAAGAACCGATATAATATACTGTACGCATGGGCATAAGTGCAATTTTCAATAGAATGCCGGGTTTGGTTTTTATTGGAAAATTCTATATAGGAAAGCGTAACAGGAGGATAAGGATTTGGAAGAAAATAACAATGTGAACAATAATGATGATCAGAACAATAATGGGAAGAAAACTCCAAACCGGAGTTTTATTTTCATGCTGGTGGTTTCCATTGGTTTGTCACTGCTGTTTTTCTATGCCTACAGCAGATACCAGACAAGTCAGCAGGTGGAAATCTCCTACAGTGAGTTTTTGGATATGTTAGACGAGGGAAAAGTAAAATCTGTCAGAATCTACAGCTCATCCATTGAAATTGTTCCGAAAGAAGAAGGTAAATCTGCAGGAAAGAAAATCTATTATGCAACCCGTATTTCGGACATCAATCTGGTAGATCGTCTGGAAGAGGCGAAGAAAAAAGGAGAGCTTGACTATACGGCGGTGGATGAAAGCAATACCGCGATGATAGGTAATATTCTTTCCTGGGTGCTGATGATTGGTGTATTTTATCTGATCATATGGCTATTCATGCGTTCTATGAGCAAAGGCGGCGGCATGATGGGCGTTGGTAAAAGCAATGCTAAGATGTATGTGGAAAAGAAAACCGGTGTTACTTTTGCGGATGTGGCAGGTCAGGAGGAATCCAAGGAATCCCTGAAGGAAATGGTGGATTTTCTGCACAATCCGAAAAAATATCTGGAGATTGGTGCGAAGCTTCCAAAGGGAGCTTTATTGGTAGGACCTCCGGGAACCGGTAAAACCCTTCTTGCGAAAGCTGTTGCAGGAGAAGCAAATGTTCCGTTCTTCTCTCTTTCCGGTTCGGATTTTGTGGAATTATATGTGGGAGTGGGAGCCTCCCGTGTAAGAGATTTGTTTAAACAGGCCAGCTCCATGGCCCCGTGTATCATTTTTATCGATGAGATAGATGCCATTGGAAGAAGCCGTGACAGTAAGTATGGTGGTGGTGACTCTGAGCGGGAACAGACGTTGAACCAGCTGCTTTCTGAGATGGATGGTTTCGACACCTCAAAAGGTATTGTGATTTTGGCAGCTACAAACAGACCGGAAATTTTGGATAAGGCATTGCTTCGTCCGGGACGGTTTGACCGCCGTGTGATTGTAGAAAAACCGGATTTAAAGGGTAGAATTGAGACACTGAAAGTGCATGCAAAGAATGTTAAAATGGATGAAACAGTGGATTTCAAAGAACTTGCGTTAGCTACCTCCGGTGCGGTTGGGGCAGATCTTGCCAATATCATCAATGAGGCCGCTTTGGCAGCCGTTAAGGCAGGCAGGGAATATGTCAGCCAGTCAGATTTGTTTGAGTCAGTGGAAGTGGTATTCGCCGGTAAGGAAAAGAAAGACCGTATATTAAGCAAGAAGGAAAAAGAAATCGTGGCTTACCATGAGACAGGTCATGCCCTTTGCATCGCCCTTCAAAAGCATACAGAGCCGGTACAGAAGATTACAATCATACCAAGAACTATGGGTTCTTTAGGATATGTCATGCAGGTGCCGGAAGAAGAAAAATATCTGAATACAAAGGCAGAGATGGAGGCAGACATAGTTACATTCTGTGCCGGACGTGCTGCGGAGGCAATCAAATTTGATTCCGTTACCACCGGGGCTTCCAATGATATTGAGCAGGCAACCAATATAGCACGCCGCATGATTACCATGTATGGAATGTCAGATGATTTTGGAATGGTGGCTTTGGAGTCTGTTCAAAACCGTTATCTGGATGGACGTTCTGTAATGAACTGTTCGGAAGAGACTGCCACAAAGATCGATGATGAAATTCGAAAGGTCATGAAGGAATCTTATGAGAAGGCATATAATCTTTTAAAGGAAAATGAAAGTGTACTGGATGCCCTTGCAAGTTATCTGATTGAGAAAGAGACCATTACCGGTAAGGAGTTTATGAAGATTTTTGAAGAGATTACAGGTATACAGTTAAAAGCTGCAACAGAGGAGACATCTGACGAAATTCCTGTTT
>JBJEJE010000027.1:0-4146 GCA_051877755.1 Lachnospiraceae bacterium | reverse complement strand
TTAGTCCGGAGATTGGAAAGCAGCTTACCATTCACTGCTACCAGCCGGAGCCGGGGTATTGTTCCTGTGTGCTGTTGCCGGAGGATGTGAAGATGGATGGTAAAGAGGGAGAAGATACGGAAAAAGGCGATATGGAAAAAAACACCGTCTGTGATATCACCTGATACCACAAACGGTGTTTACTACTTTAATAACTCTTATGTCTTGGCTATCTTATTCCATCCATTCTTCAATTATGCAGGTATGATGTTTCTTATCTTCCCCTTCTGCGTCATAGTTAATTCCAACCAAAAGAATCTTATCGGAATACTCTGATAACGCCCCCCTGGTATCTTTTTTCCTTGATTTGCCGAATGGGGTATCTGCGGACTGATTGTACTTAAGCTCAACTACCATCGCCGGTCTCCATCCTGCAAATCATCACAGCTGCAATCACACCCATAATAATCAGTGGTGTCTCAATTATCAGTGATTGCACAGGCGTGGCTGCCCAGATACCGGTTAACTTTTCTGTATCCACGCACAACGCAATAGGATGATTTCCCGTATTGTTCACCGCATGCATAAAGACTGCCGGCCAGACGGAACCCGTTTTCTTCGTCACCAGATAGAGCAATGCACCCATGGCAGTACAGGAAATGGTAAATTCAATATATCCGCTCCATGGTTCACCCAGGTACCCGGTTCCAAAATTGTGTCCCATGGTATTTGCCGGAAAATGCCATATTCCCCAGATAATGCCACCCACTAGAATCGAGCCAAGTGGTCCCATCCATTTTTCCAGTTTCGGATAAAGATATGTCCGCCAGCCAATCTCCTCGCCTAATGCACCTATAGAGGCAATCGTACCGCTGACCCAGCCAGATATGGTTATTAAAACTAATGCATTTCTGGCTATACCCACGGAATCAAAGCCCGCGGGATTAAAGGTTTCCGGAAAGACTGCCAGAACTAAGAGATAACCCAGATCATAATAAATGCTTGGTGCAAGAAATGCGAACAAATACCAAATCCATTTCTTATTTTTTAAATCAATGCCAATCTGTAAGGAATTCTCACCGGTAACGGCAAATCCTTCTCCCGTCGCTTTTCTTGTAATCAGCACCGCGATAGCCGGACACAACATGCTATAGGACAAAAGGAGCTGCATCAAGGAATCTTCGTACTTTCCACCGCAAATTCCAAAGGCAATCGTAGGAATCCATACTAATCCAAAACTTAAAACCAGATATATCGCAAGCCTTTTTTTCAGCAATTTCTTATTCATCTTCCCACTCCCTTCTCTCAAACAGCTTCACAGAAATGCGGTAAGATATGTAATAGAAAAGCATCGCCACAACCGGGAAAAGAATCTGTACCGCATACATAACCTCCATATGTTTCTGCAAATAGGTCATAATCGAAATAATGTCAAAGTGTTCCATGACAGACAAATCACCAAACAGAAAATATACGATTACCACAAACAAAAGCAGGAACAAAAGACCATTTAACAGGTTCTTTGCCTTATCTACTCCCAATCCAAAATAAAACATCAGATCCATGGCACATATCAGCATACATAAGCTGAAAAATGCCGGCATTGCTGCCTGAATACTGGCTAAAAGGTTCTTTGCATCCTCCGCAACAAGATTGACGGAACCAACCTGTAACTGAAAAATAAAAACAGACTGTAATATATAAAATGCAATACCAAGGAAAAGATATTTCGAAAACACATACTGCTTTTTATCAACCGGAAGACTTAGAAAATAGAGTTTCTGCTTCTTCCCTTCATCTGCTTTTATCAAACTCATGGTGTACTGCCAGCTGATCATACATACCAAAACCGCGTAAATAACAAACATAAGCGCCAGTATCATCCCATCAAACTCTTTATTATCCGTTATCATAAAGCGAAGAAGCGTAAATGCTGCAAACTGTCCAAACAAAAGCATCAAAAATGTTTTTCCCTTGACTGCAATATAATCCTTATATAACAAACCTAACATATTGCCTTTGCCCTCCTCTTCTCCACAATTTTAACAGAACAAAAGAAGCTGAGTACCAGAACCACCAATGCAATGATGCACAATATACCGGCATACTGCGTTAAAAATCCCTTAACCCATCCCCATATATTTGCCATAAATGCATCCTCCTGGTCTCCTGTCATATCCTCCATCTTCACTACCACGTATATCACACCTGCAATGAAAGCTGCCAGAAATGGCATCGTCTGTATCGTGTCTGCCTGCTGTGTTCCAAACAGATATAACAGCATCATCACAATGCTCAGATACACAATTAACACCGCACCAAATGTGACTGCTACCGTTAACAGTTCCGATAACGGATACTGGTCCGTTGCACTGGATACACAGACTGCTGCAAGGAAGGAACCAGCAAGGCTTAATCCCGCATACAGCAGACATGACAGATATCTGGCACCTACAATCTGACTGGGTTTCACCGGCATGGAAAACAACTGTTTCCCAAAATTCGCACTGTTATCGGCCTTAAAGCAGTCAATGACGTTTCCAACATATGCCATGGGAATCAACAGCACAAGCCATACACCCAGACGAAACAGGTCATATACACTCTCCGCCGTCATGCCTTCCTCTGCAACCAGAGATTCCACCACATCCGCCATATTTCCATGATGAATACTAACGGCAAACATCACACCAATCACAATGACACCCACGGTCAGGCATAGAAAAGAAACGAGATTACTTTTCATACAATAATAATCTTTAATAAGCAAACCTTTCATATCGTCACGCCCTTTCTATGCTTCATTATGCGATTCGTCATCCGATACAGACGAAGATTCCGTGTTCACGTTATTGGGCTCCACTTTCACTACAGAACCACGGTTCACATAGAAAATCATAATCTCCTCTAAGGAAGTCTGTTCCATTGTCATCTTCGGATATTTTTTTGCACATGCTTGTCTGTCTGCCACCAGTACTTCCGTACAAAATGCAGACGGGCGGACGGAAATGATATCGCCTGCATCAATCATTTCCACCTCATCCTTTTTACATTTCATCAGACCATGGGTTTCTAATATCTCATCCTTATTCCCTGCAAGCACAATCTTACCTTTATTGATAAATACTACCTCATCTGCAATGCGTTCCAAGTCACCTGTAATATGAGAAGAAAGCAAAATGGTATGATTCTCCTCCATTACAAACTCCTGGAAAATCTGAAGAATCTCATTTCGCACGATAGGATCTAATCCGCTGGTGGGCTCATCCATGATTAAAAGCTCCGCACCATGGGACATGGCAACCGCAATCTGCAGTTTCATCCGCATACCACGGGAAAATGCGCCGCACCGTTTCTTTCTTGGGAGTCCGAACTTTTCCAGATATGTAAAGAACACATCTTCATCCCAGTTGCGGTAAATGTTTCCCATCATCTTACTAATCTGGGTGGCAGTCAGAAAATCATGAAATCCCATTTCATCAAAGACAACGCCAATCCGTTCCTTTAACTCTTTTCCGTTGGTTTCCATATCCTCGCCAAAGACCTTAATCTCTCCGGCATCCTTCTTGATAATATCCAAAATCAGCTGAATGGTGGTTGTCTTACCGGCACCATTTTGTCCGATAAAACCACAGATTCCACCCCGGGTTACAGACAGATTTACAGCATCCAGCTTAAAATCCCCATAATCCTTCGTTACATTCTTAAGTTCCAATACCTTATCCATTGTCCCCTGACTTCCTTTCTACATATAAAAGTTTCAAAATCTCTGTCAGCTCTTCATAGGACAGTTTCGCGATAACCGCCTTATCAATTACCTCTTCCAGCAATGTCTCGATTTCATAAATCAAAGTTTCTCTCACCACATCTGTATTCATGGCTTTCACAAAGCTTCCCTTACCGGTAAAGGATTCAATATACCCTTCCCGCTCTAACTCCTCATAAGCCCGCTTTGTGGTAATGATACTGATGCGAAGCTCTTTTGCCAGCAGGCGCATTGACGGCAGGGCGTCCCCTTCCTTCAACTCACCGTTCAGTATCATAAGTTTAATCTGCTCTTTGATTTGTTCATAAATCGGACTATCGGCATTGTTCGAAATTATGATATCCATGCCTTTACTCCTTTTTCACAATTGTGTATATACTATATATACAATATCTACATTT
>JBJEJE010000026.1:0-4151 GCA_051877755.1 Lachnospiraceae bacterium | reverse complement strand
GACTTATTAAAGGCAGACGGTATTTTGCCTCTTATTGAACAGGAGGATTAAATATGTCGGTCAGTAAATTCAACAACGAAGGTTATTACGATCCTGTTGTATATGAAGCACTGACCAAGGTGGAGGCGGAGGAGCGTGCAGCCAGAGCGGCTGCCGCTTACCGCCCTTTGGTCTATATATGCTCACCATATGCAGGAGACATTGAAAAGAATACTTACAGAGCCAGGGCATTTTCAAGATTTGCGGTAGAGAAGAACTGTATTCCGATGGCACCACATTTATTATTTCCACAGTTTATGGATGAAGCTACGGAAAGATGGCTTGGTCTGAAAATGGGGATCGTGCTTTTAAGCAAATGCGAGCAGGTCTGGGTTTTCGGAGATGTTATTTCAGAAGGTATGGCTGCGGAGATTGAAAAAGCAAAGAAGCAGCATAAAAGGATTCGCTATTTTACAGAGGATTTGAAGGAGGTAGGTCATGAAGATAGCTTATGGTAATTCCAGAATGGAGAAAAAGTGGAAAAACAATGAGATATCATGGGATGATTTCTGCAAAAGAGTAAGTACTACGCAGACCACTACGGAAACAGTGGACGAATACAGAAAAATGTCTAAGCCTCAGCAGGATTCCATTAAGGATGTGGGCGGTTTTGTCGCAGGACACCTAAAGGCAGGCAGACGTAAAAATGGAACTGTCCTTTGCCGTTCCATGCTGACTCTTGATATGGATCATGGCAGTGCAGATATTCTGGATGAACTGGATATGTTTAATTCCCACAAGATGTGTATTTATTCTACCCACAAGCACACACCGGAAGCACCGAGACTCCGTCTGATCATGCCGCTTACAAGAGATGTATCAGAAGATGAATATCCAGCAGTTGCACGTAAGGTGGCACAGGAAATCGGCATGGATATGTTTGATGATACAACCTACCAGCCCCACCGACTGATGTACTGGCCCTCGACTTCTTCAAATGGGGAATACATTTACCGTGTTATGGACGGGGATATTGTAGATCCGGATTATTATCTTGGACTTTACGATGACTGGCGTGATGTTTCTACATGGCCTGTATCTTCAAGAGAATCAGAAGCTGTGAAGAAAACTGCATCGCAGCAGGCTGATCCGCTTACAAAGGATGGTGTGGTAGGAGCATTTTGCCGTACCTATTCTATCAGGGATGCGATTGATAAATTTCTTGGAGATGTGTATGAGCCATCTGCAATGGAAGGCAGATACGATTATATTCCTGCAGACAGCAGTGCCGGTGTAACCATTATCGACGATAAGTTTTCCTATAGTTTCCATGCGACAGATCCTGCATGTGGTCAGCTTCTGAATGCCTTTGACGTGGTTAGGGTTCATAAGTTCCCTGATGATGATCCGAAAAAGTCATTCAAGGCAATGGCTAAATTTGCAAGTTCAGATGAGGAAGTAAAGCTTCTCATTTTCAAGGAAAAACAGGAAAGTGCAGCTGAAGATTTTGATGAAGAGGATCCGGATGCATGGAAGAAGAAACTGGAGTATGAAGATAAGTCATTACAGCTTAAAAATACACTTCGTAATCTGACTCTTATATTGGAGAACGATCCGAATCTCAGGGATATTGTGTTTAACCAGCACCTTGATGGCATGGAGATAAAAGGTGATGTTCCCTGGAAACATCCGTCAAAGTTCTGGAGAGATGCAGATGATGCCCAGCTGATCAGTTATGTAGATGAAAATTACGGCACCTTCTCACAGAGAAATTTTGATATTGTGGTTGCAAAGGTCACAGATGACCGCTCTTATCATCCAATCCGTGAGTTTTTGCAGGCACTTCCTGAGTGGGACAAGGTTAAGAGAGTGGATACGCTTCTGATTGATTATCTGGGAGCCGCTGACAATAAATATGTCCGTGCAGTCACGAGAAAGACCTTATGTGCTGCGGCATGTCGTGTGTTAAATCCAGGCTGTAAGTTTGATACCATGCTTGTCCTTAATGGAAGTCAGGGAATTGGTAAGAGTACACTGATTGCCAAGCTTGGTGGTGAGTGGTTTTCAGATTCTCTCTCATTAAATGATACCAAGGATAAAACAGCAGCAGAAAAGCTTCAGGGTTACTGGATTCTTGAAATCGGTGAGTTAGCAGGACTTCGTAAGGCTGAGGTGGAAACACTTCGTTCCTTCTTATCCAGACAGAATGATATTTATCGTGCTTCTTTTGGCAAACGTACCACACCGCATCCAAGACAGTGTGTATTCTTCGGTACCACAAATGCTGAGAGCGGATATTTAAGAGATACCACAGGCAACAGACGTTTCTGGCCGGTTAAGACTCCTGGCGGCGGCAGCAAGCGTTCGTGGGATGTAACACAGGAAGATGTTCTGCAGATCTGGGCAGAGGTTATGCATTATGTGAAAGCCGGGGAAAAGCTTTATCTGGATCCTGAGGTGGAAGCACTTGCAAAGGCTGAACAGAGGGAAGCCATGGAGTCTGATGAGAGAGAAGGTCTTGTGCGTGAGTACCTGGAAGCATTACTGCCTGATAACTGGGATGATATGGATACCTTTGAGAGAAGGAATTTCCTTGATGGTACCGGTAAGGCTGATATTGGCAAGAAGGGGACGGTCAGACGTACACAGGTCTGCAATATGGAAATCTGGTGTGAATGCTTTGGCAAAGAGCGTTCCAATCTGAAACGTGCAGATTCCAATGAACTGTCAGGCATTCTGGTGAAGCTTGGATGGGTGAGGCTTGATAGAAAAGAGCGTGTAGCAAACTACGGTCCCCAGTTCATCTTTGTTCCCAAAGAGCGTAACTAAAAAAATATCTGGAACATAGGACTGTTCCGGGAACACTGATTTGTTCCATGAAAGTATGTCAGGCACATTTTTCGGAACAGACCAAATGCGGGCGGCGGATGCCAACTTTACTGCTTTTGTTCCTATGTTCCTAATATTTTCTATAAATATGAAAGTAGAAAAAAGATGCCCTATAGATACCATAATACACATTTTCTATATATAGGGGATTTTTGAGGTAATAAGAACATGAGAGAAAAAACAGTAGAACAGAAGCTGGTTCAGGCGGTGAGAGCCGAAGGTGGTATCTGCCCGAAATTCACATCGCCTGGATTCGATGGGATGCCAGACCGTATCTGTCTTATGAAAAATGGGAGGATGGCATTCATAGAAGTTAAGGCTCCCGGCAAAAAGCCAAGACCATTGCAGATGGCAAGACATAAGCTGCTAAGGTCACTTGGGTTTAAGGTATTTGTACTTGATAAGCCGGAGCAGATTGGAGGGATTATCGATGAAATACGAACCACATGAATATCAGTCCTTTGCGACAGAGTATATCGAGAATCATCCGGTGGCAGCAGTCTTACTTGAGTGTGGTTTAGGAAAAACTTCCATTACACTGACTGCAATAAGCAATCTGATGTTTGACAGCTTCGATGTGAGGAAGGTTCTGGTAATAGCACCGATAAGAGTTGCCAAATTATCATGGCCGGATGAAATCCAAAAATGGGATCACATTTCAGATTTGAAATATAGTGTGGCAGTTGGCACTGAGGCTGAAAGAATAAAAGCATTGAAAGCGGATGCTGATATTTATCTGATCAACAGGGAAAATGTGCAGTGGCTGATTGAAAAGAGCGGACTTCCTTTCGATTACGATATGGTGGTTGTGGATGAACTGTCATCTTTCAAAAATCATCAGTCAAAAAGATTCAAGGCTCTGATGAAGGTAAGACCAAAGGTACATCGCATCGTAGGTCTGACCGGTACACCGTCAAGCAATGGTCTTATGGATCTGTTTGCGGAATACAAACTTCTGGACAAGGGAGAAAGACTTGGAAGGTTTATCGGTCAGTACAGGGAAAGATATTTTAAGCCAGATAAAGCAAATGGTCCGATAGTTTACAGTTACAAGCTTCTGCCGGGTGCAGAGAAAGCCATATATGACAGGATTTCAGATATCACAATTTCCATGAAGTCAGCTGATCACTTGAAAATGCCGGAACTGGTGAATTCCAGATATACCGTGCATCTGGATAAAAAGGAACTGCTTAAATATGTGAGGATGAAACAGGACTTACTGTTAAAGCTTCCAAAGGGAGAAGTTACTGCAGCAAATGCAGCGGCTCTTTCAGGAAAACTGG
>JBJEJE010000025.1:0-4162 GCA_051877755.1 Lachnospiraceae bacterium | reverse complement strand
ATTATATCAAAATCCTTGAGAATAGGTTGTCAATTTTTATTGTACAACATCAATCCTACCTATATTCTTTTAGATAATGGGAAAAAGACAATTGCTGAGAAATTTATTGTAGTGCATTGCAAGTGCTGTGGAGCACCGAATACTCTTCGAATCGGATACGAGACTACCTGTAAATATTGTGGTGCAGTTGTTTTGGAGAAGAATCATATAGGTTGAAAATTTAGGGCTTGCAAAAGCAAAAACAATGTGTTATATTTATTACCGACAGGTTGTCGGTAGAGGTGCAGATTATGAGAGTTGTAAAGGATGCAGAAGAAAGAAGAAATGAGATATTAGATGTTGCCGAGAGGTTATTTTGTGCAAAGGGATTTGATAATGCCAGTACCAATGATATCCTGAAGGAAATCGGGATTGCCAGAGGAACCCTTTATTATCATTTCAAGTCCAAAGAAGATATATTGGATGCAATGATAGAGCGGCTGACGAACCAGATGGTGGCGAAGGCAGCGGCTATCGCATTAGACGAATCCATACCGGTTCTGGAACGGTTAACACGTACCATGTTATCTCTGAATATTGATAACGAGCTTGGCGACATGATTATGGAGCAGGTTCACAGACCACAGAATGCACTGATGCATCAGAAGCTGGAGAACATGTTGTTAGGACGGGTAAATAAACTGATTACCAAGATAACGGAAGATGGAATCAAGCAGGGAATCATACATACAGATTATCCGGCTGAGGCGGTGGAAATGATTATGACCTATTCCTATACTGCATTTGATAGTATGAATCAGTATAGTGAAGAGGAGGAGCAGAGAAAGATAATGGGATTTGTCTATCATACGGAGCGGGTAATGGGTATGGAAGCCGGTGCATTGCAGGAGGCAATCATGCCGATATTTGACAAGTAATTGACGCAGATGATTGCAAAGCTTATTTTTGCCTCAGACTGTATATAACAGAGTTTTGCAATTATCGAAATGCAGATTGTTAAATGCTTGAGTGAAAAAGGGATGTAATATTCCTTTTATTTTTAAACAATAACCGACAGACAATCGGTCGGTAAAAGAAGGAGAAAGATATGAGTGATAATGTAAAGAAAGGTAATTTTGGAAAGTTTCTTCTGCTCTGGGCAGGGGAGCTGATTTCCTCTATAGGGGGCGGACTTACCAGTTTTGGCTTGGGAGTGTATGTGTTTGGACAGACAGGAAGTGCGGCGGGCATGGCACTGGTAACCCTGCTGGCATTTTTGCCAACTCTGGTTTTGAGTGTTCCGGCGGGTGTGCTGGCAGACCGGTATGACAGAAGACTGCTGATGATGTTAGGAGACGGCTGTTCTGCTTTAGGAATCATTTACATTTTAATCTGCATGATAAATGGGGGAGCAAACCTTTTCCAGATTTGTATCGGTGTATTTGTGAGTTCCGTTTTCTCGTCTTTACTGGAACCTTCCTATAGAGCCACGGTTTCAGATTTGTTAACCAAGGAGGAGTTTTCAAAGGCAAATGGTCTGGTGAGTCTGGCGGGAAGTGCCAGATATCTGATATCTCCTTTGGTGGCAGGTTTGCTGCTCAGTGTAAGTGATGTGAAGCTTTTGCTTATTATTGATATCAGTACCTTTGTACTTACAGTAATATCAACTGCAGTTGTAAAAAGAGGGATTGAGACGAAGCCGGGTGAAGGGGACAAATCTTTTATGGAGAGTCTGAAAGAAGGATGGGATGTGGTACATTCGAGACAGGGAATCTTTTTACTCATTTTGGTTTCAGCAGCTATGACACTGTTTCTTGGAGTGTTTCAGATTCTGGCAGAGCCGCTTATTTTGTCCTTTGCAGATTCTAAGACGCTGGGAATAGGGGAGACTGTATGTGCAAGTGGAATGCTGGTTTCCAGTCTGGTATTGGGTATCCGCGGAATTAAGAAAAAGTATGTCAAAGTGCTTGAGATTGCCTTAATGTTTGCAGGATTTTTTATGATTGGATTTGGTATTTGGAAAAATATTTTTATTATTTGTTGTTTTGGATTTTTATTTTTTGCTATGCTGCCCTTTGCAAACAATTGTCTGGATTATCTGGTAAGGACGAATATCCCGGATGAACTTCAGGGAAGAGCCTGGGGCTTTATCGGATTTCTTTCCCAGATGGGTTATGTCGTTGCATATGGAACGGGCGGGTTACTGGCGGATCTGGCAGCAAAGGCATTTCACACAGATATAGGAAGAGGGGCAGGTTTTGTGATTATTGTCTCCGGCGTATGTTTGGCTGTGGTGGCAGTAATGATGGCGAGAATTAAGAGTATTCAGAATCTGGAGGAGGTGAAAGCTTGAAAGATAATATTTACTGGAGAATGACAAAAGAATCATGGAGAAGGGACAGATTTTCCACAATAAGCTTTACAGCATTTATTGCAATCTCTGTAGCGATGATATCCCTCACGGCAATGCTTTTTGCAAATCTGACTGGCGCAATCGAGCATCTTATGGAAGTGGCGAAAACTCCGGATTTTTTGCAGATGCATGCAGGAGATATAAATGAAGACGAGCTGGAGGAATTTGCCTTAAGCAGGCCAGAGGTTACCGATTATCAGATTATCCGGTTTTTGAATCTGGAAAACAGTATTCTTATGCTGGGGGAAGAGTCCCTGTTGGACAGTACCCAGGACAATGGAATCAGCATTCAGGGGGATGGATTTGACTATATGGTTGGACTCGATAATGAATTTCCCAAGGTTCAACCGGGGGAGGTTTATGTGCCGGTATGCTATGAATCCATGTATCATGTAGAAATCGGTGATGAAATGCGTATTGGAAATGGAAAGCTGACAGTGGCTGGCTTTATCAGGGATTCACAGATGAATTCCATGATGGCATCATCCAAGAGATTTCTGGTTTGTAAAGAAGATTATGAGAGTTTGAGAAGCTTGGGGAGTGAGGAGTATCTGATTGAATTTCAACTTGCAAAAAACTCAGATACAAATGCATTTAAAACAGCATATGAAGATGCAAATCTTCCAATGAATGGTCCCACGATTACCAGACCTTTGATTAAAATGATGAATACCCTTTCAGACGGAATTATGATTATGATCATTCTTTTGATAAGTGTGTTGGTTCTGCTTATTTCACTGGTGTGTATCCGGTTTATGCTGCTGACCAGAGTTGTTTCTGAGGCAGGGGAAGTGGGTATGCTGAAGGCGCTTGGAATGTCCGGAAAGGATATTAGAAATATGTTTCTCAGACGATATATCTGGCTGGTTTTAGCAGGTGAAGGATTGGGCATGGTAATATCCATATTTTTATTTAAGCCACTTTCTTCGCAGATGCAGAAATTATATGGTGTGTCAGCGGATGGACTTGGCAGGTATTTGTATGCAGTGCTTAGTGCTGTTTTAGTTGGAAGTGTAATTGTATTATTTGTACTCAGGATATTGAGAAAACTGAATGAGATGACGGCTTTAAAAGCACTTACCGGAAGAATAGATGCAGGTAAAAAAAATAGTAACATGCTTTGTATTATGTTTGTTACTGCAATCGCTGTTTTTTTGATGCTGATTCCGTCGAATCTGTATAGTACACTCTCGTCGCCGGAGTTTGTGACCTATATGGGTATAGGAAATGCAGAAATCCGAATGGATATGCGTCAGGGTAAAGGCGCAAATGAAGAATTTGAAGCAATAGGAAAATTATTATCACAGGATACAGACATCAAAGAATATGCACTTTATCAGATCAGGCTGATGCCGGTCATGCTGGAAGATGGAACTACCATGAATATGCTGATGGAAGAGGGGGATCACAGGAAGTTTCCTGTTGCCTACAGTAAAGGTTGTGCGCCGGCTTGTGAGGGAGAAACAGCACTGTCTTATCTGCTGGCTGAAGAGCTGGGGTTAAATCCGGGAGATGAGATATTAGTAAAGGTGGAGGAAGAATACGAGAAGTGCATCATAACAGGCATTTACTCAGATATTACAAATGGTGGAAAGACTGCTAAAATGTTTGCAGAGAATCTGGATAATGAAGAAAATGTTATGTGGAGAATCGCCTATGTAACATTGACGGACAACGCCGACAGGGAGGAGTTTACAGCCAGATATGCAGACAAAGGTGCAGAGGTGACGGACATTGTATCCCAGGTTCAGGGTACCTATGGTCCGACAC
>JBJEJE010000024.1:0-4181 GCA_051877755.1 Lachnospiraceae bacterium | reverse complement strand
AATTCCGATTTCCCTGATTTATCAATCCTATATACTATTATTCCATTTACTGATTACATCCTCAACTTGCGCAATTAACTGCTCTTTATCAGGCATATGAAGAACATACTTTGCTGCAAATATCTGATTTGACAAACCACCAAGAGCATATTCTGCTGTTATATCGTCCTTATCAGTGCATAGGATGAGACCTATTGGAGGGTTATCATCCGGATCATTCACCTCAGAAGCATAATAATTTAAGTACATATTTACTTGTCCAGCAGCTTCTGGCGTCAATTTCTTTGCTTTTAATTCTATTAGAACATAAGCACGAAAAATTTTGTTATAAAAAACCATGTCAACATAATAATGAGTATTATTAATTGTAACTCTCTGCTGAGTTCCTACAAACATAAATCCGCTTCCCAGTTCGAGCAAGAAATCTTCAATTCTTCGTACTAGAGCCCTCTCTAAATCACTCTCGAGCATAGGCTTATCCTCTGGAATTCCTAAAAACTCAAAAACATATGGATCCTTAATGGTATCCGATGGATTAGAATAATCTATTCCCTTTGTTGCTAGCGATAATACCTGTTCTTTATTTATATTGCCTTTTGAAAGAATCAGTCTTTCAAACAAAGAACTATTCAGTTGTCTCTTTAATTCTCGAACCGACCAACCGGCATTAATACATTCTTTCTCATAAAAAGATCGTTTCTGATTATCTGAAATTGAAAGTAGTTCACAATAATGAGACCAAGATAATTTTCCAGACACCGTCTGGAAAATTGGATAACAAAGATAAAACTGCCTCATATTGTAAATATTGGAACGTGAAAATCCTTTTCCCAATTCTCTTGTTAACTCTTTAGAAAGAACCAGTAATGTCTTCTCTCCATATGTTGCACGAATTTGATCATTTTGTTCATATCGAACAATGATTTCTCCAATCTTCCAGTAAGTTGCAATCAATTCCTGGTTAACTTGTACTGCAACATTCTGTCTGGACTGATTTAATAAATCTTTGATTTCACTAACTGTAGAGGAAATCACTTTATTATCCTTTTTAATGATTTCATTGTCCATATAATTTATCCTTTCTATAATATGTTATAGTCAATCAATGATTATCAAGATATAATTTAGTAATGTTGATAAATCCCGATTTATCTATGCAATTATTATAACATAAAATAAGCAAAATGAATTAATTATCATTAAAATACCCGCTTACATTCTAGATACTTTGTCTACATTCTGAATGAATCATCTTTCGACAATTCTTCCTTATCTCCAGAATCCTATGCCATCCGCACTGCCACCTGCAAAGTAATTACGGCATCCTCTCCGGTAGGTTTTACCGATGCGGTTATCTCCCCTTCCATCAAATGCATCAGCTGACGGCAGATATATAACCCAAGACCGCTTCCCGGTTTTTTCTCCACATTGCTTCCCCGAAAGAAGCTGTCAAAGATATGCGGCAGCTCTTTATCCTCCAGCTGGCATCCCGTATTGGAAATACGGATAATATATTCCTCTTCTTCCCGGATCGTTTCTAACCAAATCCTTTTTCCATCTCCGTACTTGATAGCATTTTCAATTACATTCTGCAGCACCTCCACCAGACGGTCAGCATCTCCATATACCAGACAGTTCCGGTACTCCGGCATTTCAAATGCAATCTGGTTTAGTTTCATTTTATCTGCATAGTATTCCCTTATCTGTTCCAACACATCTTTGATATAGAACTCCCCATTTTGTACGTCAAAATGCAGGAAGTCCTCATTAGAGGCACGGACAATCTCAGAAATGTAACCCTCAATCTCATCTACCTTTTCATCGATATGTCCCGCAATCTCCTGTTTCTTTTCCTCGTCCTGATACAGATTCCGCTTCAACGCCTTGGCATACAGTTTAATGGCACTAAGCGGCGTTTTGATGTCATGGGATAAAGACAGCAGCAAAAGCTTCTTCTCCTTTTGCAGCTCCAGCTCCCTTGCCTTATTCTCCTCTAAATGTTCCCGCAGCAAATCCATGCCCCAGATAAACCGCCCAAACATCTTATCCTTATTCTCCTGCACCGGTATGGTGAGATTTCCCTTTGACAATTCATAGGGCACCTCCGACAGCCGGTAAAATGGCAGAAGGATTTTGTTGCGGATGTAAAACCAGAACACCAGCACACAGGCAAACAGGAGCAAAGCAATGCCATTTACAACTACATACATCTGCATCTTCCCGCTGCCGGTGTTTTTGTAAGTCACACGGTAATAATAATCTTCCGTATCCACAATCATATAATCCTCATTTTCTTCCGTAAGAAAATGCGATAATTCTTCCCGATTATTCTCCTCTTTGGACATGGCATAAATGGCCGTCACAGCAGGGTACTCTTTTGCCCCGGAAAATGCTGTCAGCTCCTCCAAGTCCTGCGGAGCTTCACCCTTTTCCGCTTCAAATTCCTCCAGTGCCTTCTCTATTCGGTTAACGGATACTCTGTATTCCCGCCCCTCCTGGTCGAGAGTAATCTGTGAAAGGTAAAGATTCACCAGACACATTACCACGGCAAACAGGAGAACCAGACATAACAGAATACGGTTCATTTTCTTCATTTCGATTCCTCTTCCCTCTATTCAAACCGGTAGCCCACGCCCCACACGGTCTGTATCCTCTCCGGCTTCTTCGGATCTTTTTCCAGCTTTTCCCGGAGCCATTTTATATGTACCGTGACTGTCTGGGGTTCGCTTTCACTGTCAAAGCCCCAGATTTTATTAAACAATTCCTCTTTGGACAGCACCTTTCCTTTGTTCTCCATCATGTAAAGAAGTAAATCCAGTTCCTTTATCGTAACAGAGACTTCCCTGCCATCCACATAGAGATGTCTTCCCACTTTGTCCAGACGGAGATTGCCATCCACTAATTCCTTCGTGGAATATCTCCGTTTGAAAATACCGGCAATCTTTGCCAGAAGAATATCAATATCATAAGGCTTTTCAATGTAATCATCTGCACCTAACATAAGGCCATTTAATTTGTCCTCTTTGCTGTCCTTTGCACTGACAATGATAATCGGGGTGTTGGAGTTTTCCCGTATTTTACTGCATATAGCAAATCCATCCATTCCTGGCAGCATAATATCTAACACAATCAGTTTTGCACCATCCTCCTCATAAACCGCCAGTGCCTCTTCCCCCGTCAAGGCAAGATAGGTATCATACCCTTCCGCCTCCAAAAAGTCGGAAAGCAGACCGCCAATCTCTTCATTATCTTCCACAATTATAATATCCGCCATAGAATTCTCCTCAAGTTTATTCCTATCCTGCTACATCAATCTGATCACAATGTCTTCATTCGCTTATAAAATCATCCATAAAACCGAAGTTCACCATTATCCTACCAGCCCATATCATTAAGCCACTGGTTCACCTTACGTTCCCGCTCTTTTCTTCCGCCTTCCGAAGAATGGCTTTCTTCTTTTTCCAGCTTTAACTCTCCCTTTATATTACCATCAACAATATATAAAATTCTACTGCAATTTGCAGCAACTTTCATGTCGTGGGTAACCAGCATTATGGTTGTACCCTCATCATTCAGTTTGCCCAGCATTTTCAGGACCTCTTCGGATGCACTGCGGTTTAAAGCTCCCGTCGGTTCATCTGCAAATAAAATCTCCGGCTGGTTCATGAGGCTTCTGCAAATGCAGGCTCTCTGCAGCTGTCCACCGGACACCTCGGTAATGTCGTTGTCTGCAATATCACTGATTTCCAGTTTCCGCATCAGCTCCCTGCAGTACTCATTAATCTCTGCCCTGCTTTTACTTTTCTTGCCAGCCTGGTACGCCGGAAGCAGGATGTTATCCATAACCGATAGATTTTTTAACATATGCATCTGTTGGAAAATGAATCCCATATCATTCAAACGTACCTTTGCAAGCTCTGTTTCATTTAACTCCGTAATCTTCTTATCTGCTAAAGACACCTCTCCCGCTGTAGGACGGTCCATTCCGGATACACAGTACAACAGGGTAGATTTACCGGAACCGGATGGTCCCATGATTGCCACCATTTCTCCCTCTTCAATGGTAAAATTCACATTCTTTAATACATTGTTCTGTCTTTTGTTGGTAATATATGTTTTACACAAATCCTTTACAACTAACGCATTTGCCATAATTTCATCTTCCTTTCTTCATCTCTACT
>JBJEJE010000023.1:0-4202 GCA_051877755.1 Lachnospiraceae bacterium | reverse complement strand
TATATGGAATCATCTGCTTTGGAATGGGTGTTACCTTAAGGGAGGGTGACAGGGAGTATTTCTATGCGGCGTTAGACAAATATTTTCCGGGATTAAAACAGAGATATCAGAAAAAGTATGGGAACGCATATGAGCTGCCCAGTGAACACAACAAAGAGCTGATGGCAATGTTTGTAGATATGTGTAGGCAGAACAATATTGTTTATCAGCCGGAGAAGTGTTTTCAATATCTTCAGGAATTTCCGGAAAAGTATGAGCAGTTGAGTTTTATTTAATAAATACAGAACAAACATTCGATTTTGTTCTGTACTTTTTTATTTGTATTTGTTATAATCAGTATAGGTTAAGGAACATATCTAAAAGTATGGATTTGCATGCAATTCACAACAGAAGGAAGGCTTTTCATGAATACAGATATTACAAAGAAAATGGAGATGGTGCTGTACAGAACCGAAGATGATAATGTGACTGTCAGTGCCTTGATAAAGGATGAAACGATTTGGTTAACTCAAAAGGCTATGGCTGAATTGTTTGGCATTGACAAATCCGGTATCAGCCGTCATTTGGCAAAAATTTTTGAAACAGGTGAATTGGATGAGAAAGTGGTTGTTGCAAAAATTGCAACAACCACTCAACACGGAGCAATGCAGGACAAAACGCAGACAATTCCTACTAATTATTACAATCTTGATGCTATTATTTCTGTAGGTTACAGAGTAAATTCTATTCAAGCTACACAGTTTAGAATATGGGCAACCAATATTTTAAAGGAATATATGATAAAAGGGTTTGTAATGGATGATGAACGCCTTAAACAAGGAAAAACGGCTTTTGGCAAGGATTACTTTCGTGAATTACTGGAAAGAGTTCGTTCCATCCGTGCCAGCGAGCGCAGAATATGGCAACAGATAACCGATATTTTTGCAGAATGCAGCATTGACTATGATAAAGATTCTGATATTACATATCATTTTTACGCCACCATACAGAATAAATTTCATTATGCTATTACCGGAAAGACGGCAGCTGAAATTGTTTATCAGCAGGCAAATCACACAAAAGAAAATATGGGATTAACAACATGGAAAAATGCTCCTAATGGTCGAATCTCTCATAAACAAGCAGTTGAAAAGGCTTATCAGGAATATGACACTTTCAATAAAACACAGCCGATAGAGTCTGATTTTGATAAGGTTGTTAAAGAGCTATCCCAAATTGAAAGATAAGTAGAATAAGAAATCAATTATAATAAGACGAATGATAAAAAGTACAGATTAGGGAGATAATACAGGAAGAAGGAAAGGAAGAAACCAATGAAACAATACATTACAATCAAAGGTGCTAAAGAGCACAATTTAAAAAATATCGACATTCAGATTCCAAGAGATGAATTGGTGGTCATAACCGGTCTTTCCGGTTCCGGTAAGTCTTCTCTTGCATTTGATACCATATATGCAGAAGGTCAGCGGCGTTACATGGAATCCCTGTCCTCCTATGCCAGACAGTTTTTAGGACAGGCAGAGAAGCCGGATGTGGAGAAGATTGAAGGATTGTCTCCAGCCATTTCCATTGATCAGAAGTCCACAAACCGTAATCCCCGTTCCACGGTGGGAACCGTAACGGAGATATATGATTATTTTCGTTTGCTGTATGCCAGAATCGGAATTCCTCATTGTCCGAAGTGTGGCAAGGAGATTAAGAAACAGACCGTGGACCAGATGGTGGATGCAATCATGGAGCTGCCGGAGGGTACGAAGTTCCAGCTTTTAGCACCGGTTGTCCGGGGCAGAAAGGGAAGACACGAGAAGGTGCTGGCAAGTGCTAAGAAAAGCGGTTATGTCCGTGTGCTGGTAGACGGTTCTATGTACGATTTATCTGAAGAGATAGAATTAGATAAGAATAAGAAACATGACATATCCATTGTGGTGGACCGCCTTGTGGTAAAGAAGGGAATTGAACGCCGTTTAAATGATTCCATTGAGGCAGTTATGAAGCTGGCAGAAGGGCTTATGGTGGTGGATGTCATTGGCGGAAAGCCGATTAATATGAGTAACAGTTTTTCCTGTCCGGATTGTGGCATCAGCATTGATGAGATTGAGCCGAGAAGTTTTTCTTTTAATAACCCATTTGGTGCCTGTCCTGCCTGTTTCGGTCTGGGATATAAGATGGAATTTGATGTGGATTTGATGATACCGGACCAGAGTATTTCCATTGCAGATGGGGCGATTGTGGTGCTTGGATGGCAGTCCTGCACAGACAAGAAGTCCTACACCAGAGCTATTTTAGATGCTCTGGCAGAGGAATATGGATTTGACTTAAATACTCCATTTAACCAGATGTCGGAGGAGGCGAGAAATATCATCCTCTATGGTACCAATGGACGTGAAGTAAAGGTACATTACAAAGGTCAGAGGGGAGAGGGAATCTATGATGTGGCATTTGAAGGACTGATACGCAATGTGCAGAGAAAATACCGGGAAGTGGGTTCTGAATCCATGAAGGAAGAGTATGAAAGCTTCATGACCATAACACCTTGTGATGTCTGCGAGGGACAGCGTTTGAAGCAGGAGTCATTGGCAGTTACTGTTGCCGGTAAGAATATCTATGAGATTACCCAGATGTCCATTGATAAGCTGGTGACATTTTTGGATGAAATGGAACTGACAGACCGCCAGCAGTTTATTGGCGGCGGCATTTTAAAAGAGATTAAGGCGAGACTGAATTTCCTGTTGGATGTAGGTCTTAATTATCTGGCACTGTACCGTCCGACAGGAACCCTGTCCGGTGGCGAGGCACAAAGAATCCGTCTGGCAACCCAGATTGGTTCCGGACTGGTGGGAGTTGCCTATATTTTAGATGAGCCGAGTATCGGACTGCACCAGAGAGATAATGATAAATTGATTGCAACCCTGAAACATTTGCGTGACCTTGGAAACACTCTGATTGTGGTGGAGCATGATGAAGATACCATGCTGGCGGCAGATCATATTGTGGATATCGGTCCCGGTGCAGGAGAGCATGGCGGTGAAGTCATTGCCCAGGGAACGGCAGAGCAGATTATGAAGAATAAGAAGTCCATTACCGGAGCGTATCTGTCCGGAAGGATTAAGATACCGGTGCCGGAACAGCGCAAAGTTCCCACCGGTTGGATTACGGTAAAGGGTGCAAGACAGAATAATCTGAAGAACATTGATGTACCATTTCCGCTCGGTGTTATGACCTGTGTAACAGGTGTATCCGGTTCAGGGAAAAGTTCTCTGGTAAATGAGATTTTATACAAGCATTTAGCAAGGGAACTGAACCGTGCAAGAATGAAGCCGGGAGACCATGATGGAATTGAAGGAATAGAGCAGCTTGACAAAGTCATTGATATTGACCAGTCTCCAATCGGAAGAACGCCCCGTTCCAATCCGGCAACCTATACCGGTGTCTTTGATATGATAAGAGATTTGTTTGCCGGTACAAAGGATGCCAAGGCAAAAGGGTATAAGAAAGGAAGATTCTCCTTTAACATTTCCGGCGGACGATGTGAGGCATGTAAGGGGGATGGTATCATCAAGATTGAGATGCATTTTCTGCCGGATGTGTATGTGCCTTGTGAGGTGTGCGGCGGCAAGCGGTATAACCGGGAGACACTGGAGGTTACCTATAAAGGAAAGAATATCTATGATGTGCTGGATATGACAGTGGACGAAGCCTGCGATTTCTTCCAGAATGTGCCGTCTATTCTTCGCAAGATTGAGACCTTGAAAGAAGTAGGTCTGGGTTATATCCGGTTAGGACAGCCTTCCACTACTTTGTCCGGCGGTGAGGCACAGAGAGTAAAGCTGGCCACAGAGCTTTCCAGAAGAAGCACCGGCAAGACCGTTTATATCTTAGATGAACCTACCACGGGACTTCATTTCGCAGATGTGCACAGATTAGTGGAGATATTAAGACGGCTTTCAGAAGGTGGAAATACCGTTATTGTGATTGAGCATAATCTGGAAGTGATTAAGACCGCAGACTATATTATCGACATCGGACCGGAAGGCGGCGATAAGGGTGGAACCATTGTGGCAGCGGGAACCCCGGAAGAGATTGTAAAATGCAAGAAGAGCTATACGGGACAGTATTTGGAGAAGATGCTTAAGAAATAGTAGAATAATTCAAATTGTATTTTTATAAGAAATCCGCTATACTAATGATAATTGGTGCAGCGG
>JBJEJE010000022.1:0-4234 GCA_051877755.1 Lachnospiraceae bacterium | reverse complement strand
TAAAAATGCAGCCGTAAAAATGCGGCAGCCAAAATTTCTGCTGCCGCATACTGCTACAATATCATCTACAGGTTTCTAATCTGCTTTGCTGCTACCACCATATTCCGAAGACTTGCATCCGTTTCCGGTACATCTCTTGTTTTAAGGCCGCAGTCAGGATTTACCCATAATTTTTCCTTACCAATTTTGTTTATCATTATATTTAATGCATTAATTATTTCTTCCACAGAAGGTACTCGTGGAGAGTGGATGTCATACACACCCGGTCCGACTTCTGTTTCAAAATGATTTTCCCGCAAAGTATCTAAAATCTGTAAGTCAGAGCGTGACGCCTCAAATGTAATTACATCTGCATCCATATCATCAATCGCCGGAATAATATCCGTAAATTCACTGTAACACATATGCGTATGAATCTGGGTTTCCGGTCTGACTCCACTGTGTGTCAGTCGAAAAGCCGGAATAGCAAAATCGAGATATTCTGTATACCAGTCTGTTTTACGCAACGGCAGTTTTTCTCTAAGTGCCGCTTCATCAATCTGTATCATCCTGATACCATTTGCTTCCAAGTCCATTACTTCATCCCTGATTGCCAGAGCAATCTGTGAAATAGATTCTCTGATAGAAATATCCTCCCTCGGGAATGACCAATTTAATATGGTAACAGGTCCGGTCAGCATACCTTTCACAATCTTCTTGGTTAATGACTGCGCATAAACTGACCAGCCTACCGTAATCGGCTTCTCGCGATATACGTCTCCCCAGATAATCGGAGGCTTCACACATCTTGTCCCATAAGACTGTACCCACGCTTTCTGTGTAAAAAGAAATCCACCCAGGGCTTCACCAAAATACTCTACCATATCATTTCTTTCGTATTCCCCATGTACCAATACATCTAATCCGATTTCTTCCTGCCATCTAATACAATCCGCAATCTTTTTTCTGTTAAAATCCACATACTGCTGCTCCGAGATTTCTCCACGCCGGAAAGCAGAGCGGTTTGCCTTTACATCCTTCGTCTGTGGGAATGATCCAATTGTTGTTGTCGGGAATTCCGGCAATCCTAATACTTCTTTTTGAAGTTTCTGGCGTGCGCTGCGTTGTGGCTGCCTGATATAATCCTCTTCCGTGACAAGAGAAAGTCTTTGCCTCACTTCTTCCTTTACACAATTTCTGTCACCTGCAAACAGATTGAAATTATTCTGAAATACTATATCGGAAGCATACTCTTTTTCTTCTGCAAGCAGACTCAGCTCACGCAGTTCATCCAGCTTTTCCTCAGCAAATGCAAAATAGGACAAATATTCCCGGGACAATTTATTTTCATTTTTCAAAGTATAAGGCACATGCAATAAAGAGCAGGATGTAGATAATACAACCCGGATTCCTTTTTCACGCAAGGCATTTAATGTTTTTAGTGTTTTCTCATAATGGTTTTTCCAAATGTTTTTGCCATTGACCAATCCGGCAAACAAAAGCTTATCTTCAGGGAATCCGTAGGCATCAATTAAATGCCCGGTTTCCTTCCCTTCAATAAAATCAAGTCCGATTCCTGCAAAGGGCATCTTGATTATATCCTGATAAATATCCCTTACATCCCCAAAATAGGTTTGAAGCAATATCTTACAGTTTTTTGCACAGGGTAAAATATCGTTATAGATTTTTCGGAACAATCTGATATCTTCCTCATCCATATCCTGCACAAGAGAGGGTTCGTCAAATTGCAGCCATGCGATATGGCTTTCTTCACATTTCTGAATCAATTCCTGATATGCTTTTATAACAGCATCCGCCCAATCCCCGGCAGAACTTTTGCCGCTATATCGACAGAGCTTTAACATCGTATATGCTCCGGTTACAACAGGCTTCGTTTCAATTCCAAGCGCCTTGGCTTCTTCGTATTCTTCCCAAAGCTTATTACCGGAAAGCTTAATTACCGCATCGTCCTCAATTTCCGGTACGATGTAATGATAATTCGTATTAAACCATTTTTTCATAGCAAGTGCTTTCACATCACCCGCTTCTCCCTGGTATCCCCGGGCCATTGCAAAATAAGTATCTTGCCCGGATAAATGCAATTCCTTATATCGTTTCGGAATAATCCCCAGCAATACTGCAGTATCCAATACAGTATCATAGAATGAAAAATCATTGCTCGAAATGTAGTCGACTCCTGCCTTTTTCTGTATATTCCAATGTGTTTTTCTTAAATCTGCCGCTGTCTGCAAGAGCTCATCGAGGCCGATTTCATTTCTAAAGTATTTCTCAGAAGCGAACTTTAACTCTCTCAAAGCACCGATTCTGGGAAATCCTATCACTGATGTCTGCATAATATCCTCCTGAAAATCTGTCCGCATTATAACCTTGTTCCCCAAACTTCCTCAGCAATCTCTTTTACTAACTTAAGTTTATCCCACTGTTCTATCTCAGTAAGCTTGTTACCAATCTCACAAGAAGCAAATCCACACTGAGGACTTAAGCACAATCTGTCAAGCGGAATATACTTTGCTGCCTCATGTATTCTTGCAATCACCTTTTCTTTATCCTCCAATACAGGCGATTTTGTCGTAATAAGTCCAAGTACCACTTTCTTATCCTTAGAAACTTTTTCAAGAGGGGCAAAGCCTCCGGATCTCTCATCATCATATTCGAGGAACAATGCATCCACATTTTCCTTTGCAAATACATAATCAGCAACGGTATCATAAGGACCACTTGAAAAATATGTTGAATGATAATTACCTCTGCAAATATGAGAAGTGATTACCATATCATCCGGTCTGCCTTCGAGAGCGAGATTATTAACCGTAAGCAACTGCGCTTTTACATCCTCTATATCAATTCCGACAGCTTGATATCTCTGCTTTGCCGCATCTCCCACAATTGCACCCCATGTACAGTCATCCAGCTGAAGATTGCGACACCCCGCATCATAAAACTGCTTAAT
The DNA here is from genome assembly GCA_051877755.1 of Lachnospiraceae bacterium. Classification (GTDB taxonomy): domain Bacteria; phylum Bacillota; class Clostridia; order Lachnospirales; family Lachnospiraceae; genus CAG-590. The sequence continues at coordinate 1,284 of JBJEJE010000022.1, read as the reverse complement.
CACTTCCTGATATGCCACACCGATATCCTGAATCAGCTCCTCATTTGTGGTATAAAACTTTCTTGTGGTTTCATAATTTTCAGGTACAATCATCTGCTGGAAAAACTGAGCCGGAGCAGGAATGGTATATTTTGCAACTGTACTCTCATCTTCAAACTGTTTCAAAAATTTGAAATACTCAACGAAAGGATGTGCCTTTGCCTTAATCTTACCTACAAGATAAGTATCATCAAGCACAGCCAGTTCCGCATTAAACTTCACTCCGTTTCCTGTATTTTCATGAGCTACTCCTTCAAATCCCCACATAAAATCAAGGTGCCAGAATGTTCTTCTGAACTCGCCGTCTGTGATTACATGAAATCCCAGTTCCTTCTGCTTTACAACTACTTTTGCAATTTCTTCATTTACAACCTTATCAAATTCATCCTTGCTGATTTTTCCATCCTGATATGCTTTCTTGGCATCCTTAAGTGTCTGTGGTCTCAAAAAGCTTCCTACAAAGTCATATCTAAAAGGTGTCTTTACTTTACTCATCGTCTGTCTCCTCTTTTCTATTATTGATTATCTTTCTGTAGTATAATTGATACCGCTTCGCCTGCATAATACTAAAAAAAGCATGTTGCTCATAGTTTCAAACTATGGGCAACATGCTTTTACATTTCTATTCCAATGTTCTTCCTGGATATTGCATTTTTACCTTTCCCTGTAAATCCTTCCAGATAAAATGACTCTTTTCAAAAATCATATAACCACGCCAGCTTTCTTCTTTTGGAATGGATACAGACCCGGGATTCATATAAATATAATTCGGGTACTCTGTACATTTTGGCACATGTGTATGGCCACACAACAAGATATCTCCCTTATGAAGCGGTGGCAGATTCTTCTCATGGAAATGGTGTCCGTGCGTTGCATAAATTACCCTTTCTCCATCCACTATCGCACAGTAATCTGCCATAATAGGAAATTCCAACACCATCTGATCCACTTCTGCATCACAGTTCCCACGCACACAAATGATATCCTGCTTATATGCATTTAACCGTTCAATCACCTTTTTAGGCTGATATTCTTTGGGCAAATCATTTCTCGGGCCATGGTATAAAATATCTCCAAGCAGTAATAACCGGTCTGCCTTCTCCCTCTGAAAAGCTTCCAGTAATTCATTACAATAGTATTCTGATCCATGAATATCGGATGCTATCATCCATTTCATAAATTCTGTCCCTCTGTTGTGTATTTCATTAGTGCCTCCAGATAGGAATTGCCCAGTCTGCTGATGAT
>JBJEJE010000021.1:0-4298 GCA_051877755.1 Lachnospiraceae bacterium | reverse complement strand
GTTCAGATTAAGATTACGCAATCCAAGAGTATTGTTTTGCGAGAATGCCCGGATTACATACTGGTGTTACACCTAAACAGAGAAACAGGAGAGGTAACAGAAATTTATAACGGTGCAGGTGATAGGGTATGGGAAGCTGCAAGGTATGTTAAGCAGATGAACCATTATACGGTATCATTAGCAAGGTTACTTCAACTAAGAGAACAGATAAGGGATGAGGAAATCATATCTGCGATACATCCTGTCAGAAGATATGAGAAATAAGCATAGCAGGAGGCATGAAAATGAACAGAGACAATTTGCAAAAACTAATTGATAACTATGTCGAGAATTATGAAATGCTGAATGATGCCGAGCATAATGAGATATATAAATGGACGGCAGTAAACCATTTTCAGAGGCATTGGAATTTAGATGCAGATGGATTTGGAGAGATGTTCAAACAGGCAATGGGAAAATCATCAAATATAATAGATAACAGTATTGTGCAGCCAAGTAACGGTATTGTCTTTCTGTGCAAGCAGGATAGGGAAACAGAAAAGGCAGTGCAGGAAGAATTTAGAAGACTACTTGTACTGGATGAAGGAAACATAAAGGTACGGCAAGATAAAATAGATGCATTTATCAAAGCAATCAATGAGATGTTACAAAAGGTAGCACCGGGGAAATGGAAATATGATCAGGACAGAAGGGCAGTAATCATGTACCTTAGTTTCATAGCACCTGATGATAATTTCATGTTTAAATCTACAGAAGCAAGAGCATTTGCGGACTGCTATGAATTTGGGGATGATATTGGAAGCGGTCAGACATTTCGATTAGATCACTATTATCGGATGTGCGGGGAGTTAGTAGAGGAAATTGAAAACAATGAAGAATTGTGTAGTCTTTTAGAAGAAAGACTGCAATATGAAGCAGAAATGGATGAGGAAAAGGATGAGCCTGTTACAGAAGTCGCTGGCAGATATAATATCCTCGCTTATGACATCATGTATTGTGCGTATACCTATAATCTTTATGACAATATCCCGGTCAGAAAAAGAGCAAAAACAGGAAGTCTGGAACAGCGAAGACAGGAAAGAGAAGAAAAGATAAGTAATCTGACAGCACAAAGGGATGAGTTGAATAAACAGCTGGAGCAGATTGATATGCAGCTGAAGGATAAGCCCTTTCCAACTCTCACAGGTGCAGTGGTTAAGAATATTAGATATGGAGAAGGAAAAGTCACAGAACAGAGAGGGAAATATCTAACTGTTGAATTTTCTGCCGGGATGAAAAATTTTTTACTTCCGGATGCTTTTGCAAAAGGATTTTTAAAGACAGAGGATACAAACATAATATCTTGCTGTAAAGAGATAGCCTCACTCATGGAAGAGGAAGGAAGATATGCCAGAGAGATACGGTTGTTAAATTCAGAGATTTCCAGACTGGAAAGTTGAAAGAGGTAGGGTTATATGAAGGTAATTTTAAGCAGAAAAGGATTTGACAGTGCATCAGGTGGTTTGTGTAATCCAATACTGCCGGATGGTACTTTACTGTCTATGCCTATACCGGGGAAAAGCAAAAATCCAGTATTCTATAAGGACTTACATTTTGATGTGAAGGATATAGATGGCAATTCGCATGATATGTCTTATGAAGAAATATTGTCACAACTTGGGGGCAAGAAATGGGAAAAAGGGCAACAATGCCATCTTGATCCTGATTTAAGAGAGGGCATAATCGAAAGAAAACAAGATTTTATACCTGCATTCGGTCAATGTGGTGTAGCGAAAAGATTCTTGGATGATATGGATGTCAAAGTGGGAGATTTGTTTTTGTTCTTTGGCAGATTCAGAGAGACAGAGTTTAATAGCGAGGGAAAATTACAGTATAAGCGTAGTGCAACAGAACAGCATATTATTTATGGATATATGCAGGTTGGAGAAATTCTGCATAATAATGAAATAGATAAACATTTTCAGTGGCATCCTCACGCAGAAAATGGAAAGGACAATAATTTATACATACCTATGAAAAGACTCACGCTTAATCAGGATATGCCCGGCGCAGGTGTACTTTCGTATTCCCATAAGCGTGTACTTACAAAGTATGGAATGAGTATATCTAAGTGGAATTTGCCAGACTTTTTTAGAGGGCTTGATTTTTATGTAGAAACATCAACACATAAATTGCTTCGTAACTTCAATGATGCACCAGATGGTCAGGAGTATTTCCAGTTTTTGGGAAGAGGACAGGAATTTTTAGTATCTGTATATGAAAAAGATACCTTTGCAAACTTCTATCAGAAATCTTTGGAAGAATGGGCGTATCGAATTTTGATAGATGGAGTATGGGATGAGGTATTGACTAAACTTCGAGAAGAAAAACTCAACTTCGATTTTGGAAATATTGATAAAGTGGATTCTATTATCAATGGTGTAACTGCCTATGATGAATTTGGCAGATTTGACGGTTTATATATGGATCAGCTTGCTTATTGCAGATATTATCATAGGATAATGAATTTTGATGGAGAACGCTGCTCTGGATGTCCTCTGTTACAAGGCGGTGGAAATGGCAGGGGAGCCGATTGCTTATTTGATGTCCCAGTTAAACAGGGAAAAATAATGGAGCTTCCTCATACACCGAGAGAACGTTTTGCATTTTATGAGATTTTGATACAAAAAGGTATTGTGGAGCGAAAGGATAATTGCTGGGATTTTAAGTAAGGAGCGTATCAGATGGATAGAGAAGTTATTTTAGATAAGTACAGGGGTTGCTTATATGGTGGGGCTGTAGGGGATGCGCTGGGGTATCCGATTGAATTTCGCAGTGCAGAAGAAATATTTACAATCTATGGGGAAAACGGCATACAGGATTATGAGTTATTTCATGGAAAAGCATACATATCAGATGATACCCAGATGACATTATTTACAGCAAATGGATTGTTGGAGGGATATACTAGATTATGCTTGCGAGGCATTATGGGAAGCTGGCAGGGATATGTGGAACTGGCATATAAGGACTGGCTGAAAACACAAGAAAGTGAATACCAGACAAATAACCCTTATTGTGATTCTTGGCTACTAAATGTGAAAGATATGTACAACAGGAGAGCACCGGGAAATACTTGCATATCAGCTCTTCATTGTGAAGAGTGTGGCAGTGTGGAAAAACCAATAAATTCGAGTAAAGGGTGCGGTGGTGTAATGCGTGTTGCACCTGTGGGATTATATCTGCCAAAACACGCAAGGGATATAAAGGACATAGACATGGTTGGTGCGGAAGTTGCAGCTATCACACACGGACATCCTCTTGGATATATTCCGGCAGCTGCATTGGTACATATCATTGCAAGATGTGTGTCCTCAACACAGGACATGGAAAGCATTGTTAAGGAAGCAATCCGAACAACAGTTGAGCTTTTCCATGATAAAAAGCATATTGATGAGTTTGAAAGTATTATGGATAAGGCAGTGAGACTGGCACATGAGGATATGGACGATCTGGATGCCATTCGTGAAATCGGACAGGGATGGATTGCAGAAGAAACTTTGGCAATCTCTGTGTATTGTTCTATTAAGTATCAGAGCGATTTTATAAAAGCAGTCACGGTATCTGTCAATCATGATGGGGACAGTGATTCAACTGGGGCAGTGACCGGAAATATCATGGGGGCTTATCTTGGATTTCATAAAATTCCTCAAAAATATATTGAACCATTGGAGCTGAAGGATGTGATTGAGGAAACAGCTGTAGACTTATTTGAAGATTGCCGTATGAGTGAATACGGAGATTACAATGATGATAAGTGGATTGCAAAGTATTGTACCGGGGAATATGGCAAGGAAATGTAATCTACTGTTACCAGTAAGTAAAGGAGATGGTAAAGTGGAAGAAGTGAGATTTACGGAATCAAATAGTAGCTTTCCTATTTGCAATCATACCAAGTGCGTAGACAAAAATAATCTTGGATATGTACAGGGCATAGTGAATGATGGTACTCCGTTTGAGGCAGAACTTTGGCGTAATGATATGGGATTAAATGTATCATTTGTAATGCCGGACAAAGTACAGCATCAGAGAGCAAAGAAAGAACTGGTAGAGGGAAATCTTATAGGTTTTCATAATCAGGAGCAGCGTGAACACCAGGGCATTTTAACAATCGGCATGGTAGACGATGGGATTTGTGAAGACATGGATGAAACAATCTCGTATGTAGATTATCTTGAAAGTAATGGTCTGATTTCGTTTACAGGTAATATGAGAAATGGAATGATATTTTATGTGACCGATATTGAGGGAAAAGAACT
>JBJEJE010000020.1:0-22325 GCA_051877755.1 Lachnospiraceae bacterium | reverse complement strand
TGAAGAAAGCAATTTTAGCTACAAAAGTCGGAATGACTCAAATCTTCAACGAAGATGGTGTGTTGACACCGGTTACCGTATTACAGGCAGGACCTTGTGTAGTAACACAGGTTAAAACATTGGACAACGATGGATATGAAGCAATCCAGGTTGGTTACGGTGAGAAGAAAGAAAGAATCACAACAAAGGATGTATCAGGTAAGAAAGTTATCAGAAATCCACATGGTGCTGGTAAAGCAGAGGTTGGACATTTCAAGAAAGCAAACACAACCCCGAAGCAGTTTGTAAGAGAGTTCAGAGTTGACAACGCTTCCGAATACGTTGCTGGAGAAAGCGTTATTAAAGCAGATATCTTCGCAGAAGGCGATAAGATTGATGTAACTGCTAAGTCAAAGGGTAAAGGATTTGCTGGTGGTATCAAGCGTCACGGTTTGCATACAGGTCCTAAGACTCATGGTTCAAAATACCATCGTCATGCAGGTTCTAACGGTTGTGCAACTGACCCAGGTAAGGTATTTAAGGGTAAGAAGATGGCTGGACATATGGGAGCTGAAAGAGTTACCGTTCAGAACTTAGAGATTGTTAAGATAGATGCAGAGAATGACGTTATCTTAGTTAAGGGTTCTGTACCAGGACCTAAGAAGTCATTAGTTATGATTAAAGAAACTGTAAAAAGTGGAAAGTAATCTGTAGGAAGGAGGAATAGACAATGGCAACAGTAGCTGTTTACAATACCGAGGGTAAGGAAGTTGATAAGTTAGAACTTAATGATTCCGTATTCGGTGTAGAAATAAATGAGCATTTAGTTCACCAGGCAGTTGTGGCACAGTTAGCAAACAAGCGTCAGGGAACTCAGAGCGCTAAGACACGTGCAGAAGTACGTGGAGGCGGAAGAAAACCTTGGAGACAAAAAGGAACTGGTCATGCTAGACAGGGTTCTACAAGATCTCCACAGTGGACAGGCGGTGGTGTTGTATTTGCACCAAAGCCAAGAGATTACTCTATGAAGTTAAATAAGAAGGAAAAAGCAGGTGCTATGAAGTCTGTATTAACTTCTAAGGTAAATGATGAGAAGTTCATCGTATTAGACGAGTTCAAGTTAGATGAAATCAAGACAAAGAAGTTTGTAGAGGTTATGAATAACCTTGAAGTAGCAAAGGCATTAGTTGTATTAAAGGATAATGACCAGAATGTGGTATTATCTGCAAAGAATGTTCCTGGTGTTAAGACTGCTTTAACAAACACAATCAATGTATATGACATTCTTAAGTATGATACCGTTGTGATCACTAAGGATGCAGTAGCAGCAATCGAGGAGGTGTACGCATAATGGCAGATATCAAATATTATGACGTAATTCAGAAACCTATCATTACTGAGAAGTCTATGGACGCTATGGCTGAGAAGAAATATACATTTCAGGTTCATCCGGAAGCAAACAAGACTATGATCAAAGAAGCTGTTGAAAAGATGTTCGAAGGAACAAAGGTTGCTAAGGTAAATACCATGAATCTTGACGGTAAGACAAAGAGACGTGGAATGGTTTACGGAAAGACTGCTAAGTCTAAGAAAGCAATCGTTCAGTTGACACCAGACAGCAAGGATATTGAGATCTTTGAAGGACTATGATTTAAATAACCATACGCAAGCAAGCGTGATAATAAATGCAATTTGAAAGGAGAAAGAAAATGGGAATCAAAACATATAACCCATATACACCTTCCAGAAGAAATATGACTGGTTTGGATTTCGATGTGATTACAAAGTCTACACCTGAGAAATCCCTTACAACTTCCTTAAAGAAGAATGCCGGTCGTAACAATCAGGGAAAGATTACAGTAAGACACCACGGTGGTGGTTCTAGAAGAAAATATAGAATTATCGATTTCAAGAGAAGAAAAGACGATATTCCAGCAACTGTTGTTTCAATCGAGTATGATCCAAACAGAACAGCTAACATCGCATTAATCAGCTATGCTGATGGTGAGAAAGCTTATATTTTAGCTCCTGTAGGATTACAGGTTGGTGATAAAGTTATGAATGGTGCAAACGCAGAAATCAAAGTTGGTAACTGCTTACCATTAGAAGCAATTCCGGTTGGTACTGAGGTACACAACATTGAGTTATATCCTGGTAAGGGTGGACAGTTAGTTCGTTCTGCTGGTAACTCTGCACAGCTTATGGCTAAGGAAGGCAAGTATGCAACCCTTCGTTTACCTTCAGGCGAAATGAGAATGGTTCCAATCATTGCCCGTGCAACAATCGGTCAGGTTGGTAACATTGAGCATGGCCTTGTAAACATTGGTAAGGCTGGACGTAAACGTCATATGGGTATCAGACCTACTGTTCGTGGTTCTGTTATGAACCCTAACGACCATCCACATGGTGGTGGTGAAGGTAAGACCAGTATCGGCCGCCCAGGTCCATGTACTCCATGGGGTAAGCCGGCACTTGGACTTAAGACTCGTAAGAAGAACAAGAAATCAAATAAGATGATCGTTAGAACCAGAGATGGTAAGAGCATTAAATAATATAAGGAGGTTTGACCTATGGCTCGTTCACTTAAAAAAGGACCATTTGCAGATGAACATTTGCTTAAAAAAATCGATGCTTTAAATGCTAGCAACGATAAGCAGGTTATTAAGACCTGGTCTCGTCGTTCTACCATTTTCCCAAGCTTCGTAGGACATACAATTGCAGTTTATGACGGAAGAAGACACGTGCCTGTATATGTTACTGAGGATATGGTTGGACACAAGCTTGGTGAGTTTGTTGCAACCAGAACCTACAGAGGACATGGTAAGGACGAAAAGAAGTCAAAAGTTAGATAATCAGAGTTGAAAGGAGGGTTCATCCATGGCAAAAGGACATAGATCCCAGATTAAAAGAGAAAGAAATGCAAATAAAGATACAAGACCATCCGCTAAGGTTTCTTACGCTAGAGTCTCTGTAACAAAAGCATGTTTCGTTTTAGATGCCATCAGAGGTAAGGATGTACAGACTGCACTTGCTATCTTAGCTTATAATCCAAGATATGCTTCAAGTGTAATAGAGAAGTTATTAAAGTCAGCTATTGCAAATGCTGAGAATAACAACGGAATGAAGATGGAAGACCTTTATATTGCAGAGTGTTATGCAAATAAAGGACCAACAATGAAGAGAATTCAACCAAGAGCACAGGGTAGAGCTTATAGAATCGAAAAGAGAACAAGCCATATTACAATCGTGCTTGATGAAAGATAAGGAGGCAAATAATGGGACAGAAAGTAAATCCTCATGGTTTGAGAGTCGGTATCATCAAGGACTGGGATTCCAGATGGTATGCAGATACAAAGGATGGCGAATTTGCAAATAACTTAGTAGAAGATAATGAGATTCGTAAGTTCCTTAAAAAGAGACTTTACAGTGCTCAGGTTTCTAAGATTGAAATCGAGAGAGCATCTGACAGACTGAAAGTTATCATTTACACAGCTAAGCCAGGTGTTGTAATTGGTAAGGGTGGTGCAGAAATTGAGGCACTTAAGAAAGATCTTGCCAAGTTAACAGATAAGAAGTTAATGGTAGATGTTAAGGAAGTTAAGAAACCGGATGCAGATGCTCAGTTAGTAGCTGAGAACATTGCTGCACAGTTAGAGAACCGTATTTCATTCAGACGTGCAATGAAGTCTTGCATGGGTAGAACAATGAAGACCGGTGCGTTAGGAATCAAGACTTCTGTTTCTGGACGTTTAGGTGGTGCTGATATGGCTCGTACAGAGTTTTATAGCGACGGTACAATTCCTCTTCAGACACTTCGTGCAGATATCGACTATGGTTTTGCTGAGGCTGATACCACTTATGGTAAAGTTGGTGTTAAGACTTGGATTTATCATGGCGAAGTACTTCCAACTAAGAACAACAAGGAAGGGAGCGATAAATAATGTTAATGCCTAAAAGAACAAAACATAGAAAGCAGTTCAGAGGTTCCATGGCTGGTAAAGCTACCAGAGGTAACAAGATTAGCAACGGTGAGTATGGTATTGTTGCTTTGGAGCCAGCTTGGATCAAATCTAACCAGATTGAGGCAGCCCGTGTTGCTATGACTCGTTACGTAAAGCGTACCGGTAAAGTCTGGATTAAGATTTTCCCTGATAAGCCTTATACATCTAAGCCTATCGGAGTTCGTATGGGTAAAGGTAAAGGTAACGTAGAGGGCTGGGTAGCAGTAGTAAAACCTGGTCGTGTAATGTTTGAAATTGCAGGTGTACCTGAGGATGTTGCAAAGGAAGCTTTAAGACTTGCAACTCACAAGTTGCCTGTTAAGTGTAAGATTGTATCCCGTGAAGATTTAGAAGGAGGTGCAGGCAGTGAAAACTAAGGAATATCGTGACGATTTAAAGTCAAAGAATGTGGAAGAGTTAAACGCAGAGTTAGTAGCTGCTAAGAAGGAATTATTCAATTTGAGATTCCAGAATGCAACTAACCAGTTAGAGAATACAAGCAGAATTAAAGAGGTAAGAAGAAATATTGCCAGAATCCAGTCTATCATGACAGAGAAGGCAAATGCTTAATTATCTTGGAAGGAGGCAAAGACAATGGAAAGAAATCTGAGAAAAACACGTGTAGGACTTGTAACAAGTGATAAGATGGATAAGACAATTGTTGTTTCAATCGTAGATAATGTTAAGCATCCTCTTTATGGTAAGATTGTGAAGAGAACTTATAAATTAAAAGCACATGATGAGAACAATGAATGTCACATCGGCGATAGAGTAAGAGTTATGGAAACAAGACCTTTATCTAAGGACAAGAGATGGAGACTTGTAGAAATCATAGAGAAAGCTAAATAATCAAGGAGGCAAAGACAATGGTTCAACAGGAAACAAGACTTAAAGTTGCTGATAATACCGGAGCAAAAGAGTTACTTTGCATCAGAGTATTAGGCGGTTCAACTAGAAGATATGCTAACATCGGTGATATCATCGTTGCCTCTGTTAAAGATGCAACACCAGGAGGTGTTGTAAAGAAGGGTGACGTTGTAAAGGCTGTAGTAGTTCGTACAAAGAAGGGTGCACGTCGTAAAGATGGTTCTTATATCAAATTTGATGAGAACGCTGCTGTTATCATCAAGGACGATATGAATCCAAGAGGAACCCGTATTTTCGGACCTGTGGCAAGAGAGCTTAGAGATAAGAAATTCATGAAGATCGTTTCATTAGCACCAGAAGTTTTATAGGGAGGTGTCAGGATGGCAACTAGTAAGATTAAAAAAGATGACTTAGTTCAGGTTATCGCTGGTAAAGACAAGGGTAAAACCGGTAAGGTATTATCAGTAGATACCAAAAATAATAGAGTATTAGTTGAGGGTGTCAACATGGTTTCTAAGCATTCTAAACCAAGTATGACAAATCAGCAGGGTGGTATCATTGAGAAGGAAGCACCTATTGATATTTCTAACGTAATGTATGTTCACAAAGGAAAGCCTGTAAGAGTTGGTTTCCAGGGCGAGAAGAAAGATAAAGTCCGTGTGGCTAAAGTGAACGGTAAGTTAGAGAAGATTGACTAATTTAAGGAAGGAGGCCACAGAAGTTGAGTAGATTAAAAGAACAGTACAATAGCGAAATCAAAGACGCTATGGTAAAGAAATTCGGTTACAAAAACGTTATGGAGATTCCTAAGCTTGAGAAGATCGTTATCAACATGGGTGTTGGTGAGGCAAAGGAAAACCATAAGCTTTTAGATACAGCAGTTCAGGATTTAGAGACAATTACTGGTCAGAAGGCAGTTGTTACCCGCGCAAAGAAGTCCGTAGCAAACTTTAAGTTAAGAGAGGGTATGCCAATCGGATGTAAGGTAACTTTAAGAGGCGAGAGAATGTACGAGTTTGCAGATCGTTTGATCAATCTTGCATTACCACGTGTTCGTGACTTTAGAGGTATCAATCCAAACGCGTTTGATGGAAGAGGTAACTATGCTTTAGGTATTAAGGAACAGTTGATTTTCCCTGAAATCGAGTATGATAAGGTAGATAAGGTTAGAGGTATGGACATTATTTTTGTTACTACCGCAAAGACAGATGAGGAAGCTCGTGAGTTATTAACCTTATTCGGTATGCCATTTAAGAAATAATAGGAGGAAGATTCATGGCTAAGAAAGCAATGGTTGTTAAACAACAGCGCAAACAGAAATTCTCTACAAGAGAATATACTCGTTGTAAAGTTTGTGGACGTCCACATTCAGTGTTAAGAAAATACGGAATCTGCAGAATCTGCTTCCGTGAGTTAGCATACAAGGGTGAAATCCCAGGCGTTAAGAAAGCAAGCTGGTAAAATTTTTGAAGGAGGTAAATAACAATGACAGATCCAATCGCAGATATGCTTACTAGAATTCGCAATGCGAATACTGCTAAACATGACACAGTTGATGTTCCTGCTTCAAAGATGAAAGAAGCAATTGCTAACATTCTTTTAGAAGAAGGTTATGTCAAGGCTGTTGATATAATTGAAGAAGGTAAATTTAAGACTATCCGTATTACCTTAAAATACGGTAAGGATAAAAATGAGAAGATCATCACTGGTATTAAGAGAATCTCTAAGCCAGGTCTTCGTGTATATGCTGGCAAGGATGAACTTCCTAAGGTATTAGGTGGTTTAGGCGTTGCTATCATTTCTACAAACAAGGGTGTATTAACCGACAAGCAGGCTCGTGAAGCTAATGTTGGCGGCGAAGTATTAGCATTTGTTTGGTGAGGCATTGAGCACTTAATGAGAACAAGCAATGCGCAGTTCGAATTTAGTACGAAAGCCCATCCCGATACTTAATGAGAACGAGCAAAGCACAGTTCGAATTTAGTAGAGTGGATGATGTTACGACAGAGAACGAGTGGTGATAAGCGTTTAGTCGTAGCCCTGTCGACGCCCTTAGTGAGCGGAGCGAACTTAGTAGTCGACGAGGCAGAGGGTATCAAAATTTAACAAAACAAAGATAGATAAACCAGAAATTAAGCCGTATAATCGGCTGTATAGAATTAAGGAGGTAACGGCATGTCACGTATCGGAAGAATGCCTATCGCTGTACCAGCAGGCGTAACTGTTGATATTGCAGAAAATAATCAAGTGACTGTAAAAGGACCAAAGGGTACACTGACCAGAGTTTTACCTGCGGAAATGGACATTAAGCTTGAGGGAGATCAGGTTGTTGTAACAAGACCTAATGATTTAAAGAAAATGAAATCTTTACATGGTCTTACAAGAACATTGATCAATAACATGGTAGTTGGTGTAACCGAGGGTTATACAAAAGTGTTAGAAGTAAATGGTGTTGGTTACAGAGCACAGAAGCAGGGTAAGAAGTTAACACTTAGTTTGGGTTACTCTCACCCGGTTGAGATGGAAGATCCGGAAGGATTAGAGTCTAAGGTGGATGGTAATACAATTATCATTTCAGGTATTGATAAAGAAAAAGTTGGCCAATATGCTGCTGAAATCAGAGAGAAGAGAGCACCGGAACCATACAAGGGTAAAGGTATTAAGTATGCTGATGAAGTAATTAGACGCAAAGTTGGTAAGACTGGTAAGAAATAATTAAAGGAGTGAGATAGATGATTAAAAAAGAGTCAAGAAGTAAGGTTCGCGCAAAAAAGCATTTAAGAATCCGTAACCGCTTTAGTGGCACTGCTGAGAGACCACGTTTAGCTGTATTCAGAAGTAATAATCATATGTACGCTCAAATTATTGATGATACAGTTGGAAATACTTTAGTGTCTGCTTCAACAGTTCAGAAAGAAGTTAAGGCAGAAATTGAGAAGACAGATAATGTGGATGCAGCAGCTTACTTAGGTAAGGTTATTGCTGAGAGAGCATTAGAAAAGGGCATTAAAACAGTTGTCTTTGATAGAGGCGGTTTTATATATCAGGGTAAAGTTAAAGCGTTAGCAGATGCAGCTAGAGAAGCTGGTCTGGAATTCTAATAAGGAGGAAAACAACATATGAAGCATACTATTATTGATGCTAGTCAGTTAGAATTAGAAGAACAGGTAGTTGCCATCAAGCGTGTAACCAAGGTTGTTAAAGGTGGACGTAACATGAGATTTGCTGCGCTTGTAGTTGTAGGTGACAAGAATGGTCATGTTGGTGCTGGTATCGGTAAAGCAGCCGAGATTCCAGAGGCAATTCGTAAAGGAAAAGAAGATGCAATCAAGAGCTTGGTAGAGGTTCCAATCAATGATAATGGAAGTATTCCTCATGACTGGACAGGTAAGTTCGGAAGCGCATCCGTTCTTTTGAAGACATCTCCAGAAGGTACTGGTATCATTGCTGGTGGTCCTGCACGTAAGGTGTTAGAGCTAGCTGGATACAAGAATATCCGTACCAAGTCTTTAGGTTCTAATAATAAGCAGAATGTAGTTTTGGCTACAATCAATGGTCTTACAAACTTAAAGACTCCTGAAGAGGTTGCAAGACTTCGCGGAAAATCTGTTGAAGAGATTCTAGGTTAAGGAGGATTTTAAAATGGCAGATAGAGTAAAAGTTACTTTAGTAAAGTCTCCAATCGGAGCTGTTCCAAAGCACAAAAAGACATTGGAAGCATTAGGTCTTAGAAAAATGCATAAGACAGTAGAACTTCCAAACAATGCTGCTACACAGGGAATGGTTCAGCAGGTTAGACATTTAGTGAAGGTAGAAGAGATTTAATATAATATTAGATAAGGAGGTGCACGTAAATGAATTTATCTACATTAAAGCCGGCAGAGGGTTCTAAGCAGAGTGATAATTTCAGAAAAGGTCGTGGCCATGGATCAGGAAATGGTAAGACTGCAGGTAAAGGTCATAAAGGTCAGAAAGCTCGTTCAGGAGCAACAAGACCTGGTTTTGAAGGTGGTCAGATGCCATTATATAGAAGACTTCCAAAGAGAGGATTTACATGTCCTAGCTCAAAGGAAATCGTTGCAATTAACGTATCCGCTTTAAATGTATTTGAGGATGGTGCAGAAGTATCTGTTGATACATTACTTGGAGCAGGTATTGTTAGAAATCCAAAGGATGGCGTTAAGATTTTAGGAAATGGTGAATTGACAAAGAAGCTTACTGTTAAGGCAAATGCTTTCAGTGCTTCAGCAGTAGAAAAAATCGAGGCTCTTGGTGGAAAAGCAGAGGTGATGTAATATGTTCAAAACCTTAATAAATGCATTCAAAATTGAGCAGTTAAGGAAACGGATGATTTACACATTCTGGATTGTAGTTGTTGTACGTCTGGGCTGCCAGATACCAATTCCCGGTATCGATGTTGCCCAGGTACAGCAGTACCTGGAAAGTGTGGTAGGAAGTTCCTACAGCTTTATTGATTCGTTCACTGGTGGATCCTTTTTATCCATGTCAGTATTTGCATTAAGTGTAACACCATATATTACAGCATCCATTATTATGCAGCTTTTAACGATTGCAATTCCGGCTTTGGAGGAGATGCATCGTGATGGAGAGGATGGCAGAAAGAAAATGAACAAGATTACCCGTTATGTATCGGTTGGTCTTGCTATCATTGAAAGTGCAGGTCTTTCCATTGGTTTTTCAAGACAGGGAGCTCTTGGTGATACAAGTGTATTTGCTATCTTAACAATTATTGTAACATTAACAGCAGGAAGCTGTATCATCATGTGGTTAGGAGAAAGAATTTCGGATAAAGGTATTGGCAATGGTATTTCCATTATTCTGTTGATTAATATTGTATCCCGTATGCCAAATGATTTCTCCAATCTTTATACCATGTTTGTAAAGAACAAAGATCTTGTTCAGGCTGTTATTGCAGTATGTATTATTGCAGCTGTTGTAATTGGAACAACGATTTTGGTAATTATTTTGCAGGATGCAGAAAGACGTATTCCAGTACAGTATTCCAAAAAGGTTCAGGGAAGAAAAATGGCAGGCGGACAGTCAAGCTATATTCCTCTTAAAGTGAATACTGCCGGAGTTATTCCGATTATCTTTGCATCTTCTTTGTTATCAGTTCCGTCAATAATCATCAATTTATTTAATGTTGGTGTAGGAACAACATGGCAGAAGATTTTGCAGGGCTTGAATCAGAATTACTGGTTTAATCCTGAATATCCATGGGCTTCTGTTGGATTGATTATTTATATTCTTTTGAATGTTATTTTTGCATATTTCTATACTTCCATTACGTTTAATCCGATGGAAGTTGCCAATAATATGAAAAAGAGTGGTGGATTTATTCCAGGTATTCGTCCAGGAAAGCCAACACAGGACTATTTAAATAAGATTCTGAATTACATTGTTTTGATTGGTGTAATCGGTTTGTTGATTGTTGCTTTGATTCCTATTTTCTTTAATGGAATGTTTAAAGCAGATGTTTCCTTCGGTGGTACATCTTTGATCATTATCGTAGGAGTTATCCTTGAGACAATGAAGCAGTTAGAATCTCAGATGTTAGTCCGTAACTATTCAGGATTCCTGAATAATTAAATACATGAAGCACGAAAACTGCGTTTATTCTGATAAAATAGGCGCAGCTTTCGCTCGTTCATAGAGAAGAAGATAATTAAAAGGAGGATGAGGTTATGAAGATTATCATGTTAGGTGCACCAGGAGCAGGAAAGGGTACACAGGCAAAAATGATTGCGGCAAAGTACAATATTCCACACATTTCTACCGGCGACATTTTCCGTGCTAACATCAAGAACGGGACAGAGTTGGGAGCAAAGGCAAAGGAATATATGGATAAAGGTTTGCTTGTACCGGATGAGTTGGTTGTAGATCTTGTGATTGACCGTTTCAAAGAGCCGGATTGTGCAAATGGATATGTGTTAGATGGTTTTCCAAGAACTATCCCACAGGCAGAAGCATTGGATAAGGCGCTGACTGCAATTGGTGAGAGTGTTGATTATGCAATCAATGTAGAAGTTCCGGATGAGAATATTATTAACAGAATGGGTGGCAGACGTGCCTGTGTAGGCTGCGGAGCAACCTATCATGTAGTGTACAGCCCAACAAAGGTAGAGGGTAAATGTGATACCTGTGGCGGCGATCTGATCATTCGTGATGATGATAAGCCGGAAACTGTAAAGAACAGACTTTCTGTTTATCATGAACAGACACAGCCATTGATTGATTATTATACAAATAAAGGAATTATTGCTGAGGTAGACGGAACCGTTGATATGAAGGACGTCTTTGATGCAATTGTTAAGATTTTAGGTGAATAAGAATGGCAGTTTCAATTAAATCAACAGCAGAAATTGAACTCATGCGTGAGGCGGGAAGAATTCTCGCCCTCACCCATGATGAATTGGCAAAACGTGTGAAACCAGGAATGTCTACACTAGAAGTAGACCGGATCGGTGAAGAGATTATCAGAAGCTATGGATGTATCCCTTCTTTCCTGAATTATAACGGATACCCGGCATCTATCTGCGTATCTATTAATGAGGAAGTGGTACATGGCATTCCGAATAAACATCGGATCATACAGGAAGATGATATTGTAAGCCTGGATGCAGGTGTTATTTATAAAGGATATCATTCGGATGCAGCAAGAACATTGGTTATGCCTGCTGTATCAGAGGAAGTAAAGGAATTGGTAAAGGTGACAAGGGAATGTTTCTTTGAGGGAATCAAACAGGCGGTTCCGGGCAATCATATCTGTGACATATCCAGAGCGGTTCAGGAATATGCAGAATCCCATGGATATTCCGTTGTTAGAGACCTGGTGGGTCATGGTGTAGGGTCAAAGCTGCATGAGGAACCGGAGGTTCCTAATTTTGTGGGACTCCGAAGAGGAACCAAGCTTCGCCCGGGTATGACCCTTGCAGTAGAACCGATGATTAACTTAGGGGAATATGATGTATACTGGGAAGATGATGACTGGACAGTTGTGACGGAGGATGGTATGCCGTCGGCACACTATGAAAATACAATTCTGATTACAGAGGGAGAACCAGAAATTCTTTCACAAGCTCCCGGCATTGCACTATAATATATAGAAGAAACAGTGCAGAATGCATAGAGTCGAATGGATTTATGAATAGGAGGATTTATATATGTCTAAAGCAGATGTAATTGAAATTGAAGGAACTGTTATTGAAAAGTTGCCAAATGCAATGTTTAAAGTAGAATTGGAGAATGGTCACGAAGTATTGGCACACATCAGTGGAAAATTAAGAATGAATTACATTAAAATTTTACCTGGTGATAAGGTTACGCTGGAATTGTCTCCATATGATTTAACCAAAGGAAGAATTAAATGGAGAGAAAAATAAAATTTCTTATAAAATATAGAAAATTTTACTTGCAATGAAGAAATATAAATGATAGAATAGATATTCGTAGCGGACTTTTTACAGATTTGAAAGGAGAGATTTTAATGAAGGTTAGAGCATCCGTAAAACCAATTTGCGATAAGTGCAAAGTCATTAAAAGAAAAGGTAGTATCAGAGTTATCTGTGAGAACCCTAAGCACAAACAGAGACAAGGTTAGATGATAGCCCATCTTGAAACCCCTCAGAGTTTGTTAACCAAAGTAGCACTGTATTCCCAGTGCGAAGTTCCTTCTATATGATCATTATAAGTATAGAAGATGATTTAGAAAGCGGCTGTAGTGCAGGTTGTCATTAGCCTGCGCAACATATCAATAGAATGGATTGGCAAATGAAAACGTATGCATTTCACCCGTATATGATACATACGGATACGTTGATAGTTTGAACATCCAGACATGCAAGAAAAAGAATTAATTTATGGAGGTGCACAGTCACAATGGCTCGTATTTCAGGTGTAGATTTACCAAGAGAAAAACGTATTGAGATCGGTCTTACTTATATTTATGGTATCGGACTTCCTTCTTCTCAGCGTATTTTAAAAGAAGCAAATGTTAATCCTGATACTCGTGTTCGTGATTTAACTGATGAAGAAGTTAAGAGAATCAGTGAGGTTATCAACGAGACACAGATGGTAGAAGGTGATTTACGTAGAGAGGTCGCTTTGAATATTAAGCGTTTACAGGAAATCGGATGCTATCGTGGAATCCGTCATAGAAAGGGCTTGCCAGTTCGTGGTCAGAAGACTAAGACAAATGCAAGAACTCGTAAGGGTCCAAAGAGAACCGTTGCAAACAAGAAGAAATAAGTTATAGTTTGAGATTCATTTATATTTAACAGGAGGTTAAGTTTAATGGCTAAAGTTACAAAAAAAGTGACGAAGAAGCGTGTTAAGAAGAATGTTGAACATGGACAGGCTCATATTCAGTCATCTTTTAATAATACAATTGTTACATTAACCGATAATGAAGGTAATGCTCTTTCATGGGCAAGTGCTGGAGAGTTGGGATTCAAGGGTTCTAAGAAGTCAACTCCTTATGCAGCACAGATGGCAGCAGAGACTGCTACAAAGGCAGCTCTTATTCACGGTTTAAAGAAGGTTGACGTTATGGTTAAGGGACCGGGTTCAGGTCGTGAGGCAGCAATTCGTGCGCTTCAGGCAGCAGGTCTTGAAGTATTGAGTATTCGTGACGTAACACCAGTTCCACACAATGGTTGTCGTCCACCAAAACGTAGAAGAGTGTAATAGGAGGTACAGTTAGATGGCAGTAGATAGAACACCAGTTCTTAAAAGATGCAGATCTTTAGGTATGGAGCCTCAAGTTCTCGGAATTGATAAGAAGTCAAATAGACAGTTAATCAGAGCAAATAGAAAGATGAGTGAGTACGGCTTACAGCTTCGTGAAAAGCAGAAAGCGAAATTCATCTACGGCGTATTGGAGAAGCCTTTCCGTAATCTTTATGCAACAGCAGAGAGAATGAAAGGTTTGACTGGTCCAAACTTAATGATCTTATTAGAGTGCAGATTAGACAATGTTGTATTTCGTTTAGGTTTTGCAAGAACTCGTAAGGAAGCTAGACAGATTGTTGACCACAAGCATGTATTAGTTAACGGCAAGTGTGTAAACATTCCTTCATACAGAGTAAAAGCTGGAGATAAGATTGAGATTCGTGAGAAGAGTAAATCTCTTCAGAGATATAAAGATATTTTAGAGGTAACAGGCGGAAGATTAGTTCCAGCATGGTTAGAGTCTGATCAGGAGAACTTAACTGGTACTGTAACAGAGTTACCATTAAGAGAGCAGATTGATGTTCCTGTAAATGAAACACTTATCGTCGAGTTATATTCTAAGTAAGCTTAGGTATATATAAAACCTAAAAGGAGGTTCCTAACGTGTTTGAATTCGAAAAACCAAGAATTGAAATCGCCGAGATTTCAGAAGACAACAGATACGGTAAATTTGTAGTAGAACCTTTAGAGAGAGGCTATGGTACAACACTTGGTAACTCTTTGAGAAGAATCATGTTATCATCATTACCAGGTTCAGCCGTAAGTTATGTAAAAATCAAAGGTGTTTTACATGAGTTTAGTTCTATACCAGGTGTAAAAGAAGATGTGACTGAAATCATCATGAACATCAAGGAATTAGCTATTAAGAATAACAGCAGTTCGAATGAACCAAAGCAGGCTTATATTGAGTATGTTGGCGAAGGTGTTGTTACCGCAGCAGATATTCATGTAGATAGTGATATTGAGATTTTGAATCCGGATTTGGTGATTGCTACTTTGAGCGGTCCAGAGGCCAGATTTGATATGGAACTTACTATCACAAAGGGTAGAGGTTATGTAGGTTCTGACAAGAATAAGAAGGATGATGCTTCAATTGATATGATTGCAGTGGATTCTATTTATACACCAGTAGAGCGTGTAAATCTTACAGTAGAGAATACACGTGTTGGTCAGATTACCGATTATGATAAGCTTACATTGGATGTATATACCAATGGTACATTGGCACCGGATGAGGCGGTAAGCTTAGCAGCAAAAGTATTAAGCGAGCATTTGAACTTATTTATTGATCTATCAGAGAATGCAAAGTCTGCAGAGGTTATGGTAGAGAAAGAAGATAACGAAAAAGAAAAAGTATTAGAGATGAACATTGATGAATTAGAGTTATCTGTTCGTTCATTTAACTGCTTGAAGAGAGCAGGTATTAATACTGTAGAAGAATTAACAAGCAAGACTCCAGAGGACATGATGAAGGTTCGTAATTTGGGACGTAAGTCATTAGAAGAAGTCCTGAATAAGTTAAAAGAATTAGGTTTGTCATTGAATAATGGAGATGAGTAATTAAAGAAAGAACACTTAAGCCGAAGGATTAGTAAGCAAAGTGAAGGAGGAAATACATCATGGCAATGTATAGAAAGCTTGGAAAGAAACAGGCAGCAAGAAAAGCATTACTTCGTAACCAGGTTACACAGTTATTATATAATGGCAAGATCAGAACAACAGAAGCAAGAGCAAAAGAAATCCGCAAGATTGCTGAGAGCCTGATCACAATGGCAGTTAAGGAAAAAGATAACTATGATGAAGTTACTGTAACTGCCAAGGTTGCAAAGAAAGACAAAGATGGCAAGAGAATCAAGGAAGTTGTAGATGGTAAGAAGGTTACTGTTTATGATGAAGTTGAGAAGACTGTAAAGAAGGATCAGCCATCTAAGTTACATGCAAGAAGACAGATGTTAAAGGTTCTTTACCCGGTTGTTGAGGTTCCAACTGAGGCAGCTGGTAAGAAGAGAGGAACCAAGAAAGTTGATTTAACAGAAAAGTTATTCAATGAGTATGGTCCTAAGTATGCAGGCCGTAACGGTGGTTATACAAGAATCATTAAGATTGGACCTCGTAAGGGCGATGCAGCTATGGAAGTTATCATCGAGTTAGTATAAGATAATTCAATTTGTCAAATAGGGGACTGTTACACAGTCCCCTATTGTATTTTGGACAGTATTTTCATTTGCAACGTTATTTATATAAAGGTAATAAAGTTACTGTCAGACACCGACTGATAATAGAATTAAAGAAGGATTATAGGAATGAAACTAATCGACATCAAAAATCTTACATTTGAATATTTCAGACGGGATGATGAGGGCAACATTGAAGAAATGGTAGAGGCGTTGCAGGATGTTTCTTTGGATGTGAATCAAGGAGAGTTTATTGCAATCCTTGGTCGAAACGGTTCCGGTAAATCCACTCTTGCCAAGCACATCAATGCGTTACTGTTACCTGGAGAGGGCGAAGTCATTGTGGATGGCATGGATACTGCGGATGAGGAAGTCCGGCTTCATATCCGTCAGACTGCCGGTATGGTATTTCAGAATCCGGATAATCAGATTGTGGCAAATCTGGTGGAGGAAGATGTGGCATTTGGCCCGGAGAATCTGGGAATTTCCACCGGGGATATCTGGAACCGGGTAAATGAGGCTCTGGATGTGACAGGAATGGAGGAATACCGTAACCAGTCTCCAAATCACTTGTCAGGCGGACAGAAACAGCGTGTGGCAATTGCCGGTGTACTGGCAATGGAGCCAAAATGCATTATTTTTGATGAGGCTACATCCATGTTAGACCCGCAGGGGCGAAAACAGATGATAGAGGCGGCAAGGTATTTACAGAAAGAAAAAGGGATTACCATTATTTTGATTACCCATCATATGGATGAAGTTTTATCAGCGGATAAGGTTTTTGTGATGAAAGACGGTAAAATAATGGGCGAGGGTTCTCCGGAACAGATTTTTGCCCAACAGACACTACTTGATGAGTGTGGTCTGACTCTGCCGGCGTTTTATCAGTATTTGTATTTCCTTGTTAGTCAGGGAATTTTATCGAAGGCAGAAGGTGCCAGGGTACATAATGACAGAGAATTAAGTGCGTTGTTGTGTGAAAAATATATAGAAAATACGGGAAAAACAGTACATGTTTCAGAGATCAGTGCTCCACTCCCAAATAGGTCCGGAGAAATAATACAGGAAGAAAAGCCAGAGGATAAGAAACTGACGGAAGGAATTCTGCTGAATCATGTAAGTTACCTGTACAATAAAGGGTTTGCAGATGAAAAACTTGCTTTGAATAATGTGAATCTGAAGATAGGAAAAGGCGAATTTGTAGCTGTGATTGGTCATACCGGTTCTGGTAAATCTACTTTGATGCAGCATTTGAATGGATTGTATCTGCCCACAGAGGGAAATGTATATTTCAATGGACAGGATATCACAGATAAAGATTTTTCCATGAAGGAGTTAAGACAGAAAGTGGGTTTGGTCTTCCAGTATCCGGAGTATCAATTGTTTGCAGAAACGGTGGAAAAGGATGTCTGCTTTGGTCCGGAAAATATGGATATTCAAAAGGTGGAAGCCCAGAAACGAGCCTATGAGGCAATTGAAGCAGTAGGATTGCCGGATACCATCTATGATACATCACCATTGCAGTTGTCGGGAGGTCAGAAACGGCGTGTGGCAATTGCCGGTGTTTTGGCAATGCAGCCGGAGTATCTGGTATTGGATGAGCCGACAGCAGGATTAGATCCATTTTCTGCAAAGGCGTTGCTTACCATGTTAAAAAAATTGCAGGAAAAACAGGGGATTACCATCGTGGTTGTTTCCCATTCCATGGAAGAAGTGGCAGAGTATGCAGAACGGATTGTGGTGATGGAAAAAGGGGAAAAATGCATGGATGGTTATGCCTGGGAAATATTTGGACAGGAAAGAGAACTGAATCAGATGGGACTTTCTGTACCAGTGGGAATTAAAATTTTGCATGATTTGAAAAATGCGGGCGTTGGCGTTGATATTACCAAATGCCGACAAATAGATATTTGTGGAGAACTGTTAAAGATGAAGGCATAGCAGCAATTATGTAAAAAGCTGATTGATAAGATATACAGGAGCAGGCAGAAAATGGTTAGAGATATGACAATAGGACAATTTTATAATACAGATTCCATTATTCATCGCCTTGATCCACGGGTGAAAATTGTTATTGCTTCGGTTTATGTGATGACTTTGTTTTTTGGAAGGAATCCCTTCTTATATTTGACGGCGTTTCTGGTTTTGATAGGTTATATAAGGCTTTCTCATGTTCCCTTTCGGTTTATTGTAAAAGGGTTAAAAGCATTGGGGCTGATCATTCTGTTTACAGTAGTGATCAATCTGTTTACCGTTAAAGGTGCGTCTGTTTTATTTGAATGGAAGTTTATCCGGATTACGAAGGCAGGACTTATGGCTGCCATTTATCTGGGACTGCGGCTGGTTTTTATGATAATTGGTTCCAGCATGATGACCTATACCACAACACCAAATGCTTTGACAGATGGATTAGAAAAAATGCTGGGCTGGATGAAAAAAATCCATGTACCTGTGCATGAATTTGCAATGATCATGTCCATTGCCCTTCGTTTTGTGCCGATTTTGGTGGAGGAACTTGATAAGATAATGAAAGCCCAGATGGCACGAGGAATGGATTTCAAGGAAGGAAATCTATTTGTCAGACTGAAAAAACTGATACCAATTATAATTCCCTTGTTTGTGTCTGCAGTAAGGCGGAGTAATGAGCTGGCTTTGGCAATGGATGCAAGGTGCTATCATGGTGGAGAGGGAAGAACAAAGATGAAGCCTTTGCAATACCAAAGACGGGATTACATTGCTTATATTTTTGTGATGATTTATCTGGTAGGCATGGTAGTCTTAGCAGTAAAATTCTGAGAATGGATTTACATGGACGAGTATGCAGATAATTGGGTATACTGTCTATAGTTTGTTTGAAGTAACAGGTGGGAAGAGAATTATGAAACGTATTAAACTAACAGTCGCATATGATGGAACGAATTATTGCGGTTGGCAGATTCAGAAAAACGGAATTACGGTGGAAGAGGTGTTGAATAGAACATTAACCAGATTCTTTGGGGAAGAGATTGCAGTAATTGGTGCCAGCCGGACGGATTCTGGAGTTCATGCCTTGGGAAATGTGGCGGTATTTGATGCTGATGTTACTATGCCACCGGAAAAAATCAGCTATGCCATCAATAATCTGTTGCCGGATGATATCCGGATTCAGAAATCCGAGGAAGTGGCACCGGATTTTCATCCCCGATACTGTGATACACGTAAAACCTATGAATACCGGATATACAATGCACAGTTTCCGGATCCGATGGTACGTCTGTACTCTCATTTTGTCTATTATCATTTGGATGAGGAAAAAATGCAGAAAGCAGCGGATTATCTTGTGGGAGAACACGATTTCAAAAGCTTTTGCACACCAAAAGAGGATGTGGAAAATACGGTCCGGACAATATATTATATCAAGGTAATCCGTGAGGGAAATATGGTTCGGATACGGATTAACGGAAATGGCTTTCTTTACAATATGGTAAGAATCATTGTTGGTTCCCTGTTGAAGGTGGGAATGGGAATGATACCGCCGGAGGAGGTAAAGAATATCCTTGAGGCAAAGGACCGGACTAGGGCTGGTCATAAGGCGGCGGCCTGCGGTTTGACGCTGATAGAAGTGGAATATTTATGATTTAACATGGAACGCATAATAAAAAATATAAATGATTTGAATCGCTTTAGGATGATTTCTTGTAAATTTCACAATTCCATGTTATTATACTCAAATATGTGTAAAAATGTACATGTCAGGACAGATTCAAAAGTCTGAAATGTACATAAAAATATATTTTTAGATATACAGAAAGGTGGGAATATTAATGCAACGACTAAAAGCAAGAATAATGAGTTTTATCATGATTATGGTTTTGGGTGTTTCCTTGTGGAGCCCAGTCGGTGCGAATGAGGTATTGGCAGCAGAAGGGAATCCGGAATACAAGATTGTATTTAAGGATGGTGATGGAAAAGATATTACTTCATCAAGTACTTCGGCTGATGGTACATTAGATTTGAAGTCTTATGTGAAAGTATTGAAAACAGAAGATGGAAATACAAGTGAAGTGACGGATGAGGGACAAATATTTACATACAAATCTTTAAATGAAGAGATTGTTACGGTATCCGACGAAGGAGAAGTAACTGTGATAGATGGAAGCACAGAACAGTCGGTAAATGTTACTGTTACCTGGAGACTCAGTTCCGCAGAAGATGCGCCAACACAGACAGGTACATTTACAGTTAATGTAACACCACTTTCCATTGAGAGCATAGAGATATTCAAGGATACAAAAACACTTATTGTTAATGATACATATAATTTATCTGAATTGGTTAAGATTTTGCCAGTTGGTGCTTCAAAAGAAGCTGTATATTCTAGTACAGATTCAGAGATTGTCAGTGTCAGTGAGGAAAATGCAGGTTTTATCAAAGCCAATAAGGCTGGTGAAACAACGATTACAGTGTATTCAAATAAGAATCAGAAGATACAGGATACTATTACGGTAAAAGTCATTGATGTTCCTGTTTTCATCGAATTGAATCAAACTGCACATTCTATGAAAGCTACAGATACGTTCCAGTTAAGTGCAGATTTAGTGTATGCATCTGGTAAAAAAGAGCCGGTAAATGCAGATAAATTAACATTTAAATCATCAAATGAACAGATTGCAACAGTAAATGAAAATGGTCTTGTAACCGGTCATATGCAGACTAGTTATCCTGTAACTGCACAGGTGACAGTGTCATATCCTGTAGAGTATGAACTGGATGGGGAATCCATTACGAAAACATTATCAGTTCAGTGTGAGATAACGATTACGAAGATTCCGGTTGAGAAAATCGTTATTCAAAATAAGATAGATAATCTTACACTGAAAATAAATGGTACTTATGAATTGAAAACTACACTTATTCCGGAGAATGCAACGAACAATAAAATTAGTTATAAGACTTCAGATAAGGATGTTGCTACGGTAAACAGCTCTGGTGTGATTACCGCTACTGGTATTGGTGAAGCAACGATTACAGCTTATACAGATGAAGATTCCAAGGTGCTGGATACATTTGTGATCAGGGTATACCAGACGGAATTTAATATAGTGGAACTTGGTGTGGATGGAACAGATAAGAGTAATGACGCATCAAAAATCAATAAGATTTTAAAATATGCTACCTTAATTGATGAGCCAATTACAGTAATTTTCCCAGATGGCACATACTATATTGGCAATACATTGAAAGTATATACCGAGACCAATATAGTCCTGACGGATAATGCGGTGGTTAAGAGAATGCAGAGTGCCAGTGGCGTACATATGTTGATAAACCGTACCGATCCAAATGCAACAGAAACGACAGGACAAACAGGCTATACCCAGTGTAGGGATATTAATATTACCGGTGGTACATGGGATGGTAATGCCACAGGAGAGCAGGATGCGGATTGTTTTTATTTTGGACATGCAAAGAATATTACTGTCACCAATACAACAATTAAGAATAATAGTGGTGCACATTTGATTGAATTTGCCGGAGTGCAGAATGCACGGGTGGAGAATGTGGAATTATATGGTTATACCATGTGCACAAAAGCCGGATACACTGCTTCACAGGCTGACAAAGAGGCAATCCAGATAGATTATTGTTCTTCTGTGAGTGCACCTGCAATGAAACCATATGATGGAACAGCATGTGATACAATCACCATTCGAAATTGTAATATACACGACTATATGTCGGGAGTTGGTACACATACATCAGGCTCTAAGCCATCTACCAATATTTTGATTGAGAATAATACATTTAATAATATTTCTAATGCATGTATTAATTTACCGAATCTTACAAATGTTACGATTCGTAATAATACAGCAAAGAATTGTACTACTTTTGTATATGCCAGTGGTTCTCAGGGCGTTATCAATAACAATGTGGTAGCTAATGGAACCTCTTATAATCCGGCAACCACCAGTGGCCTGCGTGCAAAAAATGGTATTACCATTTCTAATGGCAGCAACTTTACCATTACCAATAATACATTTGAAAGTGCAAAGTCCAATGGTATCTGTATCTGGAATAACAGTACAGCAGTGATTCAAAATAATAAAATTAAGGGCAACAAACTGTATGGAATACGTACCCAGGGTTCAACGATTACCCTGAAAAAGAATACTTTTTCTAAAAATACACAGGGGGTATATGACACCTATAAAGATGCAAAGGTGAAATCCTCTGATGATATCCGGGCTTACTATATTAACATTAAAAAGAGTTACAAATATAAGGGAAAAGCGGTAAAACCAAAGATTACCATCAAAGGTTTAAATAAGAAGTATTATAAGGTTACTTATAAGAATTGTAGTCGCCCGGGAACAGCAACCGTTACCATTAAGGGTAAAGGAAAAGTAAAAAAGACACTGAAGATTAAGTATAAGATTACCAAATAGGGAAAAGGGTATAATGAGTCAGCACACCTCGAAAATGTTTTATTTTCGGGGTGTGACTTTTTCTTGTATTTGGTGAATTGAAAAAGTAAATTCCACTTTGTAAGTTTAAATTCCACTATTTGAAA
>JBJEJE010000019.1:1232-4340 GCA_051877755.1 Lachnospiraceae bacterium | reverse complement strand
TTGATTTTGACCATCAGGGTAATTTGACATCCTGCTTGGCAAAAGAGGGTAAGCAGTCTATTGATATGACAATAGCAGACCTTATGAATATCTGTATTGAGAGTGAAGATGAAATGGTACTGCCAGAAAAATCAGAATACATCTATGACTGTGATGGTGTGGATTTCATTGGTTCAAACAGAGCATTGTCAACAATCGAAGCAAAGCTGTTGGCAGAAGCAGGTGGAGAAAGAACATTGGCAGAAATCATTGAGCCATTAAGGGACGATTATGATTACATTCTGATTGACACGAATCCGTCACTTGGAATACTGACCATCAATGCGCTGGCAGTAGCAGATGATGTGATGATTACAGTTAGTCCCCAGTATTTTTCATTGGAAGGATTGGATGATTTGATTAAGTCCATTGTTAAGGTAAGAAAGAGAATCAATCCCAAACTGGGGATTTCCGGCATCTGTTTAACCATGTGCCATTTCAGAACGAAGCTGTATCGCAGGGTATATCAAGACCTTATGGAATATACAGCAGACAGGATAAAGATTTTTGATTCAAAGATACCTTACACAATAAAGGTAGGGGAATCTCTTTATGCAGGGGAGAATGTAGCTGAATATTCTGCAACTTCTCCGGCAAGTATCGCATATCAATCATTGGCAAAGGAGGTAGTAAGCTGTGAGTAAGGGATTAGAGAAAAGAAAGCTGGCATCTGATGTACTTGATTATTTGGATGATGACAGTGTAAGCGTAAGCAAGGATAATGAAGTAAAGAAAGTACCTGTAGACCAGCTTGTACCTTTCCATAATCATCCGTTCAAATTGTATGAGGGACAGAGACTTGATGATATGGTGGAGAGCATTAGAGAGCATGGTATTATGATACCGATACTTGTAAGAATGTATAAGGGAAAGCTGGAAATCCTTTCCGGTCACAATAGACTGAATGCAGCGATATTGGCAGGTCTTACAGAAGTTCCGGTAATTGAAAAGATAGGTCTTACCGAGAAGGAAGCCTATACCTACGTTATTGAAACCAACCTTATACAGAGAGGATTTTCAGAGTTATTACCAAGTGAACAAGCAGCTGCCCTTGAAATTGAATATGATAGGGTAATCAGTCAGGGAAAGCGTAATGACATCATCCGTGAGATTGAAAAAATGAGTGGCATTGAATCAACCTCTGGTCAATCTGACCAGAAGTTAGATAAAAGGGATGCTATCAGCAGTGAGTATGGAATGTCCGGAAGTAAGATGGCAAGAATGCTTAGAATCAATCATCTGGTGCAGCCCTTTAAGGATATGGTAGATAATAATGCCATAGCAAAGGGAGCATATTTCCATATATCATTTCTGCCGGAGGAAAAGCAACTATGGGTATTTAAGGCAGTGAGCGAATACGGCTATAAAATCAGTGAGGATATAGCCAAGATGTTCAGAGAAAATGATGAAACGCTGACAGAGCAGTATGTGAATGATACCATTGATGATTTGGTAAATGGAAAGAAGCAGGAAAAGAAATTCCAGAGCGTGAAGCTCGGTACGGCAGTATATCATAAGTACTTTCATGATGTAGAGCCGAAGGAAGCGGTGTCTATCATAGAAAAGGCACTTGAAATGTATTTTACAAATAAATAGGAATGAAGCAGAGAGCATTTTGTCACATAGGCAGGATGCTCTTTTTTGATAGGAGGCAGGAATGTATTCACAAGAAGATGCTGACAGAATGTGCAGGGAACGGCAACAATATCTGGAACTTATCCATGAGAATATTGAATACCCATACCTGCTGAATGAATACAGAAAAGAGGAACTGGATGAACTGGTGGAACTTATGGTAGACACCATATGCAGCCAGCGCAGTATTATCCGGATCGCCGGAGATGACAAGCCCAAAGAGGTAGTGAAATCACGCTTCCTCAAATTGGATAGCGGTCACATCCGGTATGTTATGGATTGCCTTAACAATAATTGTTCCAAGATTAGGAATGTAAAGCAGTATCTACTTACTGTTTTATATAATGCACCACTTACGATAAACAACTATTATCAGCAGTTGGTCAATCACGATATGAGAGGAGGATTTGAATGAGAATATGGTTATGGGAAAGGGTGCATCCACCCTGTAGGAAAGAAATGCACCCTGTATCACGAAGGAAAGGAGGAAACCCATGCAGGATGAAATCAATGAAAAAGTAGTTGCTCTTGTATTAAGTAATGTCAAAATGGGTGCAGCGGAATTACGCCGGGCATTGGAAAAGTATTTGCAGGATCAGAAGAACAAAAAGCCAACCGCAGATGTGCAAAAGCATGGAAAGCAATCTGTAGCGCAACTGATGAAACAAAACACCGGACTTTCCAACATTGAGATTACGGATGGAAACATCAAGGATTTTGAGAGGACAGCCCGGAAATATGGAATTGATTTTGCGCTAAAGAAAGATTCTTCTGTGCATCCCCCCAAGTATATTGTCTTTTTCAAGGCAAGGGATGTGGATGTGATGACAGAGGCATTTAAGGATTATACGAAAGTAAATCTAAAGAAATCGCAGGTCAAGCAGTCAGTACGTGCAAAACTGGCAAAAGCTGTGGAAATGGTAAAGAATATGAAGCAGCGTGAAAAGGTCAGGACAAAGGACAGGGGACAGGAAAGATGAAAAAGGATTTGAAAAAATTGCTTATCCTCAATCTTCCGTTTCTTTTTATCTGGTACTTTGCTGACAAGATCAGCTGGCTTTACCGTATGGTGGATGCCAAGAATGCAGGAATGAAGATATACGGATGTATGATGTACTTCAAGAGTGCATTCAAAAATCCACTCCCCAGTATCCATCCAGTAGATATGCTGGTAGGTGTTGCGGTGGTAGTGATTCTAAAGCTGGCATTGTATATGAAAAGCAAAAATGCGAAAAAATTCAGACAGGGAGAGGAATACGGTTCTGCCAGATGGGGGAAACCGGAGGATATAAAGCCATATATGGATGAAAACCCGGAGCAGAATATCATACTTTCCCAGACAGAAGGGCTAACTATGAACAGCCGTCCAAAGATGCCGAAGTATGCAAGAAATAAGAATGTACTTGTTATCGGTGGTTCTGGTTCAGGTAAAAC
>JBJEJE010000019.1:0-1132 GCA_051877755.1 Lachnospiraceae bacterium | reverse complement strand
TATATCTGGTATGAAGCACCGGAGGAAGAAAAGAATATCATTACCCTACTGGAAATGATTAACGCATCTGAAACGAGGGAAGATGACGAGAATTTCAAGAATGCAGTTGACCTTATGTTTGAGGAGCTTGCAGAGAAAGCACCGGATCATTTTGCAGTAAAGCAGTACCGGAAGTACAAGCTGGCTGCAGGAAAGACAGCAAAATCTATTTTGATAAGCTGTGGTGCGAGATTAGCACCATTTGATATTGCAGAGCTTAGAGAGCTTATGAGCTATGACGAACTGGAACTTGATACACTGGGGGATAGGAAGACAGCACTTTTTATCATTACCAGTGACACGGACAGTACTTTTGATTTTGTAACAGCCCTATGCTGTTCGCAGATGTTCAATATTCTGTGTACCAAAGCAGATGATGAATATGGAGGTAGGCTTCCGGTTCATGTGCGCTGTCTCTTGGACGAGTTCGCAAATATCAAAATTCCGGATATGCAGAGGCTTATAGCGGTAATCCGAAGCAGGGAAATAAGCGCAGCTTTAATATTACAGGCAAAGAGCCAGCTAAAGAGTATTTATAAGGATAACGCAGATACGATTGAGGGTAACTGTGACACCACCATTTTCTTAGGTGGTAAAGAGGGAACAACGCTAAAGGAAATTTCAGAAACGCTTGGCAAGGAAACCATTGACTTATTCAATACATCCGATACCAGAGGACAGAGCCAGTCTTACGGCATCAATTATCAAAAAACTGGTAAGGATTTGATGTCGAGGG
Source organism: Lachnospiraceae bacterium (assembly GCA_051877755.1). GTDB lineage: Bacteria > Bacillota > Clostridia > Lachnospirales > Lachnospiraceae > CAG-590. Next base: position 357 of record JBJEJE010000019.1, on the reverse strand, counting down.
ATGAACTTGCGGTAATGGATGGAAGTAAATGTATTGTGCAGCTTAGAGGTGTCAGACCATTCCTTAGTGATAAGTTTGACATTACAAAGCACAAGCGTTATCGGGAACTTTCGGAAGCAAACCCGAAATATACTTTTGATGTAGAAAAGTATTTGAAACACCGACTTGTACTGAAAAAGAATCAGCAGGTCGAGGTAACTGAAATTAAACTATGAGGAACTGAATATGAGAAGATGGCACTGGTAGGCAGGATGTTCATGAACAAAGAGCATCCTGCCTATTTTTTTGTGCCTAAAAACAAGGAGGACAAAGAATTATGGCATTTTTTAACAGCGCAGTAGGAGTATTGCAGACATT